>CAIMWA010000685.1 GCA_903845045.1 uncultured delta proteobacterium | reverse complement strand
GGTCCGATGGTGTAGCACTGCCCGAAGAGCAGGCAGTCGACGACGGTGACGAAGATGACGTTGCCGGAGGGCGTGCCCGCGTTGACCACGCGCAGCCACCCGTACGCCAGCGCGGAGACGGCCACGGCGGCGGTGACCTCGGCGGCCCCCAGCAGCCAGGTCCCGGCGACCGCGTTGCGCATCCGGCCCCGAAGGACGCCCGCGCCGGTGAGCAGGGCGCTCACGAGGACGAGCAGCAGTTGCAGCAGCTGAGGCATCATGCGTGGTGACCGCGGCGATTCTGGGCGATGGGAGCGGCGCGTCAACCATGAAGCGCCGCGGCGCGCGTCACGACGGCTCGAGGCCGAGTTGCTGCAGCGCCGCCGCCGCGAGCGCACGGTTGTCCTGGTCGTCTGGATGAAACGACGGGCGCGCATAGTCGAGGATCCCGCGCACGAAGACCCCGAGCGGACCCTTGGCGAGCTCCTCGGCCGTGGCCTCACGAGACGGCGCGGGCGGGAGCTTCGCGTCCTGCCGATGGAGGTCGACGAGGGCGGCCACCCAGAACCCGCCGAGCAGCGTGGTCGCGAGCCCGAGCCCGGCGAGGCGCAGCGGATACCCCGGCGCGACGAGGCGCAGCACGTCGAAGGCGACGGCCTTGTGCTCGATCTCCTCGGCGGCATGCCACCGCAGCAGCCGCCCCATCGCGGGGTGCATCTTCTCGAGGAACCCCTCGGTCAGCGCCTCTTCGGCGAGCATCGCCGTGAAGTGCTCGCACGCGGCGGTGGTGGCCAGGCGAAGCGCGGGGGGCGCGGCGCGCTCGACGGTGTCGTAGGCGATGCGCTGGTACCAGCGCATGAACGACTCCATGCGGTAGCCGTGGGTCTCCATGACGGCGGCGAAGTCCTCGTGGGCCTTGGCGTGCTTGCCCTCCTGGCCGGCGAAGCCGCGCACCTGCGCACGCAGCGACGCGTCTTCGATGCGCGGGAGGTAATGCACCACGCTGCGCACGAAGAACCGCTCTCCCTTGGGAAAGAGCAGGTTCACGGCGTCGACGAGCAGCGTCGCGTGCCGGAGACCGTCGAACCAGTACCGGGGCACCGGCGGGTCCGTGAACGACAGGCCGGGCGCGCGGGGGCGCAGCGGACGTGCCTCGGCAGAGGGCGTGGCGTCGGGGTTCATCGTCGGGCACCTCCAGGGTCGACACCCGGTCGACGCCTCGAAGAAATATCGCGGCCGCCGCAGACCGTCGAGGTGCCTCAGCGCGGATCGTCGTCGTCGCGCTCCACCGGCGGCGCCGACGCGGAGGTGTCGGGCGACGGAGCAGCCTCGGCGGGGCGCACCTGCACGGCGTAGCGCTGCGCGAGGTCGGCGGCCTGATCGTCGCTGGCCAGCGGGTCGACGGTGATCGTCTGCGGCTGCGGCACCGGCGACGCGCGCGGCCGAAAGCTGATGCCCTCGTGATCGGCCCCCTCGGCGGCGGCTGGCTCGATGAGGTGGCTCGCGGCCATGCCGTGAGCGACCCGTCGCAGCAGCCCGAGCGTCGAATTGCCCACGGCGCCGCGGTCGTACATGGCGTACCGGGGCACCGGCGCGGGCAGCAGCGTCGCGAGGTAGATGGACTGCAGCAGCGTCAGGTTCGCCGGCTCGCACCCGAAGAAGAAGCGCGCCGCGGGGCCGATGCCGTAGATGCCCGGACCGAACTCCACCACGTTGAGGTAGAGCTCCAGGATCGCGCGCTTGTCGAGGGAGCGCTCGATCCACCACGTGAGGGCGACCTCCTGGAGCTTGCGCACCAGCGTCTTCTCCCGCGCGAGGAAGACGTTCTTCACGAGCTGCATGCTGATGGTGCTCGCGCCGTAGGCGAAGCGCCCCGCGTTGATGTTGCGGACGAGCGCGCCCCGGATCTCGTCCGGCGAGAACCCGTGGTGCCGATAGAAGCCGCCGTCCTCGCGCTGCACCACCGCGGCGGCGACGAAGGGCGAGATGGACTCGAAGGGCGTCCACGCCGGCGTGCCAGGCCCCGTGAGAAACGCGCGGAGCACGTCGTTGGGCTCTTGCACCCGCTGGATGAACGGACCCCCGAGGCGGCGCAGCCCCACCTCGGCGGACGACATCGACACCTGGCAGCCGTCGAGCACGTTCACGTCGAGCACGGTGTCGCCGAGGCGCCGGGTGTCGAGGGCGATGTGCGCGTCGCCGCCGAGCGTTCCGCTGAACAGGAACCCTGCCACCGGGCCCACCGCCGGCGGCGGGAGCACCTGTCGAGGCAGGTCGCAGTCGAAGGAGGGCACCCGCAGCGTGGCGTCCACCGCCGTGTGGTCCGACGTTCGTTCGGCGCTGCCGGCCAGCGAGAACCGAAGGCCGTTGAGCTCCGCGGAGATGCCGGGCGTGGTGACCCGCCGGTGGGCGAAATCGAGCGTCGCACGGCCCGAGAGCGAGGCCGTGAGACCATCGAGCGGCTCGCGTGCGAGGCCGGGGTGCTGCAACCCGAAGCCCTCGACGCGCACGTTGCCCGAGACATCGACGGACTCCGCGGCGCCTGCACCCTCGCGGGGCTCGACTCGCACGTGCACGCGCGCGGTGCCGTGCTCCGTCGCGTGCCACGGGACGAAGGGCACCCACGGCGCGAGGCGCTGCAACGGGAGCGTGGCCGCGTCGAGCTCGAAGCTCCAGCGTCCTTGGGCGCTGCGGGTGTAGGTGGCGTTCATCGCCGCGTGCGTGTCGTCGCCGACGTCGACGCGGAGCTCGTCGAGCACTCGCCCGTGCGCCTGGAGGGACACCGCCGCAGGAGCGAAGCGGAAGAAGTCCTCGCCGTCGCGCTCGACCCGCAGGATGCCCTCGCGCGCCTGCACGCTGTACGTCGATTCGCCCAGCGCGGCCGCGCTGTCCGGTGAAAGCGCCGACGGGACATCGCTCCTCGACGCCTCGAGGGCGCCGAGCACGCGCTCGACGAACGGCGGCAGCGCCTCGCGAGCGCGCACGTCGGCCACCGCCTCGAAGCCCGAACAATTCAGCGTGCGCTCGCCCGGTCGAAGCAGCGCCACGCACCCGCCGGAGCGCATCGCGACCCGCGGGGCCTCGACGCGCAATTCGGACCAGCGAGCGGTGACGCGCCGATCCTCGGTGACCTCGAGCGCGCCCTCGCGTAGCTGCACCTTCGCCGGGGCCATGTCGGGCTCGTGCACGTCGATGTCGGCCTGGATGCGTTCAACATGCAGCGCACCGAGGGTCAGCCGGCGCCGCCCCTCGCCTGCGACCGCCGTACGAGCGGGAGCGTGCAGCAGATCGCGAAGGGCTCCATCGCCGCGGACCTCGACGCCAGCAACCTGGACGTCGACGCTCTGCGAGCGACCCAGCGCGAGATCGCTCCAGCGAAGGCGGACGGCGACACGTGCAGCCGTGATCGAGCGACGGGCCTCCGGCAGCGACGCGCGAACATCGCGGAGCAAGAGGCCATCGAGAGCGAAATCGACGGATCCGACGGTGCAGGTCGCTGCAGCGCGACGCTCGCAGGCGAGGGCGGCCGCCGCGCGAACCTTCTCGCGCGCGAGGCGCGGGCCCACCGCGCCGGCGGCGCCGAGGCTGGCCAGAACAGCGAACGCGAGAATCCTGGCCCGGGCCGACACGATCTGCGGCGGATAGCAGAACGCGGGATGGGCGCGCCAGTTTTCAAAGGCGCAAATGACAAAACCCCCGCCCGGACGTGAGTCCGGACGGGGGT
>CAIMWA010000684.1 GCA_903845045.1 uncultured delta proteobacterium | reverse complement strand
GTTCAGCACGGCGGTCCCGGGCGTTCTCGCCCATCGAACGCTGCTCGTGCAGCACCGCGGGCTTCGCGACGCCGACACCGGCGCGAGCTACACCGTGAAGCGCCTCGAGTCCTCGGGCACCGGGCGCGCCCGGCGTGTGCGCCTCGTCGCCGACAACCCCGCCTACGCCGCGATCACCCTCGACCCCGCCGACGCCGACGACCTGCGCGTCGTCGCCGAGCTCCTCGAGGTCCTGGGACCTTCGACGTAGCCGTCGGCGTCGTCAGCCGCCCTGGCCCGCGAGCCACCGAACGAGCTCGTCGCCGCGCAGGTCGAGCACGGCATCACCGAGGCGCTCGGCACCCTCTTCGGTCGCTGCGAGGCGCGCGACGACGGCGGCCTCCATCGTCGACGGATCACGGCCGATGCGTCGCTGAACCTGATGCAGCAGCGTCGCCGCCCGGCCCTCGCCGCGGCCCTCGCCGCGCCCGTCCTTGCGCCCCTGGGTATAGATCGAGTTGCGCATCATCACCTCCCTCGGTAGCACGCGCGCCACGCGCTCGGCCAGCGCCGCGTCGCCGAGACCGCGCTCCACGAACACACGCATCAGCGCCCCCAGCTCGCCGAGCTCGTCGAGGTCCCGCACCCGCTCCCCGAGCTCCGCGGCCACGCGCAGCACCGAGCGCTCGTCCGCGTCGCACGCCAGCGGCGCGAACGCCAGCCACAGCTCCGAGCCGCGGCGGCGCAGCTCCGAAACACGCTGCGAGCCCACGGCGTCGATGCGAAAGCGCAGACCCGTGAACGCCCGGCCCCGAGGGCTCGTGCGGTACTCGCCTTCCCTCGGTGGAGCGGGCCGCCTCGTCAGCACCACCACCGTGCTCGTCACCGGCGTCGCGACGGGGTCCTTCGCGTCCGCCAGGGCGAGCATCGCGTGGTACTCGAACATCCGCCACGGCAGCTTCGCCGACCACCGCCACGCCCACTCGACATGGTGGATCTGCGCCTCGCCGTCGACCGTCGCCCGCACCGCCCGGTCGAGCAGACGCGTGCGCCGCGCGTACTGCGTCTCGAGCCACACCGCGTCGCGCACGTCGGCGTCCGGACGCGTCAGCGCCCGCACCAGCGCTCCCGGAAAGCGCCGCGAGACGGTCCGCAGGATCGTGTCGGCTTCGGCCATGCGCGGGGCTCCACCACGCCGCGTGCCGACGGAATGCACCGGGATTTTGGGGGTCCGCCAGGGGTGGCGGATGGCGGCGGCCGCCACCGTCGGGAGGGCGATGGCGTGGAGAACAAGGGGACGCACCTGCCTTGTTGCCCCGGCGTCGGACGGTGGCAGAGTCGGCCCATGAGCGGGCCAGCGCGCAACTGGATCGACTACGCCACCTTCGTCGACCTCGAGCGTGACTCCGTCGCGAAGCACGAGTGGTTCGACGGCCAGATCTACGCAATGGCCGGAGGCACCTTCGAGCACGGCGCGCTCGCCGCGAACGTCATCGCCAAGCTCGCGGCGCTCGGCGCGTCGTTGGAGGTCGATCGTGTCTTCGAGGGCGTCGAGCTCAGCGAGGCGACGCGGCCGGCGGTGGGGTGAGCGGGGGCGGCGGCGATCCGTCGTCGAACACCGCGAGGTAGACCTCCGTCAGCCGCGCGTCGCCGCCGAGCGTCGCGACGGGCACGACGGCGTCGTCGCGGTACTCGCGGAGCATCCACGCGCCGTCCGGCTGCCGCGCGTAGTGCTCGACGTGGCGCTCCGTCTGCCAGACGAAGAGCAGGTCGCGGAGCGAGTCGAGGGCGCGGTAGCCCGAGGCCTTGGCGCCGCGGTCGAAGGCCTCGGTGCTGGCCGACAGCACCTCCACGAGCACCGTGGGGTTCGTCACGACGTCCTGCGTGTCGTCGTAGAACGCGAGGGGCGCGCAGACCACGGTGACGTCGGGGTACACGAAGCCCCGGCGCTGCGGAACCCACACCTTCTGGTCCGACGCGAAGACACGGCACCGCCCGCGGCGCGCGAGGCCGCGCAGCTCCGCGATGAAGTTGGCGACGATGACGTTGTGGTCCGGCAGCGCCCCGGCCATGGCGAAGACCTCGCCGTCCCAGAGGACGTGCTTGTGCGCCGCGGCGCGCTCCATCGCCAGGTACTCCTCGGGCGTCACCGTCGTGCGGGGGACCGAGGGCATGAGTGGAGTCTACGGCGGGACGGATCTTCGCGGCGACCGGGGCGCGGCCGAAGAGGTCACGCCGAACGCGACGCCCAGTTTCGACCCGCGTGGAGTCGAGCAGAGTCAGTCACAGAATCCGTACGATCCATCCGTGAAGGTACGGCATTCGAGGCCATACGGGCACACGCCAACGCCACTACACTGAAGAAAGCATCGGTGATTCGTGGTATCGCATGCCCGCAGCGTCGTGAAGCCCATCGGAGGCGGCGGACAGTCCGTTGCCACGTTGCATGGGTACGAGCAGAATGTCGGCCCAGGGCTGTAGCTGTAACATGTCGCCCGGCTCCCACATTCGGGACCAGAAGCGCACGGGACGTAGGCTGCGGTCGGCGGACAGAGCTGGCCCCCGACTAGATCGCAACGGGTCGTCGCCGACGATGCACACGCCCCCGCACCGTCACAGAAGCGCTGACTGCAGCTGAATCCAGCCGAGCATGGCATCGTCGCCGAGCACGCCGAGCACGCTGCGCACGTTCCACAATCTTGCGAACACGACAGGCAGTTCTCACCGCTTGCACACATCCCATCGCCACATCCCCAGACCCCGGTATCCGCGGGGCGCCCTGCGTCGGGCACCGGGCATGCTCCACAGTCTCGCGGACACGTCGAGCACGACTCGATGACATCGCAGATACCGTTTCCACACCAACGGCCGCTGTCTCCTGGTATGACGCCGGAGTCGCACGCACCGCAGTCTCGCGGACACGACGAACACGTCTCGCCAAGGTTGCACCGGAAGTCACCGCATCCCCACACACCGCTGTCGGCGGGACGGCCGGCGTCCACCATTGGACAGACGCCACAGTCCTGCGGGCAGATGGCGCAGTCCTCGCCCGGACCGCAGGTGCCGTCGCCGCATGCGGCCGCGCCGCCGACATCGGTGACACCGGGATCCCCGCCGGCGTCGACCACGGGCGCGACGCAGTCCACCGGACACGTCGCCGGACGCTCGTTGGGCGAGCACTGGCCATCGCCACAGCGCGTCTCGTTGAAGTGGTTGCACGCGGCGGCAAGGAGAGCGACGACGAAGGCCCGTCGTCCCACGGACTGCCCGACCATCGTCAGAAGCTCCCTTCGCACATCGCGGTGACCCCGCCCATCCCAGCAAAACACCTGAATTCCCGGCCCGCCGCACGCGTCGGCGCGGACCCCGACGTCGCGAGGAGAATGACGCCCACGAGCGCCGACACGCCGCCGAGCGCGAACCCGCCGTACGCGGTGTAGAGCCACGCCTGGCCGTTGTTGTAGTGCGTCACGCAGGTGTCGAGCCCGTACGTGCGCGAGGTGCCCGGGTCGACGACGCATCCCAGGCCGTTGAACGAGTTGACCTCTTGCTGCGAAAGCACGATCCCCAGCGCACCCACGCCCGCGAGCGCGACGCCGGAGAGGAGCAGTCCGAGCCCCGCGCGACGGCCAGCGCTCCACGAGGGCGCGGCCGTCACTGCGGATGGGCGAAGCGCCGATCCGCCTTGCGCTGCCGCCGTCGTAGCCACCAGCCGGGGCAGCACCGCGGTCACGCGGACGGCATTGCCGACACGCACGTCGACCGTGGACGCGAACGAGGTGTAGCCGGGCGCTCGCACTTCGACGACCACGCTCCCCTCGGCGAGATGCAGCGGCTCGGCGAGCGGAAGCGTGCCCTGAAAGACGCCGCCGACCCACACCTCGGCCCCCTGCACGCCTCCCGTCACCACCACGGTCCCGAGGTGCCGCTCGACCTCCGCGAGCGCCGGCTCGAGGTCGGCGCGGTGCCGCACGATGTAGCCGTCCTGCGACGACGAAAGCGCCTCGCGGAGGTGCCGGCTCGCGTCGACCCAGCGCTGCAGCGCCTGCTCCGCGAGTCCGATCTGCGCGGTGATGCGTGGCTCGTGGGAGAGCTGATCGGCGCGACGAAACTCCGCGAGCGCGGCCTCGTCCCGCCCCTGCTGTCGAAGCTGCACGCCGTGCAAGAGGATCGTCGTGAGCGGCGAGTTCGCCGGCTGCGCGGAAACGGTGGCCGCGCCCACGATGACGGCGAGACCAAGCGACCACGGAAGAACGCGCACGGTCCCCCTCACTCGATGCCCAGGATCGGCGCGCGCCGGGTCGGTCGTGGCGCCGCTGCGGGCGCGGGCGCCGGACGGACCGGTGCACGCGCGGCCACCGGCGGACGAGGAGTGGCAACGATGCTCGGGCGGACGGGCGGCGGTACTGCCGCGGTCCGGGCAGGCGCCACCGGCATCGTTGGCGCGAGGGGGCGAACGGGCGCGCGGGCTGCGACGGGCGACGCCGCCGCGCGTGCGACGACGGGCACGACCCGCGGGTTCGCTCGTGCGGCCGCCATCCCGGCGTCGACGACCGGAGCCGGCGGCCGCGCCGCGACCGCGGGCGTCGCGATGGGCGTCACCGCGGGCGCTCTCTCTGCAGGCAGGCTCGCCGTCGTCCGCGTCGTCGTCGGTGGACCGTGACCGGTGCCGATGAAGAGCGTTCCGATGGCGGCGATGACGAGGCCGACGACGGCACCGATGACCCAGTGGGGAATACGTCGTACGGGAGCGCGCTCGATGGCATCGTCGGTGCCGGTCGACCAGGGCGCGGGCGTCGGCGTGCGCATCGGCCGTGACGCCCCGACGTTCGTCATCGCCTCTTCGCCGGCCGCGCCGTCCTTGACCCTCGTGGACTCGTCGTCGAAGAACTCGCCGGGTTCCGCGGCGGCGATCTCCGCTTCGCGCGGTGTCGGCGCCGACGTCGTGACCTCGTTCCCGACGGCGTCGAGCAGCGCTGCGAGAAACGCCTGCATCGACGGCAGCCGTTCCTCGCGATCAGGAAGCAGCGCGCGATGGACCACCTCGAGCACCGCCTGCGGAAGATGCGGCGCGTGGGTCTCGAGCGG
>CAIMWA010000683.1 GCA_903845045.1 uncultured delta proteobacterium | reverse complement strand
TCATGCGATGGCCTCCTGCGGTGAGAGGGGCAACCCGCGAGGGCGGGCGGATGTTCCTAGGCGCGCGCAGAAGGAGAAGCACCGGCGGCTTCGGCGATCTCTTCGAGCACGCGGCGGGCGGCGTCGCGGGGCACGCGCGCGTCGCGGATGGGGCGGCCGACCACGATGCACGACGCGCCGTCGCGGATGGCCTCGGAGGCGGTGGCCGTGCGGCGCTGGTCGTCGCCGTCGACGCTGGCCCAGGCCGGACGCACGCCCGGGGTCACGCACGGAAACGACGGGAGCACCGCACGCACGGCGCGGAGCTCGCGGGGCGAGCACACGATGCCCGCGGCCCCATCACGCTGCGCCTCGACGGCGCGGGCGACCACGGTCTCGGTGAGGGCGGCCTCGCCCCGGGCGTCGGCGGGCTGCGACGTGAGTACGGTGACACGTAAGATGCCCGCGCGCCCGGCGGCCCCGCGCACGGCGGCGGAGACGGGCTCGTGCACGGTGATGAAGCGCACCGGCAGCCCGGCGCCGACGATCTGCGCGGTGGCGCGCTCGACGGTGGCGGGCACGTCGTGAAGCTTGGCGTCGATGAAGAGGGCCGAGCCGTCGGTGATGCGGCGCGCGAGCTCCATGCCGCCGCGGAGGAGCAGCTCGAGGCCCACCTTGAAGGTGCCCACGGAGTCGCGAAGCTCGGTGACGAGGGCGCGGGCGCGGTCCTCGTCGGCGACGTCGAGGGCGAAGACGAGGCGATCGCGGGCCGCGTCGAGGGGGCTCATGGTGACGACGGGGTAGCGCACTTCACCCCGGCCGTGCCAGCGGCTTGCGTGCGACGGGGCGTTGCGACGACGCTGCGCCGAAGCGATGACCGACACGCCGAACTACATCACCCCCGCGGGCTACCAGCGCATCGCCGACGAGGTGGAGTTCCTGTCGCGCAAGGAGCGCCCGCGCGTCGTGCAGGAGGTGCAAGACGCCGCCGCGCAGGGCGATCGCAGCGAGAACGCCGAGTACATCTACGGCAAGAAGCGGCTCCGCGAGATCGACCGGAGGCTGAACTTCCTGGGGCTGCGGCTGCGCAACGTGCAGGTCGTCGACCCCGCGAAGCAGAAGGGCGACCGGGTCTTCTTCGGCGCCACCGTCGATCTCGAGGACGACGAGGGCGCGCTCAGCACCTGGCACATCGTCGGCGAGGACGAGGTCGACCTGGAGCGCCGGCACATCTCGTGGCGCTCGCCGCTCGGTCGCGCGCTGCTCAAGAAGACCGTCGACGACACCATGGCGGTGCGCCGTCCCGACGGGGCGACGCTCGAATACACGGTGCTCGCCGTGCGCTACGGCTGACGACGCTTCGTCACGACGCGGGCGCGAGGGTGCCGCGGTGCAGGTCCACGGCGCGCCAGAGGTACCAACTCGCGACGCTGCGCCACGGACGCCACCGCTCGCCGCGGGCGGCCAGCTCCTGCTCCGACGGGAGCTCCCGCAGGCCGTAGGCGAGGCGCACGCCGTTGCGCACGCCGTAGTCGCCGACGGGCAGCACGTCGGGGCGGCCGAGGGTGAACATCGAGAGCATCTCGGCGCTCCAGCGGCCGATGCCGCGCACGGAGCTGAGCGCGGCGACGATGGCGTCGTCGTCGAGGCTGTCCATCGCATCGAGCGCAGGGAGCGCGCCGGCGAGGGTCTTCGCGGCGAGGTCCTGGAGCGCGCGCACCTTCGCGCCGGAGAGGCCGGCCCCGCGCAGCGCCTCGTCGGGGAGCCTCGCGAGGTCAGCGGGCGCCGGGAACGCACCGTCGGCCCCGAGGGCGGTCACCCGTCCGTGGATCGTCGCCGCGGCCTTGCCCGTGAGCTGTTGGTAGATCACCGAGCGGGCGAGGGCCTCGTAGGTGCTCGCGGCGGGCGAGCGCTCGAGGGTGAAGGGCCCGACGGTGGCGATGAGGTCGCGCATCACGGCGTCGCGCTTCGACAGCGCTACGAGCGCGCGATCAACGGGAAATTCAGGGGTTCCGGTGCGGACCGTGAAGGAGAGCAGGTCGTCGGGGAGCGCCGCGCCCTCGCGCGCCAGGAGCCGCGCCTTGGTGCGCAGGCCGCCGTGCGCCGAGAAGCCTCCGCCGCCGCCCGCGGCGAGCACGCGGTGGCAGGGTACGACGACGGGCAGCGGGTTGCGCGCCATGGCGGTGCCGACGGCGCGCGCGTGCCCGATCCCTCCCACCGCGCGGGCGAGGTCTGCGTAGGCGACGGTGCGGCCGGGGGTGACCTCGCGAAGCCGAGCATACACAGACTGGTAAAACGGGGGCGCTGCGCCGAGGTCGAGGGCGATGCTCCGAAGGTCCTCGCGGCCGGTCTCGAGGTGGCGTTGGAGAAGGGCGATGGAGTCGCGTACCGGTGCGGGCGCTGGTGCGTCCTCGACGCCGTGCGGGCTTCGCGCGGCGAGGCGGGCGAGGGTGTCGGCGTCGGTGGCCTCGGGGAGCTGCACGGCCACGAGCCCCGCGTCGCTCCACGCGATGCCGGCCCGTCCGAAGGCGGTGTCGAAGAGCCGGTGTCCGCGGGGGGTCACGGCGTCGCGACGCGCTCCGCGGCCTGGCGCACCTCGGTGTGCGAGAGCGGGCGGCAGGGCGTTCCCTGCGGGTGGTTGTGCACGACGTAGACGCCCGGAGCGCGCTCCGCGGCAGGTGCAGCAGCCGCAGCAGCGGAAGGCGCAGCGGGGGCGGCCATCGCCGACGGCGCCGGGCGCGGAGACACGACCATCACGGCGCCACCCATGTGCATGGGGACGTTGTGCGGGTCGACGTGCACCGGCTCGACGGGGTGCTGCGGGGCGCCGGCGTCCTGGGCCGAGGTCGTGTCGGGCTGGCCCGGCGGGGGCGGCGCCGGGGCCGTGCGCGACTCGCGGTTGCAGGCGGCGAGGAGCGCGGCGAGGGCGGGCAGCGCCGTCGACACCGCGGACGGCTTCAGCGTTCTTCCCATGATGCGAGATCGGACACCCCGGGCCCCGGAGGTGTCAACGCGCACCCGCGGTCTGCGTGCTCCACCGGGACCGCGAGCGCGCCGTGCTACCGTGCGGCGCACCGTGAAGGCGCCGCTTCGCACGCTCGTCCTGGCCGTGTTGGCCGTCGGCTGCGGCGGCACGCGCCCGCCGGGCCTGCCCGCCGTGGCCGACGCCGGACCGCCGGCGACGCTGGGCGATCTCGGACCGCTGCCGGACGTGCTGCCCGCGCGCGTGGCGTCGTCGTACCCCGCCTACGACGTCACCTTCGTGATGCCCTACGGCGCGCCCGAGCGCACCTTCGACATGCAGGTCGAGCCGCGGGCGACGAAGCTCGACGTGCACCTCAACATCGACACCACGGGCAGCTTCGGCGGCGAGATCGACGCGCTGCAGGGCACCCTCGACACGGTGATCATCCCGGGCCTCCGCGCCCGCGTTCCAGACCTGCAGATGGGTGTGTCGCGCTTCGGGGAATTTCCCATCGCCCCGTTCGGCGCGCGCACGGACCAAGCGTACAACCTCCTCACGCCGATCACCGCGGACCTCGGGCGGGTCATGGGCGCCGTGCAGTCGCTGAACCGCCCGCTGCAGAACGGCGGCGACGACGCCGAACCCTGGGGCGAGGCGCTGTACCAGATCGCCACCGGCGAGGGCCTCACGGGGCTCTCCGCGGGGAACATCGCGCCGTACACCGCGGGGCGCGCGGCGGGGCTGCTCGGCGGCGCGGGGTTTCGTCCTGGCGCCGCGCACGTCGTGATCAACGTCACCGACGCGCCGTCGCACGAGCCCGAAGACTACGGATCCGCGGTGCCCGGCGCGCACTCCACCGCGCAGGCCGCTGCGGCGCTGCGGCTCATCGGCGCCCGCATGATCGGCATCGCGTCGGGCCTGCCCGCCCGCGCCCAGGAGGAGGCCATCGCCGTCGCCACCGGCGCCGTCGCGCCCGCGGTGAACGGCCAGTGCACCACGGGCATCGGCGGCACCGCGCGGCCTGCGTCGGGGCCCTCGTGTCCGCTGGTGTTCGACATCCAGAGCGATGGCACGGGCCTCGGGAGCACGCTCGTCGACGGCATCCTGCGGTTTCTCGACTCGCTGGCGTTCACCGAGGTGCACGGCCAGCCCACGGACGACACGCACGACTTCGTGCACGCCATCGAGGCCGTGTCGGCGCTTCTTCCCGACGGCGGCGTTCCCCCGGGTCGCGAGGACCGCCTGCCCGCCGGCGCCCACGACGGCATCGTCGACACCTTCACCGCGGTGCCCACGCGCACGCTGCTCACGTTCCGCGTGCACATGCGCAACGTCACGATGCCCGCCGGCGAATACCCGCAGTTGTATTTCGTGCACGTGACGCTCGTCGGCGACGGGCTCGTCATCGGCCAGCGCACGGTGCGGGTGATCGTCCCCGAGGGGCCGAAGCCCGACGGCGGCGACGGCGCTGCGACGGACGCGGTGCTCGACCTCGGCGCGCCGGACGACGCGGTGATCTCCACGGACCTGGGCGCGGCGCCGACGGACGCGGGCGCGGACCTCGGGGCCTCGGACGACGCCGCCGACGCGGGCCTCGACGAGTCCATGGACGCGACCGCGGCCGACTGACGGTCAGTGCAGCGCGGGCTCGGCGCCGGTGTCGACGGGCACGGCGCGGAGCATGACGTCGGCGCAGCGCTGGCGAACGGCGGGGGCGGCGCGCTCGTCGACGGCGATGCAGCGCAGGTCGTCGGGCGCGAGGAGCGGAACGATGGCCTCGGCGATGACCGGCGGCGTCGCGGGGTTCAGCGCGATGGCGGCGCGCACGGCAGGGCGCACGGCCCAGCGCGGCGCCCGAAAGACCCGCAGGAGGATGAGCGGGACGTTGGGCCGCCGCGCGCAGAGCCGCACCACGTCGGCCTCGGTGAGCCGCGGGTTCATCAACAGCAGCTCGATGACGTCGGGGTGCGGGTCGCGGAGCACGCGGTCGAGGAGCCGCCGGTCCTGGCGGCGCGCGAGGGACTTGCGCTCGCCGAGGGTGAGCACGCGGCCGCGGCCGTAGTCGGGGATGCGGGCCTCGTCATCGGCGACGACGAGGTCGGGGTCGCCGGCCGTCGCGTCGAGGCGGGGTCCGTGCACCGCGCGCTGCAGCGCCGGCTCCCAGCACAGCGCGATCTCCGCGGTGAGCAGGGCGATCTGCGCGGGCGGATCGCGGAGGCTCGCGCGCCCCGCGAGGCGGTCGAGGGTGTCGCGCAGCGCGTCGATCTCCACCGCGACGAGCATCGTGCGGAAGAGCTGCACGCGCATGGCGATGTCGGCCACGGCGGCGGCGCGCCGGCACAAGACGTCGACCAGCGGCTCGTCCACGCCCTCATTCTGCACTGCACGCCGCGCGGGAAAAAGAAGACCGCGGAGGCCCTCCACCGAAGGGGGGCGCTCCGCGGGCTCGAAAACTTCACGGCGCGGGAAGGCGAAGTCGAAGGGGGACGTTGAAGCGAAGGAAGAGGCGAAACCGAAGCAAGAAGAAGCGAAGGAACGAAGCTTCCAGCGCTAGTGCAGTAGCCGTGCCAGAGGGGCGTTCACGCACGGTTCCGCGTGTTCTCAGAGGGTTGGCGGTGCGCGCCGGGCGCCGCGGGCGGGCGTTGGGTCCGCGGGCCCTGACATCCGTGTCGCAGTGGCGGTGGACCGAGCCGCCATGGTGCGGAGCGCGCGCCCGCGGCGAGCGTCGTGGTACGGTGCGCCGCCGTGCGTCTCGGAGACCGACTCCCCGTGCTCGCGCTGCTGGCCCTGCTGCCGGCCTGCGCGAACTACCGCGACCAGCTCGATCGTGCCGACGCGCACTATCGCGCCGCACGCTACGAGGCCGCGCTCACGAACCTCGAGGACCTCGAGGCGGACTTCGGGCACCTCGAGCCCTACGAGCAGGTGCGGTACCGGTACCTCCGGGGCATGACCAGCGAGCGCCTCGGGCAGCACGACGAGGCGCGGCACTGGCTCGCCGTGGCCCGCGAGGCCGTCGAGCAGCGTCCGCAGGCCCTCGACGAGGAGACCCGGGCGCTCTTGCAGCGCACGCTCACGCCCTACGACGAGTCCGCGGGCGACAACGTGAACCCGCCGGACGCGGGTGTGCCTGGCCGCGCTCAGGCGCCGAGCACGCGCAGCGATCCGCGCACGACGCCGTAGCTCCCGTCGGCCTCGAGGGTGCGCCAGACCTCGGCGGGGGTGCTGCGTCCGTCGAGCAGCGCGCGGTAGGCGGTGACGACGCTCGCGGCCTGCGCCGGGGTCTCGCGCACGAGCTCCACGCGGAACCGTCGCACGCCCGCGCGCTGGGCCCCCGCCGCCACGCCCGCGGCGCTCTGCGGGCGCGCGTGGAACACGGTGTTGCGGCACCCGACGTCGGCCTCGACGGGGTGCACGAAGCCGGCGCGGTCGCGCAGCGAGACGGCGTGGCGCTCGCACGGACGGCCGCAGTCGCGGTGGTCCCGGCCCGACGAGAGCTCGGCGGCGATCACGCAGTGCTCCATGTGGAACAGCGGCATGGGGTGATGCAGCACCACCTCGGTCCAGGGCGCGAAGGGGCCGTCGAGGAGCGCGCCGAGCTGCGCGGCGTCGAGGTCGAAGCTCGGCGTGAACGCGCGCAGCCCGCGCTGCAGCACGGTGGCCGCGGCGAGGCGGTTGGCCACGTTGAGCGACGCGTCGCCCACGCGAAGAACCCCGTCGTCGACGTTCGCCTCGCGCAGCGCACCGAGGCCGCGCACGAGCAGCACGTCGGGTCCGAGGGCGCGGAGGTAGCGGTCGATCTTCTCCTCGCCGGGCTTGCGGATGCGCGGCGGCGCGAGGCCGATGCAGCGGGCTCCCTCGGCGCGCAGCGCGCGAAACGCCTCGCCGGTGCCGGTGAGCTCGAGCAGGTCGAGGTACACGCCGTCGGCGCCGGCCGCGAGGGCCGCGCGAGCCTGCGGGAGCGTGCGGCACAGCGCGAAGAGCCCCGCGGGGGCGGGTTCGGCGGCGGGCGGCGCTGCTTCGGCGAGGAGCTCCGCGGCCGTGCGCGCGGTGGCCGTCCACGGGAGCGCCGGGGCCTCGGCGAGGGTGTCGGTGACGGAGCGACGCAGGCGGTTCAACGCCGACGGCGCGATCATCGCCCCCGCACCGAGGGCGTTCTCGAGCGCTCCGAGTCGCAGGCCGGTGCCGCCGAGGCGTCCGAGCTTGTCGCGCAGCACGTCGTCGGGGGTGCGTCCGCTGCGTCCCTCGGCGAGGGGCGCGTCGCCCATGACGGTGGCGTGGCGGCCGCGGTGCGTGCGGGCCTCGAGCACCGGGCGCTCGCCGACGTCGCCGCGCAGCACGAGGTCGACGACGTCGCCGCGGGAGTCGTCGTGCAGGGCCTCGCGCACGGCCCGCTCCTCGCCGGGAGCATCGGTGCGCCACACGGTGCGTCCGGCCACGGCGCCGCGCACGTCGCGCTCGGGACCGAGCCACAACGACGCCTCGACGCCGGCCTCGGCGCGCTCGACGTCGCGGTCGTCGACGGCGACGGTCCAGACGCGTCCGCCGACCTCGCCCTCGTTCGCGGCGCCGCCCTGGACCAGCACGCCATCGCCGCGCGCGATGGGGGTCTCGAGGCGCACCCGGAGGCGTCCGCGCTCCATGGCGACGAGGGTGCCCGCGCGCAGCCCGCGGTGGTCGCAGGTGCCGCCGTCGACGAGGCGCTGGTGGTCCACGCCGCCGAAGAAGCCGTCGCCGCTGCCGCGGGTGAACATCTGCAGCGCCCGCTGGCGTTCGCTCTCGTCGACGCGTCCATCGACGGCGTCGCGGTAGAGCGCCGTGGTGGCGCCGACGTAGGCCCCGCCCTTGAGGCGCCCCTCGATCTTGATCGACGCCACGCCGAGGGCCGCGAGCTCGGGCACCCGCGCGCTGGCCTCGAGGTCCTGCGGAGAGAGCAGAAACGCCCGGTCGCCGGTGTCGCGGTCGGCGCCGTCGACGACGAGCGCGTACGGGAGACGGCACGCCTGCGCGCACGCTCCGCGGTTGGCGCTGCGTCCGCCGATGGCCTCGCTGGTGAGGCACTGGCCCGAGTACGCCACGCAGAGCGCGCCGTGCACGAACACCTCGACGGGCACGTCGGTCTGCGCGCGCACCGCGGCGATGTCGGCCACCGAGAGCTCCCGCGCGAGGATCACCCGCGACGCCCCGAGCTCCGCGGCCAGGGCGACGGACGCCGCGTCGGTGCAGGTCATCTGCGTCGAGGCGTGCACCGGCAGCGTCGGCGCGACGGCGCGGAGCAGCGCGAGGAGCCCGAGGTCCTGCACGATGACGGCGTCGACGCCGGCGGCGGCGCACGCGCGCACGGCCTCTTCGACGGCGGCGAGCTCGGCGTCGAAGATCAACGTGTTGAGCGTGACGTAGGCCCGCACGCCCCGGGCGTGGAGCCCCGCGACGGTGGCGCCGAGCCCCGCGGCGTCGAAGTTCGTGGCGCGGGCGCGGGCGTTGAACCCCTGGAGCCCGAAGTACACGGCGTCGGCGCCGGCGCGCACGGCGGCCTCCATGGCCTCGGCGTCTCCCGCGGGGCTGAGCACTTCGGGGCGCGTCGCGTCGTTCACCGGCGGGCGCTTACACCGGGAACGGCCGCCCCGCCACATCGCTCCCGGCGTACCTTCGCCGACGCCATGGCCGACGACCTCGCCACGCTCCGTGCCGCCATCGACGCCGCCGACGCGGACCTCGTCGCCGCCCTCGGCCGCCGCCTCGCCGCGGTGCGCGCCGTCGGGGACCTCAAGCGCGCGCAGGGGCTCTCCGCCGTCGACGCCGCCCGCGAGGCCTCGCTGCACGCGCGCTGGTCGTCGCTCGCCGCCGAGGCCGGCGTGCCGTCCCACCTCGCGGCGTCGGTGCTTGCGGCGTTGCTCGACGGGACCCGCGACGAGGTGCGCCGAAGGGTCGAGGGTTAGCGCGCCGCGCAGCGCCCGGTGGTGGCGTTGCACGAGAACCCCGCGGGGCACGGCGTCTCGGGGCAGTAGATGCAGTTGCCGGTGCGCAGCACGCAGAGCGTGAGCGCGCCGCAGAGGCGCACGGCGGTGAGCGCGGTGCAGGGATCGCTGCACTGCCCGGAGCTTCGGTTGCACACCTGTCCCGCCGCGCAGGACGTGTTCGCGGTGCACCCGTGGCACGTGTGCGTGGCGGGATCGCAGACGTCGTTGCCGCACACCGTCGGCACCGCGGTGCAGTCGGGGATGCACACGCCGTCGTTGGGCGCGCGCCCCTCGGGGTCGGGGACGCACACGTACGATCCCGACGGCGACGATGCGATCTCGCTCGCGGCGTCGCGGCACGGGGTCACCATGCCCGCGCGGTAGGTGCAGCGCCGCCAGCACGCCGGGCGCCCGATGCCCTGCAGCGTCGTGCACGTTCCGTAGGCCCCGCACTGCGCGTTCGACGTGCAGTTGAGCATCGTCGCGTAGCCCCCGCGGAACACCTCGCGCGCGTTGGCGTTCACCGTCGCGCAGCACGCCGTCGAGGCGGTGCTCGAGAGCGTGCAGGTGCCCGGTCCGCAGGGCGCGCCGGTGGTCGCCGCGGTCTCGCCGGGGCACGCCGACGTCGCGCTCGTCGTGGGGCAGCAGTGCTCGAGGCGGCACTCGTAGCCCGACGGACACAGCCCGACGCCATCGGCGTTCGCGGGCCCGCAGAGAATGGCGCCGGTGCGGTCGAGGTCCGGCGCCGAACAGCTCGCGGCGACGGTGACGGCGAGGAGCCAGCGGGGCGCGGTCACAGCGCTCCTCCGACGGCGAGGCCGAGGCCTGCGGGTGCCAGCGAGACGTGCGGTGCGTCGCGGACCTCGACGCGCTGGCCCGGTCCGCGGAGCAATGCCCAGAGCACGCCGCCGACGGCGAGGGCCGCGCCCGTGCCCCCGAGGATCCACCCGCGGGTGAAGGCGCCCGGCGCGCGGGCCTGGGCGTCGGCGGCGGCCTGGCTCCAGGGTTCGGAGCCCGCGTTCACGTTGCGCAGCGTCGACGCCGCGGCGCCGCCCACGAGGGCCTCGGCGACGCCGGCGATGCCGAGGGCCGCGCCGACGCCGAGGGTCACCCACGGGCCCACGTTGTTCACGGCGCTGCGCCGGTACTCGACGCGGAACCACCGGGGCTCGATGACCGGACGCTCCACGGTCACCACCGGGGGCGGTGCGCTGCCGGCGGTGCGCGCGGCCTCCTCGCGGGTGCGCTGGTCCGCGGCGAGGCCCTCGAGCTGCGTGATCATCTGCGTGAGCGCCGCGCGGTCGAAGCCGGGTGCGCCGCCGTTGGAGAAGTCCTGCAGGGCTTGGAGCGCGCCGACGTAGTCGCCCTGGCGCTCGAGGGCGCGCGAGAGGTTGAAGAGGAGCTCCGGCCGATGCGAGATCGCCAGGGCCTCGCGGAAGGCGCGCGCGGCCTCGGCGTAGCGCTGCTCGGTGAAGGCGCGGCTGCCGTTCTGGAAGTACGTCTCGGCGAGGTTTGCCTGGGCCCGCGCCGCGGGAGCGGCGAGCAGCAGCGCACCGGCCAGCGCAGCGCCGCGGAGCTTCACGTGCGGCCCTTGAGCAGCGGGAAACCGAGGGCCTCGCGCTGGGCGAGCCACGACTCGGCGCAGCGGTGGGCGATGCCGCGCACGCGCTTGATGTAGTCCTGCCGCGCGGTGACGGAGATGGCGCCGCGGGCGTCGAGCACGTTGAAGTGGTGCGACGCCTTCACGCAGAAATCATAGGCGGGCAGGGCGAGGCGCTCGAGCGGGGCCTTCACGTAGCCGAGCTCCGTGCGCGGTCCCTTCTTGGTCTCGATGCGCTGCTCCTCGAGGCCGAGCATGCGGCGGCACTCGCGCTCGCAGGTGTCGAACTGCGCGCGGTGGTGCTCCACGTCCGCCGCCGTGAAGTTGTACGTGGACCACTCCCACTCGGCGCGCTTGGCGATCTCGCCGTAGCGCACGCCGGGCGCCCACATCGCCTCGTAGATGTCGTCGACGTCCTGCAGGTACATCACGATGCGCTCGAGGCCGTAGGTGAGCTCTCCCGACACGGGACGGCAGTCGAAGCCGCCGCACTGCTGGAAGTACGTGAACTGCGACACCTCGAGGCCGTCGAGCCACACCTGCCAGCCGAGGCCCCAGGCGCCGAGCGTCGGCGACTCCCAGTCGTCCTCGACGAAGCGTACGTCGTGCTTCAGCGGGTCCGTGCCGAGGGCCGCGAGGGACGCCAGGTACTGGTCCTGGATGTCGAGCGGCGACGGCTTGAGGATCACCTGGAACTGGTGGAACTGCTGCAGGCGGTTCGGGTTGTCGCCGTAGCGTCCGTCCGCCGGGCGCCGCGAGGGCTCGACGAAGGCGACGCTCCAGGGCTCCGGGCCGAGGGCGCGGAGGAACGTGTGCGGGTTGAAGGTCCCCGCGCCGACCTCGCTGTTGTAGGGCTGCACGAGGAGGCACCCCCTCGCGGTCCAGAACTGCTGCAGCGTGAGGATGAGCTCTTGAAAATACATCGCGGCCGGCCCGAGGGAGTACCCCGAACCGGCCGCGCGTCGCAACGAATGCGAAGGAGTGCTTACTGGTGGCAGGGACCGCGGCCATGGCTAGCGCCGTCGGCGCCGTTGCCAGAGTCGCTGTCGGTCACGCCGCGGCGCGCGCACACGCCGTGGTTCGGGCGGTCCTCGTTCGGGCCGCTGTCGCGATCGCTGGCGCCGGTGACGCCGTGACCCGGGGCGTCCTCGCCGGGGCCGCTGTCGCTGTCGTTCGGGCCGCTCTGGGCCTGGGCCGTCTCCGGACGCAGGCCGACGGCCGCGCCGACCGCCGCACCCACCACGCCGGCGCCGATCATGCCGAGCGCCGTGCGACGTCCCATGCCCTCGGAGCTCACCATCTCGTCGTCCGTCAGGGTGACCTTCTTGTCCGCCATCTCGAAATCCTCCGCGCGAAACCCACGGTGAACGGTGCCGCTCAGGGCGACGGACCTACTCCCGCGGGCAGGTTGACCAACAGCGTCACGGAATCACGAATCGACGCCGGGACGCAAGGTGTTCGTACGGAACCGCCGGTCCGAACATTCATCGCGCAGTTCGTGCGGGATGTTGAATCTGCCCGTCGGAGGTTGCGTCGACGGGGGCGCACACGGGGTTCCACGGCGGCGCGCGTTCGCGCTGGGAGCGTCGGTTCCACCCGGTGTAGAAGGCGCACTCATGAGCAGCACGGACACCTTCGATCTCGCCCGGATGATCAGCCCGACGGACCCTGCGGCGTTCTTCGCGAAGCACTGGGAGCGCGAGCCGCTCATCGTGCATCGCGACGCGCCGCACTACTACGACGACCTGCTCACCATGGACGAGGTCGACCGCGTCATCACGACGTACCAGCTCTCGTTCCCGGCGATCACCGTGGCCAACGCGAACCGCCCGGTGACGACGAAGGACTACACCTTCGGCAACGACGTCATCGACGTGGCGCGGCTCTACCAGCAGTTCGCGCTGGGCGGCTCGCTGGTGATGAACCAGCTGCATCGCTTCGTTCCTGCGCTCGCGGGGCTCTGCCGCGAGGTGGAGCGCGACGCGGGGTGCCCGATCCAGACGAACATCTACCTCACGCCGCGGGAGTCGCAGGGCCTCAAGGTGCACTACGACAGCCACGACGTGTTCGTGCTGCAGACGCACGGCACCAAGCACTGGACCCTCTACGACACGGCGGTGGCGCTGCCCCTGCGCGGTCAGTCGTTCTCGGAGTTCCCGGCGGAGCCTGGTCCCGTCAGCGCGGAGTTCGACCTCAAGCCCGGCGACATGCTGTACCTGCCGCGCGGGGTCATGCACCAGGCGCAGACCACGAGCAGCGAGTCGCTGCACATCACCGTGGGCGTGCTGCACACGTCGTGGGCCGAGGCGATCATCGAGACCGTCGCGCGCATCGCCCTCAAGGACCCGGCGTTTCGCGCGAGCATCCCCGCGGGTCACTCGCAGGACGGCTTCGACCGCACCGAGGCCGAGAAGACCTTCCGCGGGCTCTTGCAGCGCCTGCACGACCACGCCGACTTCGACGGCACCATGGACTTCTACGCCGAGGAGATGCGCTCGAACCGCCCGTCGCTGCTGCGCGGACAGCTCCAGCAGGTGTGCCGCCTCGCGCTGCTCACCCCCGACGACCGCGTCGGTGTGCGATCGACGCTGGTGTTCCGCTTCCGTGAGAGCGCCGAGGGGCTCACGGTGGCGTTCTCCGGGCGCGAGCTCACGCTGCCGCCGCACGCCGCCGAGGCCGCGAAGCACGTGCTGACGCACCCGTCGACGGCGGTGCGCGACCTGCCCGGTCCGCTCGACGACGACGGCAAGCTGGTGCTCGTGCGCCGGCTGATCCGCGAGGGGCTCGCGGCGGCGCTGTAGCGCGTCGAGGTTTCATCGACGTTGATGAACCGTTCATCGACGTCGATGAACGTCGGCTACAGCGGAACGTCGGTGCGCTGCACGATCTCGTGCACGATGCGGTCGGCGTCGCTGCGCCGCGCGTCGCCGGGGAGCAGCGCGGGGTCGGCGCCGTGCACGCGGATGCGGTGTGCGAGCACCGGGCCGGCGAGGTCCGAGAGGTCGTCGGGGATGACGTAGCTGCGGCCGCGCACGATGGCGCGGGCCTTGGCGGCGCGCACGAAGGCGAGGGCGCCGCGCGTCGAGACGCCGACGGAGATCTGCTCGTGGGTGCGCGTGGCATGCACGAGCGCGTAGGCGTAGTCGACGACGCTGGCCTCGAGGACCACGGCGTCGACCTCGCGCTGTGCCGCGACGAGCTGCGCGACGGTGAGCACGGCCTCGATCTCGTCGACGGGCTCGGTGCCTCCGCGCGTCGAGAGGATCTGCTTCTCGAGGGCCGCCGACGGGTACCCCACGGCGGTTCGCAGCAGGAAGCGATCGAGCTGCGACTCCGGCAGCGGATACGTTCCCGCGGCGTCGTCGGGGTTCTGCGTGGCGATGACGGCGAAGGGCTCCTCGAGGCGGTGCGTGGCGCCGTCGATGGAGACCTGGCGCTCGCTCATGACCTCGAGGAGCGCGCTCTGCGTCTTCGGCGTGGCGCGGTTGATCTCGTCGGCCACGAGGAGGTGCGTGAACACGGGGCCCGGGCGGAACTCGAAGCGCCGCTCGGAGGCGTTGTAGACGTTCACGCCGAGGAGCTCCGACGGCATGAGGTCGCTGGTGCACTGCACGCGGCGAAAGTCGGTGCCGAGGGCGCGGGCGAGGGCGCGGGCGAGGGTGGTCTTGCCGACGCCGGGGACGTCCTCGATGAGCAGGTGGCCGCGGGCGAGGAGCGTGACGACGGCGCGCTCGACGACGTCGGGCTTGCCCGTGAGCACCGCCCCGACGGCGCGGGTCAGCTTCATCGCCACCTCGTGGGCGAGCGGCGAGATCGTGGCGTTCGGACGGGTGCGCGAGGGCTCGGCCATCGGTCGTGTCGCTGCGGGAGGCGGGCGTGTGGTTTCGTCTAC
Organism: uncultured delta proteobacterium; assembly: GCA_903845045.1. Classification (GTDB taxonomy): domain Bacteria; phylum Myxococcota_A; class Polyangia; order Polyangiales; genus SCUS01. The sequence continues at coordinate 47,187 of CAIMWA010000683.1, read as the reverse complement.
CACGGGTCCGCCGTGCTGGGGACAGAGTTACGTTGTTGCACTCACGCCCGGACGCCGTTTGCGGACCGCGCCCTGCGTGCGAGAACCGCCGCGTTCGCGGGGCCGACGCCCCGAGGGAGCCCTGAGCCCGAGATGTCGAAGCCTTCGCCGAAGTTCGTGTTGCTCATGGCGCTCCTCGGGTGCCGCACGCCGCGCGCCCCGCAGAGCCCCGCCGCCGCCCCGCGACCCGTCGCCGTCATGGACGCCTCGGTGTCGCCCGCGCCCGCGGTGTCGACGGACGCGGGGGTCGACGACGACGACGTGCCGATGACCCTCGAGAACGCGGCGGCGTACCGCGACGAGCCGGTGCTCCGGGAGCTCGTGCGCAGCCCCGCGTGGAGCTTCGCGCAACGCGACCCCGACGAGATGCCCGCGAACATCTACGGCTGCGCGGGCGACGTGGACCCGCAGTCGTGCGAGCCGGACCCGTGCTTCACGCGGGACCTTCCGTGCCGCACGGCGTGCATGCACACCTGCGATGCGGGCGAGACGCGGTGCCGCTCCGCCGCGGTGACGTGCGCGTCGACGTGCACGACGGACGTGTGCCGCCTCGCGTGCGCGCGCTCCGAGGCCGCATGCCTCGACGACGCCGTCGCCGCCAAGGACCGCTGCCTGTCGGCCGGCTGCATGGCGCGCACGAACGCGTGCAACGCGGCCCTCGTGCGCCGGTACCGCGCCGACCATTGCCTCGGGTGGTGCCGTCGATGCCACGTCGCGTGCCGCAACGCCGACTCCGACGCGTGCACGATGAACTGCATGGGGCGCCGCGGGCACTGCTCCGAGGACGAGCAGGCGCTGTGCATGACCTCTGGGGAAGACGGTCCGTCGCTGCCCGGCGAGGGGTCGGCGGATGACGGGAGCGACGCGGGACCCGGCGACGCGTCGACCACGACGGATCGATGAAGCCACCGTTCGCGATCGCCGCGGCGGTGCTGCTGGCGTCGGCGACGGCGTCGGCACAGTCCCCGCGCGACGACGTGCGCTGCCTCGCCGCGGGCACCTTCGAGCAAGGTCACGCCGGGAGCTCCCGCCCCGACGAAGGTCCTGTGCACCATGTGTCGGTGGGGGCGTTCTGCCTCGACGCGACGCTGGTGACGCGCGGCGCCTTCGGGCGCTTCGTGACGGCGACGGGGCACGTCACCGAGGCCGAGCGCACGCGCTACGGAACGGTCTCCTACGAGGGCTTCGAGGACTGGGCGTGGCAGCGCGAGCCGCACGCGTCGTGGCGCCGCCCCTTCGGCGTGGAGAACGACGACACGCGGACCTTTCTCCGCGACGACGCGCCGGTGGTGCTCGTCTCCTTCGACGACGCCGTGGCGTACTGCGCGTGGAGCCACGGACGGCTGCCCACCGAGGCCGAGTGGGAGTACGCGATGCGCGCGGGCTCCGCCGGGACGCGCTTTCCGTGGGGCGCGTCGCCGATGGACGCGCAGGGTCGTCCGCGGCTGAACTTCTGGCAGGGCGCGAGCCACGCGCACAACGACCGTGCCGACGGCTGGGTCTACGTGTCGCCGGTGCGCGCCTTCGCACCCAACGCCTGGGGCTTCTACGACGCCGTGGGCAACGTGTGGCAATGGACCTCCGACGCCTACCGCCGCGACGCCTACGCCGCTGCCGCGCGAGGCATCGACGCCGGGGCGAGCGCGGGCGCCGTGTATCGCGTGGTGCGCGGCGGCTCGTGGTGGTGCGGCCACGGAACGTGCGACGGCTTCGGGCTCTGGTACCGCGGGCACAACCTTCCGCGGTCGTCGTTCACGAACCTGGGCTTTCGCTGCGCGTACGACGCGGCGCCGCGCTGAGCGGGCTCAGGTCGTGGGGGCGTCGCCGCCGAGGCGCGCGCGCAGGGTGAGGTGTCCGTCGGCGGCCTCGCCGGTGTCGAGGGCTCCGCCGTGGAGAGCGAGGATGCGCCGCGCGACGCTCACCGCGAGGCCGAGACCGACGGGTGCGCGCACGCCCGCCGGGGGGACCTCCAAGGGGTCCTCGAGCCACGCGCGCAGGGCGGCGGTGCCGGGGATGGACACGGTGAGCACGGGCTGTCCCGTCGGGTCGCGGCGCACCTCGGCGCGGGCGCGGTCCGGGGCGGCGGTGCGGGCGAAGGCGAGCACGGCGCCGAGGGCCTGGGCCATGCGCGCGCGGTCGGCGACGAGGGTTCCGTCGAGGGCTCCGTCGATGCGCACGCCGTCGGGGTCCGGGAGCGTGTCGCCGAGGCGCTCGAGGGCCACGGCGCGGGCGGCCTCGAGGAGCTCGCGCAGCGGCACGGTGACGCGGTCGAGGGTCATGCGTCCGGCGTCGAGGCGGGCGGCGTCGAGCAGGTCGTCGACGCGCCGGAGCAGCGCGCGCCCCCCGCGGGCCAGCGCCTCGACGCTCTCGGCCTGCGCCTCGGTGAGCGGACCATCGACCCCTTCGCGCAGGATCTCCGTGAACCCCACGAGGCTGTTGAGCGGACCGCGGAGATCATGGCTCACGCCCGCGAGGACGAACGCCCGGAGCCGTGCCCCTTCGAGCCGCGTGGTGATGGCGCGGCGCTGGTCGGCCTTCATCGCGGCCATCGCAGCCGCCGCCTCGTCGAGGGCCGCGCCGAGGTCGTCGCCGCGCCCGCCCGCGCCGGCACCGAGGGCCGTCGCGCGCTCGGCGAGGTCGTCGCGCAGCCGCGTTCCGAGCACCGCACCGAGGGCTGCGCCGAGGAGCAGTCCTGCGAGGGCGCCGACGGCCGGTGCGTGGGCGAAGGCGGCGGCGCCGGCGAGGGCCCACGGAAGTGCGAGGGCGAGGGCGCAGCGCCACGGGAGCGAACGCGTCGGGGCCGTCACGGCGCCTCGAGGGGGACCATGCCCGCGGGAAGGGTGACGCTGAAGGTGCTTCCGCGGTCGGCGTTGGGCTGCGCCGAGAGCGTTCCGCCGTGGACCTCGACGAGGCCGAGGGTGATGGCGAGGCCGAGCCCGGCGCCGCGGGCCTCGGCGGTGCGTCCGCGCTCGAAGGGGCGAAACAGCCGCCGCAGCTCGCCCGGCGCGATGCCTGGACCGTTGTCGCGCACGGCGACGGTGAGCGTCGCGGGGCTGACGGAGAGGGTGACGTCGACGGCGCCGCCGGCGTGCTCGATGGCGTTCACGACGAGGTTCGTGAGGGCGCGGCGCACGGCGACGGGGTCGACCCAGGCGACGGCCTCGGCGGGCGTGTCGGCGTGCAGCGTGACGTTGCGGGTGCGGGCGAGTCCCGTCGCCTCGCGCACGACGTCGCGCACCACGGCGGCCACGTCGGTGCGCGCGCGGGTGATGGGAAACGTCCCGGTGGTCATCGCCGACAGGTCGAAGACGTCCTCGACGAGGCGGCGCAGGTGGGCGCTGGCGCTGGCGATGGTGCCGACGTCCTCGCGCTGGGCGTCGGTGAGGGGGCCCTCGACCTCGGCGGAGAGCAGCTCGGTGAACCCCACGATGGCGTTGAGCGGCGTGCGCAGCTCGTGACGCAGGGTGCTGAGCCACGCCTCGCGGCGGCGCTCGGTCTCCTCGAGTCTCGCGAGGGCGTCGCGGTGCCGGGTGCGCTCCTCGGCGAAGCGGGCGCTCCAGGCATCGACGGCGCGGTCGAAGGCGCCCCCGTCGCGGGGCTCCGCGGGGGTGTCGCGGGCGAGGGCGCGGAGCCGTTGCGCGGCCCCGTCGGTCTCCGCGGCGAGGGCGCGTCGAAGCTGCTCCGCGAGGGCGACGGCGGCGATCGCTCCCAGCGCGGCCAACGCGAGGGCCCACGGACGATGCAGCGCGCCGGGCACCGCCGCCACGCACGGCACGATGGCCGCTAGAAGCAGCGTGCGTCGCAGGCGCAGCATCGTCTCCGGGAGGGTCGAGGGGGTCACGGGGACAGTGTTACGTTGTTGCGTTCGCGGCCGCGCACCGGGGACACAGTTACATTGTTGCACTCCCCGCGACCACGATCGGTGCGCGGGGCCCGCGTCGGCACCGGAGCGCGCGCGGTCCATCGGCCGACCGCGCCGGGCAGTGGATGCAACAACGTAACTGTGTCCCCGGGGAGAGCCCCCGGGAGTGCAACAACGTAACTGTGTCCCCATGAGGTAGAGTCCGCGCCCCCATGGCGGCCCCTCCCGAGAACGAACCGCTCGCGGCGTACCTCGTGCGCCGCCTCGTCGCGCAGAAGGGCTTCGTCGAGGGCCACGTTCCCGAGGCCGCGCCGCTCGCCGCCGCCGTCGACCGGCTGCTCACGCTCGACAACGGCACGGGCTTCGTGATGATCGCAATCGTCGATCACGACCGCCGCGACGGCGCCTGCGCGCGCCCCTTCGCGCTCACCCAGGCGCAGCTCGTGAGCCTCGGCGCCGCGTGCTCGCGCTACGCGCCGACGTACAACGGAGCGCGGCTGCCCGTCGGCATCCAGCTCTGGCACGTGAACGCCCAGGCGTCGGCATCGCGGCGCGAGGCGCTCTCGGCGCTGCATCGACCGACCGGCGTCGCCCGCGTCGGCGTGACCGGGTGGGTGCTCGACCCCGCCGCCGCCGATGCGTCGCAGCGCGTGTGGACCACCGCCCGCTGGCTCCAGGCCCAGCACCCCGGAAAGCGTTGGCTGCGCTCGGTGCTCTCGTCGCCCCGCGTCGCCGACGAGGACCTCGCCGCCGCCGAGGGCGTCCCCGCGGGCGATGCGTCGGTGACGCGTCCGCTGCTCACCGTGGGCATTCTCGCGGCGCTCGCGGCGGTGTTCGTCGGCGAGCTCGCGGCACGCCCCGCCGCCTCCTCGAGCTACTCGCCGGACCTCGGCACCGTGCTCTCCCTCGGCGCCCTCACGCGCGACGCCGTGCTCCGCGACCACGAGGGCTGGCGCATGCTCACCGCGGCGCTGCTCCACGGATCGCCGGTGCACCTGCTCATGAACGGCCTCGCGCTGTACATGGCCGGCGCCGTGCTCGAGCGGCTCGTCGGGCGGGCTTGGCTCGCAGCGCTCTTCGTCCTCGGCGCCCTCGGCGGATCGGCCATGGGACTGCTGCTCAACGGTCCCTCGGTGGTGAGCGTGGGCGCGTCGGGGGCCATCATGGGGCTCCTCGCGGCGACGCTCGTCGCGGCCATGCGCCTGCCCGAGGGCGCGGCGCGCACGAACGTGCAGGGTGCCATGGCGCGGGTGCTCGTTCCGTCGCTGCTTCCGCTGGCGTCGGCGACGGGGGCCCACGTCGACTACGCGGCGCACTTCGGCGGTGCCGTCGTCGGCGCCCTCGCGGGCCTCGCGCTCTGGAAGACCTGGGATCGCACGAGCCCGCTCCCCCGGGGCGCTTTGCTCGCGAAGGCGGTAGTGGTGGCCGGGGCGTTGATGCTCGCCTGGGGCGTGTCGGGCGTCGCACAGGCACGCACGGCGCTCACGGCCCTGGCCCCGCAGGAGCAGGTCGAGCGCGCGGCTGCCGGCGAGGCGGCGATGGAGTCCGTCGACGACCTGGTGCGCCGCTATCCCCGGGACCCGCGGGCCCGCTACGTGCGCGCCACGCGGCGCCTCGACGCCGGCAACGCCACGGGGGCGGAGGAAGATCTTCGCGCCGCCCTCGCCGAGACCCGCGTGCTGCAGACGCAGTTCACCGACCGCCGCCTCGAGGTGGCCGTTCGCACGCTGCTCGCGCAGGTGCTGATGCAGCGCGGCCGCGACGCCGAGGCCCGCTCCACCGTCGCCCCGGTGTGCCACGAAGGACCGCACGGAACGGCCCCGCCGGGCCTCGCCATGCTCGGGCTCTGCGACGCTTCGTGACGCCGTCACGGGACGAAACCTGCTTCGCTGGCTATGGTTGCCGGCCATGCATCTGCCCCCCGTTCCGACGACGGCGCTGACCGTCGGAAGCCTCGTCGGCTGGGTCGCCGTCGTGCTCCTCGCGTACACCGTGCGCGGGCGCCCCTTCGCGATGTTCCTCAGCGTGCTGCTGGGCATCCACGTCGCGTCGTCGCGGAGCCTCGCGCCGCTGTCGGGCTCGCTCTGGCCGCTCTTCGCCTACCTGCAGGCCGTGGTGTTCGTGCACTACGCCATGCTCGCCCGCCCCACGCTGCGCGGACCGCTCTACCGCACGCTGGTGAGCATCCCGGGCTCGTGGTTCGGCGCGGCGGTGTTCCTGTCGGTGCCGTGGAGCGTCGCGCGGGGCCTCGGCTTTCACCCGTGGGGCGCGTGGATCCCCTTCGCCGTCGCCGTCGCGGGCCTCGTCGACTCGCTCTGGGCCGCCGAGGACGAGCGCGACCTCTTCCTCGACGGCGCGACGGTGCCGGCGCTGCGCCGCCACCACGTCGAGGGCGCGCGCGACGAGCGTCCGCTGCGCGTGCTGCAGATCACCGATCCGCACCTCGGACCGTTCATGTCGGTGGCGGGGCTGCACGCCATCTGCGCGCGCGCCGTGGCCCGCGACCCCGACCTCGTGCTGCTCACCGGTGATCTTCTCACCATGGAGTCGCAGCGCGACCCGGCGTGGCTCACGGCGGCCCTCGCTCCGTTGAAGAGCCTGCCGGGGCGCTGCTACGCGTGCCTCGGAAACCACGACCACGAGGCCCTCGACACGGTGCGCGCGGGGCTCGCGGCGGCGGGCGTGACGCTGCTCGTCGACGACCTCGCGGTGGCCGACACGCCGGCGGGCGCGGTGGAGATCCTCGGGCTCGATTTCGTGTGGCGCGATCGCCCGCGGCACCTTCGCGAAGTGACCCAGCGCTTTCCGCGCAATGCGGGTGTTCCTCGCATCGCGATGCTGCACGACCCGGGCGCGTTCAAGCACCTTCCCGAGGGCAGCGCGGAGCTCGTGCTCTCGGGACACACGCACGGCGGCCAGCTCGGGCTGCTGCGCCTCGGCTTGAAGGGCACCGTGGTGTCGGCGCTCTCCAAGGTGCCGGACCACGGTCCTTGGGCGCTGGGGCGGTCACGGCTGTACGTGCATCGGGGCACGGGGCACTACGGATTTCCGCTGCGCATCGGCGTTCCGGCGGAGCGCAGCGTGCTGCACGTGCACGGGCTGTGGCGGGGGTGAGCGCGGGCCCGCCCCCAGACCCAGCTGCGACGGCCCCGGCCGCGCGTTCTCGTACGACTACCGAGGACCGTGGCCTTAGCGCTCGCGGTGTTTCGCGCGTTCGTGGGCACCGGAGCGCAGCTCGCGGGGCTCGACTCCGAGCGCGATCGCCTGCGCCGCCGCCTGCGCGGCTGAGCGGCGTCAGCGCGGCTTCGCGACGGGCATCGACGGCCGCGACGCGACGCGGGCGATGGGCGCCGGCACCGCGGGCAACGCCGGCTGCGAGGGGTTGCGCGCGATGGGCGCCGGGATCGACGGCATCGGCGGCGGCGGACGCGTCGAGCGATGCGCCCGCGCGGTGATGCGTCCCTCGCGGGAGATGCGCGCGACCTCGGGGTCGCCGTCGTGCTCCAGCGACTCGAGGGTCTTCGTGGCCTTCGGCGTCGTGAGCCGCGCGAGGGCGCCCGCCGCCGCGAAGAGCACCGGCACCGGCATGCGATCGCGCCCCGCGAGCCGCGCGAACCAGCCCACCGGCGTCACGAGCACGCAGAGGGCGTCCTCGGCCTGCGACGAGAGATCGCTGCCTTCGGCGGCCACGCGCGCGGCGACGTCGATGGCCGCGCAGACCACCTCAGGCTCCTCCCGCGAACCGTCCCTCGACACCACCGCCAGCGCCAGCGGGACGAGCCGCTCCTGCGCCACCCGCGCCCCGGCACAGAGCGCGAAGGCCCGCGCCCGCACGCTCGGCGCGGGGTCCAGCGCGGCGCGCGCGACGGGCTCCTGCGCCGCCGCGAGGTCGGCCCCCACGAGCAGGCTCAGCGCCGCACACCGCGCCCGCGCGCCGGGGTGCTTCGTGTACGTCAGCAGCATCGGTGCGAGCTCCGGCGCCAGCACCACGCCCACGCATCCGAGCAGCGCCGCCGCGCCGTCCTCGCCCACGACCCCCGCGCGCAGCGCCCGCAGCGCCGCCGTGATGCCCGGGCTGCCCAGGCGCTCGAGCACCCGCGCGGCGTCGTCGGCGACCTTGCCCGCGCCCGCCGCCGCGAGCCCCGCCAGCCCGTCGAAGGCCGCGTCGCCCGCCTCCTCCAGCAACCCTTGGAGCTGCCCGCGGCGCTCGCCGTCCTCCGGAAACTCCGCGACCACGTCGGCGCACGTCTCGGCGTCGAAGAGCCGCGCGGCCTCGTGCGCGTCGAGGTCCCGCAGCAGGTCCGCCGCCACCCGCGCCTGCGGGTACCGCCGCGACGACAACGCATGCCGCACGGCCTTGCGCAGCAGCCCGGTCTCGCTCGGCGCGAACGGCAGCGGGGCATGCGGGTCGGCCAGCAGCGCGTCGACCCAGCGCTCCGCGAGCACCCACTCCTGCAGCTCCGTCGGTAGGTTCTCCGCGCGCAGCACGCCCTGCACGCAGAGCCTTCGCAGCATCCGGTCGCGCTCGACGCCGGGCTCCACCACGAGGAGGCGCCGGGCCACGGTGCCGAGCACCTTCCAGGTCGTTCCGCCGGACGCGCCGGTGTCGCCGAGCAGGCTCCGGCACACGGCCATGGACGCCGCCGCGTCGAGGCCCCCCACGGCCAGCGTGAGCACCGGCACCCGCGAGAGCTCGCCGCCGTCGTCGACCACCGCCGGCGCCGCCGCCGCCGCCTGGAGAAACTGGCGCTGCAGGTCCGCCGAGCTCCCCAACGGACGCAGCGCGTCGGCCAGCAGCGCGTCGCGCACGCCCTCCCAGGGCGCCACCCAGAGCCCGAAGCGGTGCGCGGTGCGCAGGTCTCGCACGAAGCGTCCGAGCGCCGCCCGCGGGGCCCAGGACACCGTCGCGTCGTCGCCGCAGTCGCGCCCCAGCACCACCACCACGGCGCGCGTGCCCCGCGAGAGCAGCGCCTCGGCGAGGGCCACGCCGTCGTCCGCCGACGCACGCTCCGGCTGCGGGGCACCGAGCATCTCCATCGTCGCCACGAAGGCGTCCTCGGTGACCCCGCGACGGAACACCACCATGTGCACGTCGCGACGCCGAAGCGCCTCGACCAGCGCGCGCACCACCGGCGAGGCCGCGCCGCGCAACGACAGGCGCGCTCCGCCGATGCCGTCGACGTGCAACGACGTCGCCCGGTCGCTGTACAGCACCACCTCGGGGCTCGTGCGCAGCAGCCGCACGAGGTCCCGGTACGTACGCCCCAGCGCCCGTGCGCGCACCGCCGCCGTCCCCGCGAAGGGACCCTCGTGCCGCACGGACTCGCCCAACGCCGCGACGAACGCCCGACCGTCGTCGTGCTCCGTCTGCTCGTTCACCGCGCCCGCCTTGGTTGCCGCTTGGAACACCGCTCCATGCCGCTCCCAATGGCGACGGACACGGCGGCCTTGAGCCAGACGCAGCGATTGCACCCGCGTGGGAGACTGGAAAAAAGGCGAGCGGTGCGCGATCAGCGCAATCCCGGCGTCGACTGCACGGGCTGGGAGCTGCGGCGCGCCCGGGAGGCGATGCGTCCTTCGCGGCAGATGCGGGCGACCTCGGGGTCGCCGTCGCGCTCGAGGGCGGCGAGGGTCTTCTCGGCCTTCGGCGTGGTCAGTCGGGCGAGGGCTCCGGCGGCGGCGAAGAGCACGTCCACGGGGATGCGATCGCGGCCCGTCATGCGCCCGAACCACCCCACCGGGGTGAGGAGCACGCAGAGCGCGTCTTCGGCCTTCGGGGCCTTGTCGCCGCCCTCCGAGGCCACGGCGCCGGCGACCTCGATGGCGGCCTTCATGACCTCGACGTCGGCCTTCGATGCGTTGCTCGCGACCATGTCGAGCGCCAACGGAACGAGCTTCTCCCGCGCCACCTTCGCGATGGCGCACAGCAGGAACGCCCGCGCGCGCACGCTCGGCGCGTGGTCATGGCCGGCCTTGCCCACGGGCTCCTCGGCGGTGGCGGGGTTGGCCGCGACGAGCAGGCTCAGCGCCGCGCAGCGCACCTTGGGGCCCGGGTGCTTCGCGTACTTGAGCAGCATCGGCGTCATGCCGGGCTCCGCCGCGGGCTCGACGCAGAGCAGCAGCGCCGCCGCGCCGCCCTCGGACTCGACGCCCTTGTGCAGCTCGCGCAGCGCCGCCGCGATGCCGGGCGCACCAAGGCGTCCCAGCGCGCGTCCGGCGTCGTCGGAGACCCGTCCGGTGCCCCGCGCAGCGAGCGTCGTGAGGGCGTCGAAGGCCTCGTCGCCGGCGTCGGTCATGACGTCGAGAAGCTGCTGGCGGCGCTCGTCGTCGTCGGGAAAGTCGGCCACCACGGGCTCGAAGGTCTCGGGGTCGAAGATCGGCGCCGTCTCGTCGGGGAACGACCGCCGCAAGCGATCCGCGGCCAGCCGTGCGAGGAGGTAGCGGCGCGAGCCGAGGGCGTGGCGCACGGACTTGCGGAGCACCCCGGGCTCGTTCGGCGAGTTCGGCGTCGCCGAGTCGCGGTCGGTGATGAGCTGGTCGACCCAGCGCTCGGCGTGCACCCACTCCTGCACGTCCGGCGGAAGGGCCTCGAGGGGGAGCGCGCCGACGGCACAGAGACGCCGCAGCACGCGATCGCGCTCGGCGGTGGCTTCGAAGCCGAGCACGCGACGCCCCGCCACGACGAGCGCCTTCCACGTCGCGCCGCCGCGGGCCACGGAGCCGCTCCCGAGGAGGCTGCGGCACACGGCCAGAAGCACCGTCGGAGCGATGCCGGGCACGATGATGTTCAGCAGCGGCACGCGCGCGGTGTCGACGTCGCCCTCGGGCAGCGGCGGCGCCTCGGCCGCGGCCAAAAGGAACTGCCGCACCATCTCCGGCGCGGTCCCGAGGGGCTGCAGGGCCTCGGCGAGCATCTCGTCGCGCAGCTTGTCCCAAGGCGGCGACCAACGCCCCTCGCGCACGGCGAGGCGCACCTCGCGCACGAAGCGCCCCTGCGCCACGCGCGTCTCCCACGTCACCGCGGGATCGTCGCCGGCATCGCGCCCCACGATGACCAGCACCCCGCGCGAGGCCCGCGCGCTCATGGCGTCGGCGAGCACCACGCCGTCCTTCGACGAAGCGTCCTCGGTGGGCTTCGCGGCGAGCAGGTCCACCGCGGCGGCGAAGTCCTCTTCGGTGAGCCCGCGGCGCAGGGCGAGCACGAGCACGTCGCGCTTTCGCAGCGCTTCGGTGAGTCCGAACGCAGTGCCCAGCGGAATCCCGTCGAAGTGCAGCACGAGCCCGGCGCCGCCCTCGCCGTGCTTCAGCGCCAGCACCACCTCGGGCTGCACGCGAAGCTGTCGAGCCACGTCCTTGTAGAGACGCCCGAGAGCCTTCGCCCGCACCGACGGCGCACCGCCGAACTCTCCGTGACGAACCAACGCCGCGGCAAGACCCGCGAGGAAGGCCACGCCCTCACGGCTCGCCTCACGCAAGGATTGCGCTCCTCAGCATGCGCATCGCACACCATCCATCGTCCGAAGTGCTCCATCGGGCTCGCGCGAAGCGCGGCGAGGCGGAACTACGTAGAAGCATACGTCAATCAGGGAGAAAGGGGGAGCGCTTTTTCAGTGCCAGGCGGCGGCGGCGCGCACGGCCTGGCCGGTGCGGTCGTGGTCGTCGAGGAGCACCCGAGCCTGCCCGACGCAGCTCGTGCATGCCTGGAACACGCTCCCATGGGCGCACTTCACGTCGCTCCACGTTCGCGGTCCGGTCTCGGCTTCGCCGACGGTGTGCAGGTGCTTTCCGCAGGCGACGCAGTGGATGTGCGCCCCGGGCTGGAGCGTGCTGCTCCGCGCCGACGGGTTCGGGCCGCGGGGGCCTCCGTTGAGGGCCTGACGCTCGCGACGGGTGAGGTGCTTCTCTCGCTTCATGGTGCCCGGAGGCATCCCACGACGGCGGGCGCCCGTTCAAGGGCCTGCATCCATGGGGACACAGTTACGTTGTTGCATCCAGCCGGTGCGTACGGGGATGCGTACGGGGACACAGCTAGCTTTCTGCCGCGGTCGTCGTCGGCACCCGAGGTGAACGGGGATACAGTTACCTTGTTGCCCTTGGCGCCGGCCGCATCCGAATCCCCGGCAATTGCAGCGTTTCGTCGCGCCGCAGCGCTGAATGCAACAACGTAACTGTGTCCCCGGGTGCCTATCGGCGTTTCGTCGCGCCGCAGCGCTGAATGCAACAACGTAACTGTGTCCCCGGGTGCATCAGTCGAGGTAGGCCTCGCGCACCGTCCACGCCCAGCTCCAGTAGTCGTCGCAGTAGCCCGACGAGTACGACTCGAGGTTCGTTGCCGTGTAGCGGTGGCCGCCCGCCTCGATGAGACCGTCGCCGCCCTGACGCACGATCACCGGGTCGGGGTCGCGCAGGCAGGTGTTGCAGTGCCCCTGGAACGACAGGGCGTAGAGTTCCCGCGGGTCCGAGCTGCACGTCGGGCCGGGCTCGGCGCAGCCGATGTGCGCGCGGTCCACCTCGAAGGGCGCCGACGGGAGCGCGTGGCCCTCGCCGCTCGACGCCGCCGCCAGCAGCGACGCGTCGGTGCGCACCGGGTTCGGGGCCCCGTCCCAGGTGGGCGCGTTCGACACCTCGACCTGCATCGAGCACGCGAAGGACCACTGCACCCGCGACCGGATGCGAAGGAACTGCCCTGGCCGCAGCGCGAGCGGTCCGCCGCCGAGGGTGAAGCCGCGGGCCTGGATGCGCAGCGTGCCCGGCATCGCGATGCAGTCCGCCGCGGGGCTGCAGAAGTCGAGCGACACGGTGCTGCCCGTGGCATCGTCGACGACCGCCGTGACCGCGGCGTGGCGATCGAGCAGCGCGGCCGGGGGCATCGCCGGTCCGCCCGGCAGGCCCGAGCAGTCGTACGTCGTCGTCCCGGGACCGCTCAGCGCGATGCGCACCGTCGACGCCGTGCCCCAGTCGCACGTCGCAGGCGCATCGGACGACACCACGGGCACGTCGCGCGCAACCGGCACATCGGTCGCCACGGGGACGTCGGGGCGTACGGGAACGTCCGTCGCCAAGGGCACGTCGGGGGTCACCGACGCATCGGGGCCGCCCACGGACACCGACGCGCCGCAGCCCGTCCCGACGAGAACCACGAACACCATGCGACGGAGCGATGCGGGAGCTTCCATGGTCCCGGGCTGGAGCAACGGGTGTGCCTGGAAATCTGTGCCACGGCGCGCCAACGCGCGGGGTTCAGGGCTCGGGAGCGGGCGGTGGCGTCACGGTGTCCGACGGTCCGCGGCCGAAGAGCACCTCGCCCTGCGCGAGCAGCAGCGCCGCGCCCGTCGCCATGCCCGGCAGCAGCTGCGTGAAGTGGTACACGAAGAGGAAGGCGAGGGAGCGGCTGTGGTCGAAGCCGAAGAAGGCCAGCGCCGCGGTGCCGCCCGACTCCTGGCTCCCGACGCCGCCCGGCGTGGGGACGATCATCGCGAGGTTGAACGCGATCATCACGCTGAACGACTGCACCAGCGACAGGTGCAGCCCGAAGGCGCGGCCCGCGATGGTGATCGCCGTCGCCTCCCAGACCCACGGCAGCGGCGCGATGACGAGCGCCGTCACCCAGATGCGCGGCTCGCGGAACGACTGCACGCCCGAGCGCAGCGCCGTCATCGCGCGCCCGAAGCGGGTGTCCTCGCGGCCCAGGCGCCCGCTGCGGGTGAGCACCACCATCGCGAGACCCCAGGCGACGAGCAGCGCGCCGAAGATGCCGAGGGCCTTGAAGAGCCACCGCGGCGGGTCGCTCAGCAGCGCCATCACGATGAACGTCGGGATCCAGCCCCACCAGTCCAGCCAGCGGTCCACGAGCTCGGTGCCGAGGATCGTCGCGCGGCTCTTGCCGGTGCGCCGCCCGAGGTACTGCACCCGCAGCAGGTCGCCTCCGCGCGCCGGCAGGAACGCGTTGAAGAAGAACCCCACCACCTGCGCCTGCAGCGCGTCGGCGTAGCTCAGCCCCAGCCGCGGCCCCATCACGCGATGCCACCGCAGCGCCTGGAACCCCAGCACCCCGTACGACGAGAGCACGCAGAACAGCACGCTCCACGCCGGCACGCCCTCGAGGGAGCGCAGCACCTCGCGCGGATGCACGCCCAGCGCCCAGCCGGCGAGCACCGCCACCGCCACGCCGCCGACGAGCCCGAGGGACGCCCGCAGCGCGAGCTTTCGCCATCCCGGCAGCGCCGGGCGATCGGCGTCGGGCGCGGTGGTCACGGGGTCAGTTCGCCGAGGCGTCGGCGGTCGCGTCGTCGTCGTCGTCGGCTTCGTCGGCAACGTGCGTCTCGCAGCCGTTGGTCTGCAGCACCGGGAGCGATCCCGCGGCGCGCTCGCCGTACTTCTGCGCGCCCTTGCCACGAAGCCGCGGCGGGGCCTTGCCGGGCGTGAGCCCGAAGGGGGCCATGAGGTCCGGGCGCTGGCGGAACACGCGCTGCACCAGCAGGCGCCACCGCTCGTACCAGCCCGCGAGCTCCACGAGCGCCGTGTCCTTCGGCGGCGGGGCGTCGGCGGGCTTGTCCTGCAGCGCGAGGGCGAGGTCGCGCTTGAGGTTCGCGCGGTGCTCCAGGAACGCGCTCACGCTGAACGCGCGCGCGGCGTGCTTCACGGCGATGCGGGTGCCCTCGGTGAGCTTGCGCTCGAGGGACCACTGCGACGAGGGGCGAAAGCCCACCCAGCCCGAGTCCTCCTCGGCGTGGCGGAACGCCTCGCGCACCCAGCGGCGGCGCGTGTCGGCGTACCAGTGCTTCGCCTCGGCGACGCGCTTCTCCGGCGTCGTCGAGAGGAAGTTGTACGCGCGCCCGCTGCGCTCCCACTCGAAGCTCTTCTCGACGTTCGCGATGAGCTTGCGACCGCGCTCGAGCTCCTCCGCGGAGAACTCGTAGCGGCCGAGGAGCTCCCGCGACGTGGGGTTCTCCTCGGCGCCCTTCACGAGCTCCTTGCTCTTCGCGAGCAGCTCCTCGTCGTACTTCGTGACCCAGGTCTTCATGACTCGACCAGCTCCTTCACGCGCGCGTAGTCGATCTTCGTCTGGTGCTCGCCGCGGCACGCGTACCAGCACATCCCGCACGACACGGGCTGGCGCTCGACGTTCTCCAGGTTCGAGATGTGGGCGATGGGCGGCAGCTCCGGGCACTGCTTCACGTACCCCTGCTGGTCCACGTACAGGAACTTGTCGCCGGCGATGCAGCCGGGGCGCTGGCCGTCCTCGAAGAACGTCGGGATCGTACGGAGGTACTGGTCCGACGTGAGCGAGTTGCGGTTCTCGTGCTTGATCTTGATGAGCTCCTCGATGACCTTGCGCGACTTGGAGATCATCTCGACGGGCAGCACGTGCTCCTGGTTGTCGTTCTTCAGCCGCGAGTAGCTGTTGAACGAGTGCTTGCAGCCCCAGCTCTTCACGACCTTCGCGAGGTCCACCACGCAGTCGAGGTTCTCGGCGCAGAGGAACGTGCCGATGGAGAGGTTGTCGTAGCCCTTCGCCGTCATCTCCGGGATGAACGTCGACAGCTTCTTCCAGAGCCCCGGCAGTCCGCGCTCGGTGTCCTGCCGCTCGTCGGGGTAGTTGCACGAGATCTGGATCTGGTTGACGCCCGCCTCGGTCAGCTCGGCGACGAGCTTCTCGGTGAGCAGCCAGCCGTTCGTGTACAGACCGATGTACCGGAAGCCCGGCACGTCCTTCACCTGCCGCACCACGTCGACGATGTCCTTGCGGAGCAGCGTCTCGCCGCCGGTGATGCTCACCTGCAACGGCTGGAAGTACCGGATCACCGGGGTCCAGTCCTTGACCTCCTCGACCTCGTCGGCCTCCCAGTAGGGGCAGAAGTCGCAGGTGGCGTTGCACCGCTTGGTGATCTCGAGCGTCAGCGACGTCGGCCGTCCGGTGACGCGATTGTGCAGGTACTGGCCCGCCGCCCGCAGGCGGTCGGCGTTCGAGACTGTGCGCGAAAGACCCATCGTTGCACTCCTCGGAGCAGAGGCTGAAAGCGCGCGCGAAGCCGCGCGGGGTGCGTTTAGGCGCGAACCCCGGCGGCGTCAAATCAGGCCCCGTCGAGGCCCCCCGGACACGGCCGCCGCACGCTCCCGGGGCCTAGAATTGGAAGTAGATGAACGGCACCGCCGCCGGCCGCGCCAGCGTCCGCACCGCCGCGCCCGCCCCGACGAGCACCGCCGCGCGGAGCCACCACGGCGCCCGCACGAAGGACTCCGTCGCCCGGCGCTCCCACGCCGATGGCACCGCGTGCGCAGCCGCCGCCACGAGGATCGCCACGACGAACGATCGCGGCACGTTGGCGACGTCCGTTCCGAGCGTTCCGAGCTGCGCGAAGACCGCCTGCGCCGTCGCGAAATCGGGCGCGCGAAAGAACACCCAGGCCGCCACCACGGCGTGGAACGTGAGCACCGTGCCGAGCGCCGCGGCGCCGCGCGAAGGGGTGTGTCCAAGGCGCTGCCGACGGCGTTGGAGGAAGCGGGTCACGCCGAGGCCGACGCCGTGGAGCAGGCCCCAGACGACGAAGGTCCAGGACGCGCCGTGCCAGAGGCCGCCGAGGAGCATGGTGAGGGCGAGGTTGCGGTACGTGCGCGCCTCGCCGTCGCGGTTGCCGCCGAGGGGGATGTACAGGTAGTCGCGCAGCCAGGTGCTGAGCGAGATGTGCCAGCGGTGCCAGAACTCGGCGAGGTCCCGGGAGCGGTACGGCGCGTCGAAGTTCTCGGGAAGCGTGAAGCCGAGCAGCGCCGCGGCGCCCACGGCGATGTCGCTGTAGGCCGAGAAATCCAGGTAGATCTGGAAGGCGTAGCCGTACGCGCCGAGGAGGTTCTCGAGGGCCGAGAACTGCGCGGGGTTCGCGAAGGTGCGGTCGACGAGGGTGAGCGCGAGGGTGTCGGCGAGCCAGAGCTTCTTCGCGAGGCCCAGCGCGATGCGCCACAGCCCCGCGGCGGCGCGCGCCTCGTCGATGGCGGGCGGCTCGGTGATCTGCGGCAGGAACGCGTCGGCGCGCACGATGGGCCCCGCCACGAGCTGCGGAAAGAACAGCACGAAGGTCGCGAAGGCGCGCAGCGACGCCGTCGGTCGCAGCCGGCGCCGGTACACGTCGACGGTGTAAGAGAGCGACTGGAACGTGTGGAACGAGATCCCCGCGGGCAGCACCAGGCGCCAGGGGATGAACGATCGGTCGAGGCCCGCGAGGCGGCCCAGCGCGAAGAGGTTCGCGCCCGCGAAGTCGGCGTACTTGAACACCCCGAGGATGCCGAGGTTCGCGACGAGCGACACGACGAGCATGGCGCGGCGCGGGGCGGGCTCGGTGCGCGCGTCGATGGCGCGGGCGAGCCAGTAGTCGAGCACCACCGTCGCGACGATCACGCCGAGCAGGAAGCGGTACGCCCCGGGCATCGTCGCCGCCCACGATTGGTAGAACAGCGCGCTCAGCGCGAAGAGCCCCAATTGCAGGGCGCTGCGGCGTCCGTCGGGTCGCTGCGCGGCGCCCCAGGCGAAGCCCCAGAGCGCCACCCAGCCGAAGTGCGCCGTGCGCGCGATGGCCGACGCGACGACGTCGAGGTGATGGGTGCGCGCGGCGACGACGAAGAGCAGCACCGCGGCGAGCGTGGTCCAGCCCAGCGCGCGGGCGCGGGCGACGAGGGACCCTTCCGACGGCGACGGGTGCGCGCGAAGTCCAGCGACGATGCCGACGGCGAAGAGAGCGGCGCCGATGAGCGCCCACGCCCACGAGACGGGGTGCGCGAGCGGCCCTCCGAGGCGCTGCAGCGCGAGGCCCCAGGGAGTACGCAGGGGTGTATGCGGACGCAGCGCGACGATCCACGCGAGGTCCGCGAGGAGGCCCACGCCGAGGGCTCCGACGACGCGCGTGAAGGCGCTCGAAGCACCGCGCCGCAGCAGCACGCAGACCATCACCGCCGCCCACAGGAAGAGCGGAAATGCTCCGTCGGCGAAGCTCACGGCGCGGGACGGGGTCCGAGGAGGCCCTCGACGAGGCGGGCGGCGAGGCGCGCGTAGCCGCGAGGGGTGAGGTGCACGTGGTCGGGCTCGGCGGCCGGCGGACGCTCGAGGGTCCACGCGCCGATGGTGCCGGGGCCGCCCATCACCGAGCGCAGGTCGACGAAGAGCGCGTGCTCCGCGGCGGCCGTGGAGCGCGTGGCGTCGATGACCGCCGAGAGGCGCGGAGGCGGCGCGAAGATCCCTGCGGCGCCAGGGGTGCGACGCTCACCGTCGGGCGCTCCGAGCAGGGCCACCGTCGCGTCGGGCACCGCCGCGCGCACCTGCTGCACGAGGGCGGCGAAGGAGGCCGCGTCCTCGGCGGCGTCGCGGTGCGGCGCGAAGGCTTCGTTGGTTCCGAAGGCGAGCAGCACCAGCGTCGGCGCCCGCGCGGCGAGCTGCGCACCGAGCACGGACCAGTCCTCGGCGCGCAGGTGCGAGGCCTGGGCCCCGATGACGCCGGCGGCGTCGAGGCGCGCACCGTCGCCCGCGCGATCGAGGGCCACGCCGTAGAGCTCCACGGCCCCGTCGCCCGCAGGCTGCACCGTCACCGCATGCGGACCGTCGGCGACGTCGCGCACGAAGCTCCCGCCGGTGCGGGTGGAGACGGTCTCGGGTGGGTGTCCGTCGATGGCGATGCGCAGCGATCCGCCGGCTTCGCGCGGGCGGTAGAGCACGGTGATGCGGTCGGCGGTGCGGCCGCCGGGGCAGCGCGTGCAGGTGGCGACGTGCAGCATCGCGTCGGGCAGCGTCGCGATGGCGCGCGCGAGGCCGAGGCCGTTGGGGGCGCCCGCCGTGTGCAGGCCGCTCCGCACGACGCGCCACGGACCACGCAACATCCGCACGACGTCCTGCTGCGCGCCGACCACCGGGACGAAGCCGCGGCCGCCGTCGCCGAGGCGCTCCCAGAGGCGTCGGCGCAGCGGTCCGGTGAAGGCGTCGCCCTCGGTGTGCGAGTCGCCGAGCTGCACCACGCGCAGCGGGCGGCCGTGCGCGCGAAACGCCGCGAGCGCCTCGCCGAGGGTGCCCGACGGGTCCTCCCACACCGGTCCGAGAGCGGTCGTCGTCGTCGTCGCGGCGGTCGTCGTGGAGGCCGCGGGCGCGGGATCGTTCGGCGTCGAAGCATCGGCCGGCGCGGGGCCCGCGTCGTCGCCCACGACGGTGAGGTCGAGGCGGTCCGGCAGCGGCTCCTGCGGCTCGTGTCCCGGGGGCGGCGCAGGCTCCTCGGGCGCGGGCGTGGGCAGCGGATGCGGGTTGCGGTTTTGCCCCGGCGGCGCGGCCTCGCCGATGCCCAGCGGAAGCGGGTGCGGAGCGCACCCTGCGACGAGGGCCCACAGCGCGAGAGCGCGCGCGACGGTCACGGCGCACCTCGGGTCATGGCGTCGTCGCGGGCGTGTAGCAGCGCGTCGGCGAGCACGTCGCCCACCCGTGCGCCGCCGGCGTCGGTGAGGTGCGTGAGGTCGCCGTCGGCGAGGCCCGTGCGCTGCCACCGCGTGATGCTTCCGTGGCCGCCCATCCAGGCGAGGGTGTCGAAGAAGGCGCAGCCCGCATCGCGCGCCCCGTCGGCCTCGGCGGCGACGATGGCGGCGAGGGCGGGCCTCGGAGCGACGCTCCCGTCCTCGAGCACGACGGCGGCGTCGGGCGGGGCGGTGACGAGGCACGACGCGTGGGGCAGCGCCGCGCGCACCCGGCGGTAGAGCGTCGCGGTGTCGCGCCGAAGCGCCTCGCGGGCCGTGGGACCGAGCGCGCCGTGGCTCGCCTCGTTGGTGCCGAGCGAAAGGATCACCAGCGCAGGATCCTCGGCGGCGAGGGCCGCGGTCCAGTGCGCCTCGTCGATGTGGAGCAGCGCCTGCGCGGAGCTGCTGACGGTGCCGAGGTTCTCGACGGTGACGCCGGGTCCCTCGCGCAGCGCCACGACGCCGTAGACGCGCACGCGCCCGCCCGCCGCGCGCACCGTGACGCTGTGGACTCCGTCGGTGTCGGCCACGAGCACGGGAACCTCTCCGTCGGTACGTGCGGTCACCCACGGACCTTCGTCGAGGCGCAGGCGAAGCGCACCGCCGGCGGGGTCGCGTCGCGCGCGCACGGCGAAGCGCCGTCCACGGTCGAAGTCGAGCGTCGCCGTCGGGCCTGCGTCGGGGGCCTCGAAGCCCGTGCCGCCGACGCCGTAGCCTCCGTCCTCCCAAAGCGGACCGACCACGGACCCCGGGTACCAACCCCGCGCGTCGAAGCGCACGCCCGCGGGGTGATACGAGCGCGCCGTCGGCCTCAGGAACACCATGCCGAGCCCGCCGTCGCCGAACTCGTGCTGGAGCCTTCGTCGCAGGCGTCCGGTGATGCGGTCATCGGCGATGAGCGAGTCGCCGAGGTGCAGCACCCGCACCGTGCGTCGTGTCTCCGCCGCCGCCGAGAGCCGGCGTGCGAACGCGTCGAGGGCGTGCTCCGTCGACGCTGCGAGCACCGGGTTCGCGAGAAACGGAAACGGCGCCGTCGCCGCGTGCGTCGCGGGTGTCCAACGTGGCGGGAGCGGGGGCTCCGGGGCGGGCGTGATCGTCGGGACGCCCGGTGTGCGCGGCGACGGTGCGCCTTCGGTGGCGTGAGGGCGCAGCATGGCGCGCAGCGCGTCGCGGTCGCGGGGGCGGACGAGGGCCACTACGAGGCCGAGTGCTGCCGTCCCGAGCAGCGTCGGGGTCAGCGTCGCGGGCGTGGACGTCGATGGGGACACAGTTACGTTGTTGCATTCAGCGAGGTCGCGGGAACGTAAGGCAAGAACTTAACTGTGTCCCCGCGCCCGGCCCGCGGGACCGGAATGCAACAACGTAACTGTGTCCCCGCGCACGGAGCGCGTCGTCGGCCAGAGTCGAAGCTGCGGGGAAGGGGGCGACGCCGGGCCCCGTGTGGAGCCCGGCGGTTGCGGGGTGCGCGATCAGTGCGCGGCGGCGAGGGCGGCGTCGATGCGGCGCTGGAACTCCTCGAAGGGGAGCGCGCCGGCGACGAACTTGCCCGCGATGAAGAACGCCGGGGTGCCGATCTGGGCGCCCGTGGCGTCGGCCGCGGCCATGTCGTCGCGGATGCGGGCCTGGTGCGTGTGGCCGTCGAGGGCGGCGCGGAAGCGCGCCATGTCGAGGCCCTGCTCCTGGGCGTAGCGCTCGAGGTCCGCGCGCTCGATGTGCTGCTGGTTGGTGAACAGGTTGTCGTGGAAGCGCCAGAAGCCCTGGTTTCCACGCTGCGCGAACGCCTCCTGGGCGGCCTCGGCGGCGAGCATCGCGTGGTCGTGGAAGGGGAGCGGGTAGTCACGCCACACGAAGCGGACGCGGTCGCCGTAGCGCTGGCGGATCTGCTCCACCTGCGGTCCGACGCGCGAGCAGAACGGGCACTGGTAGTCCGAGAAGTGCTCGATGACCACGCGGGCGTTGGCCGGGCCGAAGCTCGGCGCGTGCGCGTTCGGGCGCACCGTGTAGACGTGGTTCTCGTCGGGCTGCGCCGGGGCCGGGGCGGCCGCCTGCGGAGCCGCGCCACCGCCGGTGCGGCGGATCGTGGTGTCGGCTTCGGCCATCATGCGCTCGTAGACGTTCGCGCGCGTGGTGCCGGGGTGCGTGCGGATGTAGGTCTCCGCGGCGGTCTTGGCCTCGTCGATGAGGCGCACGAAGGCGTCCTCGGGCTGGGCGCCGACGATGCGGCGGCCGTTGACGAAGAAGTGCGGCGTGCCGTTCGCCTCGAGCGACTGCGCGAGCTGGTGGTCGGCGTCGATCTGGGCCTGGTGCGTGTGGCCGTCGAGCGCGGCGCGGAAGCGCGCCATGTCGAGGTGCTGCTCCTGGGCGTACCGCTCGAGGTCCGGGCGGTCGATGTTCTGCTGGTGCGAGAACAGCGTGTCGTGGAAGGTCCAGAAGCCGGCGTGGCTGCGCTGCGCGAAGGCCTCCATGGCGGCCTCGGCGGCCGGGCGGGCCTTGTCGTGGAACGGGAGCGGCTCGTTCTTCCACACGAAGCGGATGTCGTTGCCGTAGCGGGTGCGGAGCGCCGAGAGCGTCGTCTCCACGCGCGAGCAGAACGGGCACTGGAAGTCCGAGAAGACCACCACCGTCACGAGGGCGTTGTTCGAGCCGAGCACCGGCGAGGTGCCCACCGGAACGCGGAGGACCTGCGCCGGATCGGGCTCCGCCGGGCGCTGCTGCGGCTGCTGCGGCTGCGCGGGCGCCTCACCCGGGACGGGGTCGGCGACCATGTTCGCGTACACGCGGTTGCGCGGCTGGATGGTGCGCGCGCGGGCCAGCACCTGGTCGATGATGGTCTTGAACCGGTCGAAGGGCTGCGCGCCAGTGACCTGCGTTCCGTTGATGAAGAAGTTCGGCGTGCCCTGGGCGCCCACGGCCTGCGCGAGGTTCTTGTCGCGGTCGATCTCGGCCGTGTGCGTGTGGCCGTTCATCGCCGCGTTGTAGCGGGTCATGTTCAGGCCGACCTGCTGCGCGAGGCGGTCGAGCGTCGCGCGGTCGAGGTTCTGCTGGTTCTGGAAGAGCAGGTGGTGCATCTGCCAGAACTTCGCCGCGCCGCCCTGGGCGAACGCTTCCTGCGCGGCTTCGGCCGCCGGGGTGGCGTTGTTGTGGAACGGCAGCGGCGCGTTCTTCCAGACGATGCGCACGTCGTTGCCGTACTGCCGCTTGATCTGGTCGACGGTGTCGTTCACCCGCGAGCAGAACGGACACTGGAAGTCCGAGAACTCCACGATGGTGACGAGCGCGTTGTTCGGACCGTCCACCGGCGACGTGCCCACGGGGATGCGCTCGGCATCGACCATGTTCGGTCCGTTGGTGTTGCCGGTTCCGGCGGAGGCCTCGGCGGTGACGTCACCGCCCGGCTCGGCGGGTGCCTTGGCGCCCGTGATGTTGCCCACCACGAAGCCCAGCACCAGCGCCATGATGATCGAAATGGCTGCTGCTCCCTTGCTCACGTATCCCTCTTGTTCCTAGACCAGTCGACTGTCGGATGCGCCGCGCTGCGCTGGCCGTCGCCGCGCGGTGCCGTTGCCACGAAGAACATTGTTTTCGAGACGGGCTCGCCGGGTCGTTCCCGGTGCGCCGGTGGACGGGCCGGGCGGCGCTGCCCGCGTGGGACGGAGGTCCGTCGCGCGAGGGCGTTGCGCAGCCGTGAAGGCCCGTCGGTGGCGCCCTCAGGCCGCGGGCGGACGCCACGGAGAGCGCGCGCACGCAGGCCGCGCATCACCGGCCGGGGCCGGGCTCCAGGGCGTCACGCGCTCGGGGCGCGGGGCGAGGTCGGGCATCGCAGCCGTCTGCACCACGGGCTCGTGGTGGAGGTCGAGGCCGCCGCCGCGGTGCCGCGGGGCGTCGGGCCGGTCGACGTGGCAGCCGGGCTGGTTCGGGTCGCTGCAGAGCCGCGGGGCCTGGGACCGCATCGGCGCCGCGGGGGCGAGCACCGTCTTCACGGTCTTCGCCGGCGAGGTCACCTGGTCGTTGGCCACCGGGAGGTGCGTCGCGAGGGCCTCGAAGCAGCGCGTCGTCGAGGCCTGCGCGTGCGCCGGCGCGGCCGTGAGCATCACGGCGACGAGGGCGCAGAGGGCGGCGAGGACGAAGCGCATGCGTTGCGGCCCGGCACTTATCCCATGACCGGGCGAACGTGCAACCCGTCGACGGCCGCGTCTCATTCCCGAGGGCGCAAAATAGAACACGGGGGACGCCCCGGGATCATCCCGGAGCGCCCCCCGTGGAGGGACGCATCGCCCAACGCGCCGAACGATCAGCGCGCGGGGGCGGACGGACCGCCTACCTGGACGAGAGCTCCACCCTGTCGAGAGACGTATGCTGTTTGCCCATTGTGCGTCTGTACCTCCCGCGGCGATGCCGCAGCCCGAGGGACTCCGGGACGGATCCCGGCCCACGTTCCGGGCCTTCGTGTGAAGTGGAGCCGGTGCGCACCATGCGCCCGCGCTCGGCCGTCGGTACGGGGCACGCTCGCGCGTGCGGGATCATTCCCGGGTGCAGGACCACCCCGTGCCGCGCCGTGACCGCCCGCTCCGCCGTGCCCTCGGACCGAAAGCCCTCGCGGAAGGCTCCGCGCGGAAAGTCGGGTCGAGGACCTCGGCAGGCGCACGCTCACGATCGTCCGTGACGGTAACACCGTCGGGCGTCGCGGGCAAAGCGATGGGCACGCCGCGCAGGGTGCGCGCGGTCTCAGTTCGGGCAGGTCGCGAGGGTGCAGACGTGGTTCGTGCAGGACCAGTGCGCGCAGGCCGAGCGGCCGTTGGAGCACGTGCGGCAGAAGTCCGGCAGCGCGCCGGTGCAGTCCGAGGCGCGGTCGCAGCTGCCGGTGTTCGGGACGCACTGGCAGAGCGTGGTGTCCCAGTGCGCGGTGACGACGCAGAGCGTTCGCTGCACGCAGACCGTGCCCGCGTCGGTGTCGTTGGGAACGCAGCGGCACTGCCCCGCGTCCCAGTGCGCCGTGAGCACGCAGAGGGTGTTCTGCACGCAGGCCGGGGGGTGCTCGCAGGTGCCGCTCTCGCCGGGGCGCGGCGGGGAGTGCGGGAACACGCAGACGAGGCCGTGGTTGCACACCGGGGCGTGCTGAGTGCCGCCGCCGCAGCGAGCGCCCGCGCGAACGTCCGAGGCCACCGAGGCCGTATCCGAGGACGTGTCGCCGGAGCCCATACAGCCCGCGAGTGCCAGCACCACCACCGCCGAAACGGAAAGCTTCGTCATCACCCGCAGACCTCCTGGAACCGCCGAAGCGGAGCCCCTGAAACGCGGCGTGGGTACCACCACCTGCACCTACATTCAATCACCCCCGCGCACTTTGTCGGCCTCCCGCCACGGGGCCTGGAACGGAAGGGTTTCGAGGGGTCGTTCAGAGCCCGATGCCTTCGAGCATCATCGGGTCGCAGCGCAGCATCGTGAGGAACGCCACCGAGAGCACCGCGAGGACGCACACCGCCGCGCGGGCGGCGCGGGCGCCGGGGGTCGTCCCGCCGGCGACGTTGAGCACCACGGCCGCGAGGTACACGGCGAGCACTCCGCCGCCGAGCAGCAGGAACGGCCGCACCTCGTGGTCGTCGGAGGCCTTCGCGAGGGCCGCGCCGCCGACGGTGAGCACCGCGAGCTGCACCAGCGGCATGGGGCGGCGCCATCGGCGGAGCACTTCGCTGAGCTGTCCCCGCCGCAGCACCGCCGCGATGCCTGCCGCCGTCGCCGCCCCGAGGATGCCGAGGACCCACGTCGCGCCGCGCCCGAGGCGCACCCGGCGGGCGAGCACCGCGGCCTCGGCGCGCACGGCGTCGGTGACGCGGGCGCCGGAGAGCTCCTGCTCGGCGCGCACGCTCTCGCCGAGCACCGCGCGGGCCGCCACGAGGCGCGTCGCCGCGAGCTCGCGCATAGCCGCCGAGGCACCGTCGTCGCGGGCGAGGCGCAGGAACACCCGGGCGGCGTCGCGGGGGCGCTGCATGCGTCCGAGGTAGGCCTCGCCGACGAGGAGCCACGCCTCGGCGCGCACGTTGCCCGGCGGCCACGTTCCGGCCTGCGCGTCGAGGGCCTCGAGGGCGTGGGCGTCGTTGCTGAGGTCCGGCGAGCGCCGCACCCGCTCGAGCGCCGCGAGGGGGACGAAGCGACCCTCGGAGTGCGCCTCGAGGTCGTCGATGCGCGCCATGGCCCGCGCCGCGAAGCGCGAACCGGGGTCCCTCGCGACGAAGTGCCGGTAGCCCGCAAGCGCGGCGGGCAGGTCCAGCGCCTCGTCGGACATGAGCGCGAGGTAGTACTCGCCGAGCGAGGCCTCGACGGCGTCGCCGCGGTTCACCGCCTCGGTGAACGAGGCCCGGGCGCGCGACGTGTCGCCGGCCTCCATGGCCGCGCGTCCGGCCTCGATGCGCGGGTTCTCCTGGGCGCTCGCGGCGCCCGCGGCGACGAGCCCCGCCAGCGCCAGGATTCGCGCCGCGCCCCGTGCCCGGACCTGCGTCCGCGCCGTCACCGCTCCGCCGCGCTGCGCCCCGTCCGTGCGCCGTCGGCGAGGGTGTCGGCCAGACCCTCGTGCGGCGCGCAGCACACCTCGCCGGCCGCGTGGAGCCACGGTGCGAGCGGCGTCGTTCCGTCGGCGCCCACGACGCGTCCGCGCGCGTCGACGCGCACGCCCGCGCCGCGCGCCCGGCCGGTGTGCTCGTCGAACCACTCCGCCGGGTCGGCGCCGCGCGCGCTGCCGCCGTCGACGAGCACGCGGCGGCGGTCGCGGGTCCAGACGGGGGCGCCGGCGGTGGCCTCGTGCAAGCTCGCGCCGAAGGCCAGACCGCCGCCGAGGAGCCCGCCGGTGCACAGCACCACGGACCGCGCCCGCAGCTCGCGTCCGCCCTCGAGCCGCACGCCCGACGGACCTTCGGGGCGCACCGTCGCCCGTCCGCGCAGCACCTCCACCGAGGGGGGCAGCGACGCTCGAAGGGCCTTCGTCACGCGCACGCCCGGTGCGTCGCCGGGCACGCCCGCGGTCTCGCCCACGGGCATGCGCAACACCGCGGCGATGCGCTCGGCCACGTCGCCGCGGGCGAGCCCGAGCACGGGCGGAAGCAGCAACGCCGAGAGCCCTTCGCAGCGCGGGGCGAGGGCGTGGGCGAAGGCCTCGGCGGCGCCGTCGAGGTCGAGCCGGGCGGCCACCTCGCGCAGCGTCGCGCCCTCGACGGACCCCGTCGGAGCCTCGACGACGCGCGCCCCGAGGCTCTGCGCCACCAGCGTCGCCGACCACGCCGGGTGACCCGGGATCGCGAGCACGCCCGGCGTTCCGTGCGCGGGCAGCGAAGACAGATCGAGGAGCGACGACAGCGCCCCCACGGCCCCCTCGAGGAGCCAGCCCGCGGTGGTCACGTAGCGTCCGCCGACGCGCCACGCGCGGCCCTCGGCGGCCCAGCGCACGAAGGGATCGCGCGCCACGCCCCACACCACACCCGACCCGAGCGCCGCCGCGCCGCCGCCGTCGGCCACGACGCACACCGACGCCCCGGCCTCGTGCGCCGCGCGCGCCGCCGCCACGCCCGCCGCGCCAGCCCCGATCACCAGCACGTCCACCATCGGGGCGCTCACGGCGACGCCAGCCTTCCGAGGGAGCGCAGCGCCGCCATGGTCAGCGCCTCGGCCCGGGCCTGCTTGTCGCCGATGGCCGGCAGCCGTGAACGGTGTCGCGCGCGCAGGAGCTCCGCGGCCTGGGCCCGCACCTCGGCGGGGCTCCAGCCCAGCGCCTCGCCGGCGATCACCGCACCGCCGAGGGCGCAGTCCGTGCCGCCGCAAGCGCCGTAGCCCAGGTGCGTGCGCCGGGCGACGTCGAGCAGCGTGCGCGCGAACTCGTGCTCCACGGCCCAGCGCACCTCGCAGGCGAGCACCGGCTCGTGGGAGCACACCACGGCACGCCCCGCGCGTCCCGCCGCGGAGAGCATCCCCTCGGCCCGCGCGCCGTGCCGCGCCACGAGGCGGTCGGCGGCGTACCGCGGGATCCCGAAGCGCTCGGCGAGCTGGGCGGCGTCGACGATGCGCTCGCCCCCGGGCAGCGGCGCCGTGTGCGTGGTGCAAGGGGTGTTGTTGCCGAGGCGGGGGGCGAGCACGTCGGCGGCCTCCTGCGCGAACATGCGGTAGCTCGCGAGCTTGCCGCCGGTGAGCGAGTAGAGCCCCTCGACGCCGTGCGGCGCGTGGTCGATGACCTCGTGCTCGCGGGAGAGGGCGTCCTCCATCGGTCCCCAGGCGTAGAGCGAGGGGCGGGCGCCGACGGTGGTGCCGATGATCCGGGCCTCGCGCACCCGCGGGAGCACCTTCTCGATGCCCTCGACGAGGTAGCGCACCTCGTCGGTGCTCACGGGCAGGTCGTCGAGGTCGGCGTAGGTGTCGTCGTCGGTGGTGCCGATGATCGCCGTGTTGCCCCACGGCTCGATGAAGATCTGCCGACCGTCGATGGCGTCGGCCATCACGCCGACGTCGCACACGGGCCGGTCGAGCACGAGGTGCACGCCCTTGCCGGGACGCACCCGCAGCTTGCCCTCGAGACCCGCCGTGGCCGCGGTGATGGGACCCCACGCCCCGGTGCAATTCACCACGGCCCGCGCGCTGAGCTCGTACGCCCGCCCGTCGAGGCGGTCCCGGGCCACGACGCCGGTGGCGCGGCCGTCCTGCACGACGATGCGCTCCACGGTGGTGTGCACGAGCACCTTGCAGCCGTGCTCCACGGCGTCGACGGCGTTCGCGACGCACAGGCGGTTCCCGTAGATGCCCCACTCGTCGAAGGTGATGGAGCCGTAGAGGTCGTCCTCGCGGAGGCCCGGCACCAGCGTGAGCGTCTCTTCGGGCGTGAGCCGCGTGTGGCGCTTGCCGCGCTTCAGCGGCTGGTACTCGTCGTAGACCGCGAAGAACGCGTCGAAGGCGTCGAAGCGCACCCGAGCGTCGATGCCCCGGCCGAACACCGGCATCACGAACGGGATCCGGAAGATCATGTGCGGCGCGATCTTCTGGATGTACCCGGAGTCGACGCAGGACG
Organism: uncultured delta proteobacterium; assembly: GCA_903845045.1. Lineage (GTDB taxonomy): Bacteria > Myxococcota_A > Polyangia > Polyangiales > SCUS01. The sequence goes on along the minus strand of CAIMWA010000683.1, from coordinate 18,763 downwards.
AGCGCGTCACGGCGGGGTGCGTCGTGAGGTAGCGCGGTCCTCCGTGGATCATGCCCGACGAGTTGCCGCTGGCCCCGTAGGCCAGGTCGTTGCGCTCGACGAGGATGGTGCGGAGGCCGCGCAGCGCGAGGTCGCGCGCGAGGCCGGTGCCGTTGACGCCGCCGCCAATGACGAGGACGTCGCAATCGGTGCTGCGAGGGGGTGCTTCGAGGGCCATCGGTGCTGTCGGGGCGCGACCCTACTCCAGACGCCCCGGCGTGGCGAAGCCCTTGGAAGTCGCCGACATCACCCAGGAGTTCGACATGGCCCCGCGGCCGAGGGTAGCCTCGTCGCAAAAGGGGCCTCGATGGAAGTGCAGAAGGAAGTGGAGATCATCCTGACGCGGCAGCTCGCGAGCTACCTCGCGACGCCGGCGTTCCTCGTCGATCCCCGCGGCACCCTGCTGTTCTACAACGAGCCCGCGGAGGTGCTGCTGGGGCAGCGCTTCGAGGAGACCGGCGAGCTGTCCGTGGAGGCCTGGGGCACGCGCTTCGAGCCCACCGGCGCCGACGGCGTGCCGCTCCCGGTGGAGTCGCTTCCGCTCGTGATGGCGCTGCGCACGCGGCACCCCGCGCACGGCGAGTTCTGGATCACCAGCGCCGACGGCCAGCGTCGGCACCTGCTGCTCACGGCGATGCCGCTGGCGGGCCAGGCCGGCCGCTTTCTCGGGGCGCTCGCGCTGCTCTGGGAAGGGCCCGGCAAGTGAAGGTCCGCCTCTGGGGCACCCGGGGCTCGCTGGCGACGCCGGGGCCCGAGACCGCGCGCTACGGCGGCAACACGGTCTGCGTCGAGGTGCGCAGCGGCGACGGCGAGCACGTGCTGGTGCTCGACGCGGGCACCGGCGTGCGCAACCTGGGTCGGACCATTCCAGGCACGACCCGCCGCGTCGACGTGCTGCTCTCGCACCTGCACATGGACCACATCCAGGGGCTCGGGTTCTTCGCGCCGTTCTACGTGCCGGGGCTCGAGGTGCACGTGTGGGGTCCGCCGTCGCCGTCGGAGTCGCTGCGCTCGCGGCTCGGGCGGTACATGTCCCCGCCGCTCTTTCCGGTGCGGCTGCGCGACCTTCCGTGCCGTCTCACGGTGCACGAGGTGCCGTGCGTGAACGAGCGCATCGGGCCCTTCAGCGTCGACTCGTCGCTGGTGTGCCACCCCGGTCCCACGGTGGGCTTCCGCATCGCCGAGGAGGGCCGCGCGGTCACCTACCTCCCTGACCACGAGCCGGCGTTGGGCCTGCGCGGTCCGCTGCTGCGCGGGGGCTGGACGACGGGCACGAGGCTCGCGCGGGAGACGGACCTGCTCATCCACGACGGGCAGTACACCGAGAGGCAGTACGCCTCGCGCGTCGGCTGGGGGCACAGCACCTTCGCGCGGGCCGTGGAGTTCGCTGAGCTCGTCGAGGCCCGGCAGATGGTGCTCTTCCACCACGACCCGGACCACGACGACGCCACCCTCGAGGGCATCGTCGCGCAGTTGCTCCGCGACACGTCGCCGTCGATGCCCGTGTGCGCCGGCTACGAGGGGCAGACCTTCGTGCTCTGACCCCCGCCCGGGGACGGTTTCAACAATTCAATGTTCCGGTGTCACCGGAATTTCCTCGAGACGAAATGCTTTGTTTCGAGCATTTCGCACGCGATGAATTCCGGTCTCACCGGAATGGCAACTTGTTGAAACCGTCCCCGTGAAATTTGCGCGGGGCCGCAGCGGGCTTGGCGGGCGGCGTAGCGTGGCCGGCGCAGGAGACCACGCATGCCGCGCACGATGATCGAACCGTTCCGCATCAAGTCGGTGGAGCCCATCCGCATGACGAGCTCCGCCGAGCGCCTCGCGCTGCTCGAGGAGGCGAAGCTCAACGTCTTCAAGCTGCGCGCCGAGGACGTGCTCCTCGACTGGCTGACGGACTCGGGCACCGGCGCCATGAGCTCGGCGCAGTGGGGCGCGATCATGGTCGGCGACGAGAGCTACGCCGGCGCGCGCAGCTTCTTTCGATTGCAGTCGGTGCTTCGCGACATCACGGGCATGGAGCACCTCGTGCCGACGCACCAAGGGCGCGCCGCCGAGCGCGTGCTCTTCACCGCGGTGTGCAAGCGCGGCGACGTGGTGCCGAACAACTGCCACTTCGACACCACCCGCGCGAACCTCGAGTTCAACGGCGTCGAGGCCGTGGACCTCGTCATCGCCGAGGGGCTGCAGCCCGCGACGCTGCATCCGTTCAAGGGCAACATCGACCTCGCGCGGGCCGACGAGCTGCTCACCCGCGAGGGCGACCGCGTGCCCTTCGGCATGATCACGGTGACGAACAACACCGGCGGCGGACAGCCCGTCTCCATGGCGAACATCCGCGCCTACGCCGCGCTGCTCAAGCGCCATGGCAAGCCGCTCGTCATGGACGTGTGCCGCTTCGCCGAGAACGCGATGTTCATCAAGCTGCGCGAGCCCGGCTACACCAACACCCCGGTGCGGGCGATCTGCCAGGAGATGTTCAGCTACGCCGACGGCTGCACCATGAGCGCCAAGAAGGACGGCATGGTGAACATCGGCGGCTTCATCATGCTGCGCGACGACCGCTGGCTCGAGGCGGTGCGCAACATGCTCATCCTCACCGAGGGTTTTCCGACCTACGGCGGCCTCGCGGGGCGCGACCTCGAGGCCCTCGCCGTGGGCCTCGAAGAGGGCATGGACGAGGCCTATCTCCGCTACCGCCTGCGCACCGCGGAGTACCTCGGCGAGAAGCTCGAGGCCGCGGGCATCGGCTTCGTGAAGCCCACCGGCGGCCATGCGGTGTACCTCGACGCGAAGACCGTGCTGCCCGAGATGCCCGCGGCGCACTACCCCGCGTGGGCGCTCTGCAACGCGCTCTATCTCGAGGGCGGAATCCGAGGCGTCGAGATCGGCTCGGTGATGTTCGGCAAGCGCCTCGACGACGGCACCGAGACGTACCACCCGATGGAGCTCGTGCGGCTGGCGTTCCCGCGGCGCATGTACACGCAGAGCCACTTCGATTTCGCCGCCGAGGTGCTCGTCGAGGTGAAGGCCAAGGCGCGCTCCATCCGCGGCGTGCGCATCGCCAAGCAGAGCAAGTACCTGCGGCACTTCACCGCGGAGATGGAGTGGGCCTGAGCGGACGCGCGAGCCAGAGCAGCGCACCGAAGAGCGCCGCCCACGCCGCCGCCGTGACGGCCCACGCGACGCGCTGACGGGACGACGTCGCGAAGGTCCAGCGGTGGCGCGTGACGAACGCGCGGGCCTGCGGCACCTGCGCGACGGTGAACGGCGACCCCGGCGCGTAGCCGGTCTCCGCGGGCCACAGGTAGCACGCGGGGTTCTTCAGGTTGAGCGTGCCGGGCGGGGCGTCGCCGAGCGGTCCTTCGTGGAGGGCGCCGCGGGGGAAGCGCTCGCGGGCGTAGCCGAAGGCGGGCTCGTAGCAATGGAGCTGCGACGCCCCGCGCACGAGCGCCGAGTTGCGCTGCAGCGTGCGGGCCTTGAAGCCCGTGAGCTCGCGCACGGCCCGCGGGTGATGCGCGTGCCACGCGGCGACGACGTCGTCGGGGTTGTACCGGGCCACCAACGTGTCGGGGCGCGGACGCAGCACCACGAGCGCGAGCACCGCGGTCATCGCGAGCGATGCGATGACCGGGCGCCGCGGGGCGGACACGCGCTCCAGGGCCAGCACGCCGAGCGGCGCGGCGAAGAGGTATGCGAGCCACCAGCGCACCAGGTGACTGCTCGACGAGAGCACCGGAATGCGCTTGAGAAAGGCGTTCCAGGACGGCGTGTAGACGTTGATGGCGATGGGCGCGGCGAGGAGCAACGCCAGCGCCGCGAGCTGTGCCCACGCGGCCGTCGTGCGCGGTCGCAGACGGGTGCGCAGCGCGTGCACGGCGAGAGCGACGAGGCCGATGGCGGGGATCGGTCCGACGGCGTAGTCCCACTCGTGGGGCTCGATGACCCAGCGGGCGTTGGCGACGGGCGTCTGCCACGGCTCGCCGACGCCGAACACCGACTGCGCCGCCGCGAGCACCGTGCGCCCCACGCCGGGGATGCCCGGCAGCGGGTACCCGTCGCGCGGAAAGTGCGAGAAATACGCGGCGAAGGCAGCGCCCTTGGCGGCCCCGAGGGCGAGCGCGAGGAGCCCGCCGACGACGAGGCGCAGGAGCTTGCCGCGCATCGATCCGCCGCGCGCGAGGTGCTGCGCGAGCATCACCGCGGCCGCTCCCATGAAGAGCGGAACGCAGAGGTTGAGCAGCCCGCCCCACACCACGTAGCCCAGCGCGAGGGCGGCCACGCACGCGTCGCGTACGAAGGCGCGGGTTCGCGCGGGGCCCGCGTCGGGCAGCGGCGCGAGCACGGCGTCGCAGGCCCAGGGGATCGCCATCATGCCGTGGTACGCGAGGTGCCCCGCGAGGAAGCGCGCGGTGAACGCCCCGTTGAGGGCGACCACCACGCCGCCGAGGAGCGCCGTCGGGGCGCTGGCACCGAAGCACCGCGAGAGCAGCCGCGCGAAGCCCGCTCCACCGAGGAGCGCGAAGACCACGGCGGTGACGTACACGGCGACGCGCGGGTCGACCCACGGGGCGAGGAGACCGGGCAGGGCGTAGGAGAGGTCCTGGCCGTCGGCGAAGATCGGGAGGCCGCCGCAGAACGACGGCGAGAACCAGGGCACGGCGAGGAGGCCGTTGGTCCAGCGCCACCACGCGAGGTCGAGGAGCCGCGGAAAGAAGTACGAGAAGTCGTTACCGACGTTGCGGCCCGGCGCGACGAAGCTCCACGCGAGCACGCACCATCCCGCGACGCAGAGCGCGGCGGTGATCCACGGAAGACGGCGCGCGACGGCGGGCGGGGTCATCGCTGCGGGCCTGCGTTCAGTGCGCGGCGGAGGCGCTGCGGGGGCGGGCGTTCCAGACGCGGGAGCAGAGCGCGAGGCCCACGACGGCGACGCCGATCATGGTGCCCGGCCACACGCGCCACGCGGTGGGGTCGTGGGCGGCGGGGTCGTGCGTGCCGGGCAGCAGGTGCCCGTAGAGGAAGGCCTGCGCCGCCGAGCCGAGGTACACGAAGCCGTCGATGACGCCGGTGACGAGGCCCGCGTTGCGGGTGCCGCCGAAGTCCATGGAGGCCGTGCCCGAGAGCATGCCGTGCACGCCGATCACGCACAGCGACATGAACACCATGGACCACCCGAGCAAGGGCATTCCCAGCGTCGCGAGGGCCACGCCGGCGCCGAGGAGCAGCCCTCCGTAGAGCACCGCCGCGACCGGTCCGCGCCGCGACTGGAAGACGTGGTCCGAGATGGACCCGGCGAAGACGCCGCCGAGGATGCCCGCCACGCAGAGCAGCATGCCCCAGTTCGCGTAGACGAAGCCGTGGTCCTCGCCGACGGCCTTGGCGAAGAGCCGGTACCACTTCATCACGCCCTGGCGCAGGAAGCCCGAGCAGAACTCGATGGCCACGATGAGCAGCACCGCGCGCTGCGACAACATGCGCTTCACCACCTCGCCGAGCGGCGTCGGACCGGTCTCGCCGCTGGTCGCGTCGCCGGTGTCGAAGTCCGCGAAGCCGGCGTCCGAGGGCGTGTCGCGGATGAGCACGAAGGCCGCCACGAAGCACGCCGCGAGCACCAGCGCGGGCACCCAGAACGCCGCCGCGAGGCCGAACGCCACGGCGAGGTTCTTGGCCCAGTCGTAGGCGAAATAGAGCCCCAGCGAGATGAGGATGCCGAAGAGCCCGCCGAGCATGCCGCGCTCGCGCACGTGGAACCACGGCGCGTTCACCTTCACGATGGAGACCGCGCCGAAGCTCTGGAAGTACATGTTCGCCGCGTTGGCGAGGAGCAGCGTGCGGTGGAACGCGTCGGGGTCCTGCGCGGCGTGGGCGACGGCGTACGCCAGCACGAGGTTCACGACGGCCGATCCGCCCGCGGCGGCGAGGAGCGTGGCGCGCCCGCCGAAGCGGTCCGTGAGCGGTCCGTTGACGAGGAACGCGACGCCGTAGGTGAGCGCGCCGACGCCGTCGATGTCGCCGAACTGCGCCTTGGTGAGCAGGTGCGCGTGCTCGAGCTGATCGACGATGGCCGAGAGGTTGTAGCGCCCGAAATACAGGAACGCGTATGTCAGCCCGAGCGGTAGCCAGTTCGCGACGCGCCGGCGCTTGAAGGCCTCGGAGTGTCCGACGTCCACCTTCGGCAGCCGCGCGACGACGGCGCCCACGGCGGCGAGCAGCAGGACGATGGGGAGCGCGTTCGAGAGCCATCCGGGGAGGTGCATGGGCGCGGCGGAGGTTCGCACGGCGCGCGCGGGCGCGGGAGGCCGGATGCCCTCGCGCGGGGCCGCGGGTGTATCGTCGGCGCAACCTATGGGGACCGAGATCGAACGAAAGTTCCTGGTCGATGCTGCGCGCATCCCCCGGGAGGCGTTGCGCGACGGCGCGGGCTTCGTGCAGGGCTACCTCTCGCTGTCGCCGACGGTGCGCGTGCGCGTGAGCGAGCGCCCGGGCTCACCCACCGAGGCGTGGATCACGGTGAAGGGACCGGGCGGCATCCAGCGCGCGGAGTTCGAGTACGCGATCCCCGTGGAGGACGCGCGGGCGATGGTCCCGCTGTGCGTCGCGACGCTGCGCAAGACGAGGTACCGCGTGCTCGCGGGCTCGCACGTCTGGGACCTCGACCAGTACCACGGGCGCTACGAGGGGCTCTGGATCGCCGAGGTCGAGCTCGATGACCCCGACGAGGAGTTCACGTCGCCGGCGTGGGTGACCGACGAGGTCACCGACGACCCGGCGTACACCAACGCGGCCATCGCGCTGGGCTCGCTGCCGCTCCCGAAGCCGTAGCGAGCCCGCGGCGCTCAGAACGCGTTGCGAAGCTCGCGGAGGTGCGTGAAGACCGCGAGCGGTCCGCCGCGCACGCCGATGGCGTCGGCGAAGGCGTCGTCGTCGCAGCGGAGAAACGGGTTCGTGCGGAGCTCGTTGGCGAGGGTGTGCGGCACCGTCGGCGTGCCGGCCGCGCGCTGCGACTCGGCGAAGCGCAGCGCCTCGACGAGGTCGGCGCTCCCGGGCTCCACGGTGAGCGCGAAGCGGAGGTTCTTCACGGTGTACTCGTGGCCGCAGTAGATCCGCGTGCGCGGGTCGAGCTCCGTCGCGAGGCGGTCGAGGGACGTGAGCATCATCTGCGGGTGGCCCTCGAAGATCCGGCCGCAGCCCGCGAGGAACAGCGTGTCGCCGGTGAACGCCGCGTCCGGGGCCGCCCAGGCGACGTCGCCGAGGGAGTGCCCGGGAACGTGCATCGCCTGCAGCGTGACGTCGCCGAGGGAGACCTTGTCGAAGTTCTCGACGCTCGCGGTCTGCGCGGGAACGCGCCCGCGGTCGCTCACGTGCGCGATGACGGCGATGCCCGGAAACGCAGCGGCGAGGGCCTCGTTGCCCGCGACGTGGTCCAGGTGGTGGTGGGTGTTGAGGATCATCGACGGCCGCGCGTCGAGGGCTCGCAGCGCGGCGAGCACGACGTCGGCGTCGGAGGGGTCGACCACGGCGCACGCACCGGTCGCGGTGCAGCGCAGCACGTAGGCGTAGTTGTCCTCGAGACAGGGAACCGGGGTGACTTCGAGTGCCATCGGGGCGGAGAGTACGAACCCGGGGAGCGTTTGTCGTCCCCCTCAGCAGGCGGCGCCGGAGGGGATGCAGGCGTAGACCACGCCGCCGACGCCGCGGCAGGCCTGGCAGGTGCTCGTTCCAGCGCAGCCGGAAGTGCGGCAGTCGGCCGGGGGCGCGTCGCTCGACGCGGAGTCCTGCGGGGTGCCGGCGTCGTCGGCGCAGGCGCCGAGGGAGCGCACGCCCACGCTGGCGGCCGCGGCGGTGCACGCGTTGCCGTAGGTCATGCCGTCGCAGCCGCACACGGGCACGTACTCGCGGGTGCACGCCGTCGGGATCGCGGTGCAGGTGCCCGGCGCGTCGAAGGTTCCGCATGCCGCCGCCGGGGCGTAGTTGCAGAACTGCCCCGACGGGCACGGCCCGGTCCCGCGCGTGCCGCAGGAAGCGCCGGTCGCGGGGACGTCGTTGGGGGCCGGGGCGTCGACGGCGGTGCGGTCGGCGGTCACCACGTCGGCGCCCGGCGCGTCGGTCGCGGGCACATCGACCCGCGGCACATCGAGGACCGCCGCATCCGTCGTGACGGCATCGGACGAGACCGCCGCGTCGGTGACCGGGGTGTCCGTCGTCGCAACGTCCACCGGGGGCGTGGAGCCGGTGTCCCGGGGAACGTCGGCGGACGACACATCGACGACGGCGGCGGCATCGGCGGGCGTCGCGGTGCCGTCTCCGCACCCCGCGAGGCACGCGGTGGTCACGAAGAAGAGCAGGGCAGGGCGTCGTGCGCGAACCATCGGGGCAAAACCTCCATGCCCGGAGCCGTCCGGGCGATGGGGTCACGGTACCGCACCTCGGGCGCGCCGAGGCGCCTCGGTCACCGGCAGACGAGCACCGAGCCGTTGGAGCCCATGCACGTCGATCCACCGGTGCAGCCGCCGCCCCAGCAGCACGGGAGGCCGCGGGTGCCGCAGGAAACGCACACGGCCCGCACGAAGCCCTGCGACACGCACGCGGTCCCGGCCCCGGCGCCGCAGGCCATGCCCGGTCGCGTGCAGCTTCCGCCCGGCGTCTCGGCGCGCGCCGACGCCACGGCGCAGGACGACAACCCCCCGTTGAGAAGCGACACGCAGGACCCGCCGCCGCTGCAGGAATTGCCCGGGCAGCACGTCTGTCCCGCGCCGCCGCACGCGCCGCACACGCGACCCCAGCCCCAATCGAGGCAGCCTTCGCCGGCCACGCGACACGCCGTGCCGGTGGCGCAGCAGTTCTGTCCGGTGTTGCCGCAGGTCGGGTCGACGACGGGCACGTCGGGGGGCGGGGGACGCACGTCGACGCCGGTCACGGGCACGTCGGGGGGCGGCGGGCGCACGTCGACGCCCACCACCGGTACGTCCACCGTGGTCACGGGCACGTCGTCGACCCACTGCGGCACGTCGATCTCGACGAGCGGAACGTCCGCGGGCGGCGTTCCAGCGTCGGGCGTCGTGACGACGACGGTGTCGCCCGGGGTCGCGGGCGCGTCCGTCGCGGAGACCGGGGTGTCCGATGTCGTCGCGGGGGCGTCCGTCGTCGAGGCGACGTCGACGCCGAGCGCGGCACCATCGGACGGCGGGAGCGGCACCGACGCCGGCGCACACGCGAGCATCCAGAGCGGGACGACGGCGAACAGCTTCGAGGGGGCGAAGGTCATGGCGGGCTCGTCGGGGTCGGTACGGAACCGGATCCTCCGGGGCGCCGTGATCGGCCACCGGAGACACGGCACGTCCGTACCATGGATGCCCGCGACGACGGCAATCCATGACCGGCACCTGCGCTGGCTCAGCGTGCCGCGCGCACCCCGTCGCGCAGGCGGTTGCGGAGCGACACCGAGCGGGTCGCCAGCGCGCAGAGGGTGTGCAGCGCCAGCGCCCGCGTCTCGGGGCTGCCGGCTCCTGCGCTTCGTACGCAGAGCTGCGATCGGAGCTCGTGCGGGGCCAGGCGTTCGGCGCGCAGCGTCGCGGCGGCGGCCAGCCACTCGCGCGCCACCGACGGCACCCGCGACCGCGCCACCGACGACGGCAGCCCGCCCACGGACCACACCGACGTGACCAGGGCCTCGTCGGCCGCCGTGAAGCGCCCGGCCGATGCCGCCGCCTCGGCCCGCACCGCCGCCGCTAGGAACGCCTGGACCTCGGACGACCCGCCCGGCAGTGGCCGCGCGACGTCGTTGGCCGGTCGCGGACCCGGAACCACCGCGGGCATCACCCCGGGCGCCTGCACCGACGGCTTCCGCGCCGAAGGGACCTCGAAGAGCGCGAGCTGCACCGCGCCCATCACGCGTCCCTCCGCGTGCCGCGAACCTGGAGCCCCGGGAGACCCTGCCGAACCGCACCGCTCGCCTCGTGATCGACCATCGTCAACCTCCGGGACTGAACATGCGACCACCGCTGCTCGGATGCAACCATGTCGTGGTCATAGTCTGTCACCCTCGCGGCGCGCGGGAAATCCCGGCAAAAAGCGCAGGCCCACGCCCCAGCGGGGGGTCAGAAGAGCTGGTTCAGGTAGTGCGAGGCCTGGCGCGCCCACCACGTGTAGTCGTGGCGGCTGTCGTGGCCCCACAAGGCCACGTGGTTCGGGATCTCCTTGCGCTGCAGCCAGGTGCCGAACTCGGTGGTCTCGGGGATGCAGCCGTCCTCGTGGGCGCCGCGGCCGACGACGACGACGAGGTGCGCCCGGGCCCGCACGCGCTGCAGCGCCGCGCCCTCGAGGTTGGGCACGAAGGCGAGCGGGTCGTTGTAGTAGACGTCGGTGTTCGCGCGGCCGTCGAAGAACTTGCTGGCGCGGTAGCGGCCCGAGAGGCAGAGCGCCTGCGAGAAGGTCTCGGGGTGCTTGAGCACGAAGAGCGACGCGTAGAGCGCGCCCACGCTGCACCCCGTGGCGGTCATCGTCGCGTCCGGCGTACGGCTGTCGTTGCGGATGAACGGCACCAGCGTCTCGAGCACGAAGCGCTCGTAGGCGTGGTGGTGGGCGATGCGCTCGTCCATGCTCCCCTTGCCCGAGAAGCTGCGCGAGACGTTGGTCTCGGGGCAGTAGATCTTCATGCGGCCCGCGGCGAGCAGCGGCGCGAGAGCGTCGATCATGCCGCTCTTCTGCCACTCGTGGGCCACGCCGGCGTTCGACGGAAACACCACGAGCGGGCGTCCGACCTCGCCGTAGGTCCAGAGGTGCACCTTGCGCCCCATGGCGGGGCTGTCGAGGAGGAGGTGTCGCGCGCTCATCGCCGCGGTGCCTAACACGGACCCTCGCGCCGACGCGACGAAGCTGCCCATTGCGCGACGGGGTGTCATGGTTGCGGCGATGGCACCCGGCCTGCGACCGCGCGGTCTCCTCGCGTCGCTCGCGGCGCACGCCGTGGTCTGCGCGGTGCTCGCGTCGTTGCCTCGCACAGCATCGACGACTCCGCCGGTGGTGGCCGCGTCGACGGTGGAGCTCTCCCTCGAGGCGCCGCCGGCACCCGCGCCCGAGCCCGTGCCTCCGGTGCCTGCGCCGATCATCGCTCCACCGCCGCCGTCGGCTGCGCGCGTCGTTCCGTCGCCTTCGCCACGGCCTTCGCCGCACCCCGTCGCCCCGGCTCCGGTATCGCCCGCTCCGACGGCTCCCGCGCCGCTGCCCGCGCCCGCTCCGACGGCACCGCCTCCCCCCGCGCCGGTGCTGCGCGCCACGGACCTGCTGCGCCCGCGCCTCGACACCTTCGCGCTGCCGCCGTCGACGCAGCCCGCGCACGAGGGTCCCGCGGGGCGGGGCGCCGTGTTTCATGGCACCGAGGGGACCGAGGGGGAGCGCGTGCAAGCCGCGAGCGGGGGCTTTCTGCGGCAGGCGCTGGCCGACAGCACGGTGCGCGAGGCCCCAGGCGTGCGCGGGTATTTCTGGGGTCTGCGCCGGCACGTCGCCGAGGCGTGGCGGCCCGGCGTGGTGCGCGTGCCGAACCTCGCCGAGACGCTGCTGGCGGGGTTCATTCCACCGGAGCGCGCGCTGCGCATCTTCGGGGAGCGCATCGCACGGCGGCAGCGGCAGGTGCTCGAGGCCCCGGCCCCGCGCGAAGGGGGCGCGGCGGACGCCATCGAGGCCATGGGAGGGGTGTACGGGCAGGGCTTGAACGGCCGTCCGCCGCCGCCGCCGGGGAACCTCGACGAGTCGTGGCGCCGCAACGTGCGCACCACCCGCGCCGAGCTCGAGGTCGACCAGGACGACACCGGCCGCATCGTCGCCGTGCGCCTCGTGCACGCCTCGGGCATTCCGACCTTCGACCGCGCCGCCGAGGAGGCCGTGCGCCACGGGGCCGAGGCCGTCGAGGCCGCGCCGCTTCCCGGGGGGCGCCGCTCGCGCTGGAGCTTCACCGTCGTCGCCACGCGCAGGCTCTTCACGCCGAGCATCGGCGGGGGCTTCGACGAGAGCCGCGGGTGGTTCCGCGTCGAGGTTCCGGGGCAGGTGAACGTGCGCTCGCGCGTCGCCCTCGAGGCCAGCGGACCGCTGCCTGCGCCGCGCTGAATGCGGTACCGTGCGCCCTCACACGGAGGCGCGATGGGACTGCGGCGAGGCGATCGGCTGGGGGTGCTCACGTCGGGCGGCGATGCGCCGGGGATGAACGCCGCGCTGCGGGCGGTGGCGCGCGTGGGTGCCGAGCTCGGGCTCGACGTCGTGGGCGTCGAGGACGGCTACACGGGGCTCCTCGAGGGGCGCGTGCGGACCATGGACCTCGCGGTGCTCGACGACGCCGCGCGGCGCGGCGGCACGGTGCTAGGAACCGCACGATCCAAGGTGTTTCCGACGCCCGAGGGGCAGGCGCGGGCGCGGGAAAAGGTCGTGGCGCTGGGGCTCCGCGGGCTCGTGGTCATCGGCGGCAACGGCTCCCTCGCGGGCGCGCGCAGCCTCCTCGGCGCGCGCACCGACGAGGGGGGAACGCTGGCCGTGGCGGGCGTTCCCGCGAGCATCGACAACGACCTCGGGTGCACGTCGATGGCGCTCGGCGTCGACACGGCGATGAACACCATCGTCGAGGCCATCGACCGCATCGACGACACGGCGAGCGCGCACCACCGCACGTTCTTCATCGAGGTGATGGGGCGCGACTGCGGCTACCTCGCGATGACGGCGGGCATCGCCGCGGGCGCCGACGCGGTGCTGGTCCCCGAGGTCGACCGCAGCGAGGCCGACCGCATCGCGCACGTGACCGACGTCGTGCTTCGCGCCTACGAGGGAAAGTCCGCGCGGAGGCGGGTGCTCGTCATCAAGGCCGAGGGCGCGCGGGTCGATCTCGCGGTGCTCAAGCGCGAGGTCGAGGCGCGGCTCGCGGCGCGCGTTCCCGACGTCGACACGCGCATCACCGTGCTCGGACACGTGGTGCGCGGGGGCTCGCCGACGGCCTTCGACCGGCTTCTCGCGGCGCGGCTCTGCAACGCCGCGGTGCGCGCGCTGGCCGACGGCGAGCAGGACTTCATGGCCGGCTGGCTCGGTGCCGGCGTCGACGGCGCGCCGACGGCGTACGACCCGAGCGTGGTGCTCACGCCCATCGCGACGGTGCTCGACGAGACCGCGAAGATGATGCGCGGCGAGACGGCGCTGGCGGCGTGGCGGCGCCGGGTCTACCGCGAGGTGGAGCCGATCATCGCGCGGTGACCGCGCCCTCGTCGAAGTAGATCCCGCGCACCCAGCGCGGTCCGCGGAACGGCTTGCGCGCGTGCAGCACGCGGTGGTTGTCGTAGAGCACGAAGTCGCCGGCCTCGAGGCGCGCGACGACCTGGTTCCGCGGGTCGCGCACGAGCCGCGCGAAGCGGTCGAAGGCCCGGTAGAACGCCGCCATGCGCGCGAAGGGCACGCGGAACGGCGCGAGCGTGAAGTACGAGTAGCGCACGCGGAACCCCGCCGGGTCGTCCCAGCCGCCGGGGTAGTAAAGCGTCGGCGCGTCGACGATGCTCTCGAAGGCCTTCTGCTTGCGGTGCAGGCGCACCGGCGTGGTGGCGAGCAGCGCGTGGTCGGCCTCCTCGTGCGCGCGAAACCACCGCGCGGCGAGGAACGCGTCGACGAAGGCGTTCTCGCCCCCCTCGGTGGCCGGCACCACGCCCTGCAAGAGCTGGAACCGCGGGGGATCGTCGATGAACGGCTGGTCCGTGTGCAGGTCGATGGGCGCGTCGGTGTACCCGAGCTGGTCGTTGTTGGCGTTGGTGGTGTTGTCCGGGCGCAGGTCCTCGATGCGCCCGAAATGCGTCTCCCGCACGGTGAGCCCGGCGGCCAGGAACGCCTCGATGAGCGGCTCCGTGGCCTCCACCGGCGTGGGGCGCCGCGCCCCGCCGCGCACGATGACGAGCCCGTCGCGACGCACCCGCGCGAGGGCCTCGGCCACCACGGCCCGAAGGTCTCCGATGGCCTCGGCGTCGACGGTGAACCGCGCGGCGTCCGAGGGCGGGGGCGCGACGCCGGGGTCCACGCGCCCGTAGGCCACCTCGCGCAGCCACGCGGGGGTGTACCGCGCCACCGTCGCGCCGCCGTCCCAGGTCACCACGAGGTCGCCGCTGGCCGCGTCGACGCGCGCGTCGGTGGGGGCGACGTCGTCGGCGAGCTCCGACGAGCAGAGCGTGCGCTCACCGGTCTTCGGATGCCGGTCCGTGCCCGCGTGGTGCCGAAGAAACCGATGGTGCAGGTCGACGTACCCGTCGTCGCCCGCGTCGAGCCACACCCGCAGGACCCCGTCCCGCGCCTCGATGCGTGGCACCGACGCTATGCTGAAACTTTCCGACATATCATCGATTCTGTCTCGTATCGTGAACTGCGTCAACCTCGTCGCAGTGCGGTGCATCGCGTTGACACGGCCCCGGCGCGGGGCCGAACGTCGACGCATGCGCGCGGCGACGGCGGTGGGGTGGGCGGTGTGGCTGTCGAGCACGACGGCGTCGGCGCAGCTCCACCAGCCCGACGGGACGGCGATCCCGCAGCCGTCGAGCGGCGCGCCGTCGTTGCAGCAGTACCTCGACATGGCGGGGCAGACGGGCATCGACGTGTCGCGCGACGCCGCGGTGACGCCGGAGCGCTTCATGCCGGGATGCTCCATCCGCTTTCGCGTGCTCGGCCGCGACTCGGGCTACGCCGACGCGTTCGGTTGGTACAACGTCGTTCCCGGGGCGGCGCCGGCGCCGAGCGACCTGCACCAGCTCGTGGGGCCGTCGGACCCGGTGGGCTTCACGGCGACCCTCGACTTTCGCGGAAACCCCGATTTCCGCGGCGGGCAGATCGGCTTCTACCTCCGCACGCCGCCGCCGTACACGTACTACTCGGAGCGGAGCTACCAGCCCGACACGGCGGTGAGCATGGGGTTCATCCACCTGCTCATCTACGACTCGCGGGTCACGCCCAACGCCTTCATCTTCGCCTGGGAGGACCTCTTCGGCGGCGGCGACAACGACTTCCAGGACCTTCTGGTGCTGGTCGACAACCTGGTGTGCGCGGGCGGCGGCGACGCGTGCGACACGGGCCAGCCCGGGGCCTGCGCGCAGGGCGTGCGGCAGTGCCACGACGGGCGCCTCGCGTGCGTGCAGACGGTGACGCCCGGCGCCGAGCGCTGCGACGGCGTCGACAACGACTGCAACGGCACCGTCGACGACGGCATGGGGCTGTGTCCCGCGTCGCAGGTGTGCGACCGCGGCGTGTGCCTCGACCGCTGCACGCAGGAGCTCGGCTGCGCGCCCGGCTTCACCTGCACCGCCGCGGGCACCTGCGCCGAGGCGTCGTGCACCACGGTCACGTGTCCGAGCGGCGAGGTGTGCCGCGGCGGAACCTGCCACGCGGCGTGCGAGGGCATCACGTGTCCGACGGGGCAGGTGTGCCGCGTCGGGCGCTGCGTCGACCCGTGCGCGGGGCTGACGTGCGACGCCGAGCAGGTGTGCGTGGCGGGCGTGTGCACGACGCGGTGCCCGTGCCACGCGTGCCCCAGCGGCCAGGCGTGCTTCTCCGACGGGCGATGCCGCGACACGGCGTGCACCGGCGTGACGTGCCCCGACGGCTTCGACTGCGCGTCGGGCGCGTGCGTCGACACGTGCGCCCACGCCGTGTGTCCGCAAGGGGGCGTGTGCAGCCGCGGTCAGTGTGGAGCGCCGCCTCCGGACGCCGGGGTGCGGCCCGACGCGGGGGTCGTGCGCGACGCGGGCGCCGACGCCGGGGTTCGAGCGCGGGACGCCGGGAGCGCCCTCGACGCGGGCGCGGCGGTGGCCGACGCCGGGTTGTACGTGATGACCGAGGACGACGGGGGCTGCAGTTGCCGCGCGGGCGGTGCGCGAACGGGCGGTGCCGGTGGTTCCGTCGCGTCGTTGCTGGCCCTCGCGGCGGTGCGGCGCCGGCGCCGGTCGGCGCGGTGAAGCTGCTGCGACGAGGGGCGCGCGGGGCCTTGGCCGTCGCGGCGCTCGCGACCGTCGCGGGGTGCGGGCGCCCGAGCGATCGCCGCGTCGACGCGTCCACGCACGCCGCCGCCGCGCCTGCCCGGGACGCAGGGCCGCCGGTGCTCGCGCGCACCGAGGTCGACGGCGGCTGGGGCTTCGCCGCGGGCGACGGGCGCATGGTGGTGCCGCCCGCCTACGAGTGGGTCGAGCCCTTCGCCGAGGGCCTCGCGGCGGTGCGTCGCGGCGGCCGCTGGGGCTGGATCGACGCCGCCGGAAACACCGTCGTCGCCCCGCGCTTCGTCGACGCCGACGGCTTCTCCGAGGGCCTCGCGGCGGCGCGCGACGGCGACGGCTGGAGCTACGTCGACCGCACCGGCGCCGTGCGCATCGCGGGTCCCTTCGAGCGCGCGCAGCCGTTCCGTTGCGGCGTGGCGCGGGTGCAGCGGGCGCGGCTGCAGCGCCTCGGCGCGCGCGTGCACGGGAGCTACGAGGTGCACGAGGGCTTCGAGCGGGACCAGTACCGGCACCCTCCGCGTCGCGTACCCGACGGCCTCGACGACCTCGCCCTGGCGGTGCTCTACGGCGCGGCCGTCGACGACCTCAATTTTCCCATCCGCCACCGCTGGGACGACGCCCCGCAGCGCCTCCGCGAGCCGCAGTGGGAGGAGCACGTGTGGCAGTTCGTCGACGCCCGCGGCCGCGTCGTGCGCGCGTGGGAGCTCCCGCGCTGCGGCGCGTTCCCGCCGCCTCCTCCGGTGCCCGCGGACCTCGGCGCGCGCCTCGCCGCGCTGCACACGGTCCCCGACCGCACGCCGTTCTTCCGCGAGGTCGAGGACCTCGGCCCGCCGGCGGTGCCCGTGGTCGTCGCGGCCCTGGTGGACCCGCGCCGCGCGGTGCGTCGCGACGCCGCGGAGGCGCTCGTGCACCTGGGCGATGCCGCGGTCACGGCGGTGCCGGCGCTCGTCGCGGCCCTCGACGACGCCGACGCCGACGGAGACGTCCCGTTCCTCGCGACCTGGGCCCTCGGCCGCATCGGCCCCGCCGCGCGCGACGCCGGCCCCGCCCTGCGCAGCCACCGCACGCAACGCCCGCATCTCGTCGACGCCGCCCTCGCGGCCATCTTCCCCGGGGACGCCTCGCCATGAACGCACGCACCGCAGTGGTCCTCTCCGTCGCGCTCCACTCCACGGCCTCGCTCGGCGACGGCGCGTGGATGCGCGAGCGCCGCGACGAGCTCGGCCGCGTCGTGTCCGTGGTGCCGCGGCAGCACACGGAGATCGGCATGGCGCGGGAGCGCGTGTCGCTGGTGCCCTTCCTCGACGGCGGCGTCGTGCGGCTCTTCGTCAACGTGCGCTACGCCTTCGCCAACCCCGGCGCGCCGGCGTCGCTCCTCGTGGGCTTTCCCGAGCTCCGCGGGCGCATCGTCGAGCGCGACTGCGGCTACGAGTGCGGCCCTGGCCGCGTGACCACGCACGCCATCCTCGAGGCCTTCGCCGCCGACGTCGGGGGGCCTCCGCTCCCCGTGCAGACGCTCCCCGGCGATGGACCGTACGCCCGCTGGTTCGTCTTCACCGTGCCCTTCGCGACCGGCGAGACGTCGCTGCGCAACCTCTACGTCGCCAACGCCGGCGTCGTCACCACGGCGACGAACACCAACCAGAGCCTCGTTTACTCCGCCGAGTATGTTCTCCACACCGGCGCGCAGTGGGCCGGCTCCATCGGCGCCGGCGAGATCGACCTATGGGACGGCGGTCCGCAGGTGCTGCGGCGCTTCACGGCGCTGCGCCCCACCACGCACGACGACGTGCACGTGCCCCTCGACGTCGCCGTGACCCCGAGCGCCGGGCGGCCGTTGTTCCTGTGGGACTACGGCAACGGTCAGCAGGGCGAGAGCGTGACCCCGCGCCGCGATGACGGCTCGCTGGTGCAGCAGAGCTCGGCGCTACCCGGCGGCGCGCTCGCGCACCTCGGCGCCATGGCCCTCGACGGCGACCCGGGCACCGCGTGGATCGACCAGGGCGCGCACGGCGGCGTCGGCGAGTGGCTGCAGGTGCCCACGCGGCGCCTCGGCCGGCTGCGGGCGCTGGTGGTGCAGGGTGGACCGACGGCTCCGGGCACCGCGCACGTGCGGCGCCTCGACGTGACGTGCCTCGACCTCGAGGGCAACGCCCGCACGCTCACGGCCATGGACCGCGCGACGGTCCTTCTCGCCGACGTCGACGGTCCGCAGCGCGTGCTGCTCCCGCGGCCCATGGGCCCGTGCCATGCGGTGCGGCTGGGGGTCGCTGAAATGAACGGACCTCCGACGAGCCACGCAGGGCTCGCGGAGGTCGCGTTCGTCGACTGAGCGGATTCACCGCGACCCGCGAGGGCCGCGGCGCCGATCACTCGAGCTCGTTGGTGATCGCGATCTGCGTGCCCTGGATCTCGCCGCCGTTGAGCGCGGCCGAGCGGCGGAAGAGCGAGGTGATGCCGTCGCCGTCGAGGTCGCCGTTGGCGTCGGCCGTGAAGGCCGAGGCGCTGCCGGACGCCGTGTACTGGAAGTACAGCGGCTGATCGACGGAGAAGCCCACGGCGCTCCAGCCCGTGTCGCCCACGAAGGAGGTGGGCTGGGCCGGGAACTTCGAAGCGGTCGGCGAGCCGGACGGCGTCGGGCCGGCGGAGGCGAAGCTGGCGATGCTGTTCTCCGACGACTGGTTGAAGTACGAGGTCTCGCCCTGGTAGATCTTCGAGATGTT
>CAIMWA010000682.1 GCA_903845045.1 uncultured delta proteobacterium | reverse complement strand
CGGCCGGGCCTCCGAAGAGCAACGGGACGGAACCCCGTAAACCGCGGGCGAAACGCCGGCCGTGGAAACGCGCGCGAGGTCCCAGGCCCGGCCGTCCGCGGCCGGTACGTTCGCGAAGCGCAGAGCCCGGACGCTCTGCTGCCGGGCGTGAGCGCGGCGGGTCAAGATGGCTGAACATCATGCAGAGCTGACGCTGTGGTCGCGGTCTCGCGACGTGTAGAAGTGGAACGGCTGAAGCCCACGGCAAACAGGGTGAAGCCTGCCGGGCGGGCTGCAGCGCCATCGCACCCATCGAGGGAGCGCTGTGGACAGCCCGTGGAACGGGCTTCATCCGAGGTGCCTCGGGCTTCAGCCCGAGGTACACAGGACACCGAGCAAGCTCGATGTTGAAGGTCCAGGCCATCGTCACGGTGCCGCCGTACGCGCCGTTCATCGGCGAGGTGGCGGCGCACCCGCTGGTGTGTGGGCTGCGCTTCAACACCGTGATGCCCGTGGCCCATCTACGCGAAGAGGTGCTCGCGCGCCTCGCGTCGCACGGCGTCCCGCTGTGGGTCGACCTGAAGGGCCGGCAGCTTCGCGTGACCACCGCGGCGATGCCTCCGTTCACCGAGGTGCGCGTGAGCCACGCGGTGCGCGTCGACGTGCCCGCCGACTGCTTCTTCGACGACGGACGCGAGCACGCGCGCATCGTCGCCGTCGACGGCGACCGGCTCATCCTCGAAGACGGTCCGCGGCGCTTCGTGGGTCCGGGCGAGAGCGTGAACGTGCCGAGTGCATCGCTCGAGGTCCTGGGCACGCTCACCGACGGCGACCGCGCGTGGGTCGCGGCGATGCGCGCGACGGACCAGCGCCGTGTGATGCTCTCGTTCTGCGAGCACGCCAGCGACGTCGACGAGGTGCGCGGGCTTCTTCCGGGTGCCGAGGTGGTGCCGAAGATCGAGTCGCTGCGGGGCCTCGAGTACGCCCGCGTGCACGGCGCGTCGCAGGGCAGGCTCATGGCTGCGCGGGGCGACCTCTACGTCGAGGTGGTGGCGCCGCACCGCATCGTGCGGGCGCTGCGCGCGGTGATCACGGCCGATGCCGAGGCGTGGGTGGCGAGCCGCTTGTTTCCGTCGCTGGCGCGGGGAAGCGTTCCCGAGGCGCAGGACGTCGGCGACGCGGCGTGGCTGCTCTCGCTGGGCTACCGCACGTTCATGCTGGGGGACGAGGTGTGCCTGCGTCGCGAGAGCGCCCTCGCGGCGCTGAACCTCTTGCAGGCGGTGGCCGAGGCGATGTGACGCGCCGCCGTTCACGGATGGTCGTGAACGGTTTCACGGATGGTCGTGAACGGTTTCACGGATGGTCGTGAACGCGACCGGCATCGTTGACGGCCTCCGCGAATGGGCGTGTCGTGCGGTCGTGACGGCGGACCCCACGAAGCTCGCCTCGGCGCGACGAACCCGCGCATGGCTCCTCGCCGCGGCGATCGTCGTTCCCGCGTCGTGTGCCGGGCTCTTCGGGCGTCAGTCGCGGCGCCTCGACGCCCTCGCGGACCACGGACTCCCCGCCACCGCCGTGATCACGCGCGTCGATGCGACGGGCACCACGCACTACGCCTACGCCGTCGACGGTCGCGAGCACACGTGGAACGTCGCGCGCGCGGCCGCGCCGTACGACGTCGGGGCATCCATCGACGTGCTGTACCTCCCCGAGGAGCCTTCGTTCACGCGACCGGTCTCCGATCGGCGCGTCGTGGCCGTCGAGGCCGCCGGCCAGCGTCGCTTCGCGCATCGCTTCGTCGTCGGAGCCGCCGTGGTGCTCGCGCTGCTCGCCGCGTCCGCGCACGTCTCCATCCGCCGCATGATCGCGGGCGAGGACCCGTCGGACCCGTCGGTGTTCCGCCGTCGCATCCGCGAGCGCTCGGCGGTGCTCGTGGCGCTCGTGGCCACGGTCTCCCTCGCCCACGTCGCCGACGCGAGGGCGCGCGGCGAGTCGCTCGTGCCGACGGTCCTGGGGTTCGTGCTCTCCGCAGCGCTCGTCTTCGGTGTGGTGCGCTTCGTCGCCGGCGGCGGTCCGTCGCTCCTCGGCGAGCGCGCGGCGCGCCTCGGTCGCATCGTCGCTCCCATCGCCGCGATCGTTGCGGTGCTGCGCCTGCTCTGGTTCCTCACGCAGCGGTGAAGTCCCGTCGAAGATGCCGTCGCGCTACGCGCCGTAGGTGCGGCGCAGGTACGCCACGATGTCCGCAGACTCGAAGAGCGACGTGTCCGTGTTCGGGTCGACGAGGAACGGGACCATCTGCTTGCCGCTGCGGGCAACGAACGCAGGGCGCCTCGGCGATCCCTGCGCGACGTTGTGCAGCACGTACGGGAGCTCGAGCTCGCAGAGCGCCTCGCGCGCGAGCCGCGCGTACGGCGAGGCCTCGTAGCTGTAGAGTTCCAGCGGCTGTGCGGGAGCGTGGGAGGGCTGCGCGGCGCGCCCGTGGCCGAGGCGAAACGACGACGCGAAGGCAGAGCTCGATGCCGTCACGGGACCCAGCGTGAGCCCGAGGGGAACGCGCCCGTCGCCGTAGGTCTCTGCGAGGTATCGGTTGATGGCGTCGCTCTCGTAGAGCGAGGCGCCGGTGTTGGGATCGACGAGGTAGGGAAACATCGCGCGCCCGCCGAGGGCCACCGCCGTCGGGCGAAAGCGGGTACCGCCGCGGGGGCAAGGGAAGACGCGCGCGTCGAGGTCGAGCACCGAGAGCATCTCGCGCACCTTGCGGCAGAACGGGCAGGCCTCGAAGTCGTACAGCTCGAGCAGCTTCGCGGGGCGCGCGCCGGCGTGCGCGACGGCCGATCCGCTGCCGAGGCGGGCCACGCTGGCGAGGTACGAGGTGGCGACGTCCAGCGTTCGGTTCATGGCAGCCTGCATAGCATCGTCGAGCCCCTCAGCCCCCGCCGGAGGGACCGCCCCCGGCGTACACTGCGAGGCATGCGTCGAGCGGTGGGCATCGCGGTCGTGCTGCTGGCAGGCGTGGGGTGTGCTTCCGCCGCGACGGCGTTGGTGGCGGCGCCCGACGACGCAGCCGTGGCGCCCGGCAACCTCACCCTGCGCGTGGGCCTCGGACCGCTGGTTCCGCCGCGGTATCGGGCGGGCGTGCGGGTGCGCGCGACGAACGGCACGCGGAACCTCGACGCCCTCACCGACGCCGCCGGCGACGCGCGCTTCACCGTCGACGCCGCCGCCCGGTGGGACGTCACCGCCGCCGAGCCGGGCTACGCCGCCGTGTCCCTGGTGGGCGCGCGGGCGGGCCTTCGCGCCGAGGTGCTGCTGCGTCCCACGGTGGCCACGCGCCCGGCCGAAGTGCGCGACGTGACCGTCACGGGCACCCTCCGCGGCCGCTCGATGGTGCGCGCGGCGGTGCTCCTCGACGGCGCCCGCGGCACGACGGTGTCCCGCGACGACACCTTCACGCTGACCGCGCCGACGTGGCCCGGGGCGCCCGCGCTGCGCGTGACGGCCATCGAGCTCGACGCGTCGTCGGGCCTCGTCCGCGGCTGGATCTCCCCCTCGCTCGACCTCGCGAGCGCCCCCCCGCCGGTCGCCATCGACCTCGCCGCGGGCGCCCCTTCGGCCGTGAGCATGGAGCTGCGCGTGGAGTTTCCGGTGGTCGGCCGGGTGACTCCGGCGACCTTCGACCGGGTGCTCTCCGAGCAGGTCGCGCGGACGAAGTACACCGAGTACGGCGTCGGCCTCGTGCCCGTCGGGCGGTCGCACCTCGCGGCCCCGGGCGCGGGGACCTTCGCGCGCTGGGTCGTCGAGGCCTTCGAGGGCGACCTCGCGCCGGAGCTGATCTTCGCGTCCCTTCGCATCGGCGGCGCCGCCGCGCTGACGGCGACGGTCACCACGCGTCCGTCATTTCGGGGCGTGGTGCCGGCGTTCGCGCCGGTGTCGACGCTGGCCGCGAGCGGCGCTGGCACCCTCGACGCGCAGACCCTCGGGTGGAGCCGCGCGGCGTTCAGCGTGACCGTCGGCGACGCCGTCGCGTGGGAGGGCTACGGCGTCGACGACACGGCGTGGATGACGCGGGCGATGCCGTCGCTGCCCGCGGGGGTGACCCTCGCGGCCCTCGCGCCTTCGCGCGCCCCCGCGGTGATGCGGGCATGCGTGCTCAGCGACCTGCCGCTGTCGCCGCCCGCGTGGGTCTCCCCAGCGCCGGCGATGGCGCTGCGCAACCTGCTCACGGTCTGCGAGGAGCAGGGCGCCGCGCTCGCCGGACCGTAGTCCG
>CAIMWA010000681.1 GCA_903845045.1 uncultured delta proteobacterium | reverse complement strand
TCGTCACGAAGTCTCGCACGCGGTCGTTGGCCGCGGGGCTCACGATCTCGACCACGAGGTCCGCGCCGGTCCAGTACTCCTCGGCGCGAAGGTGCAGCCGCGCACTCGACAGGAACGCGACGTCGGGCTCCCGAAAGCGTCCGGGTTCCAGGCGGATGCGGAGCCCCGACGGAAGCGCCCGGCCGCCGGTGCGTCGCGCGAACGCGTCGAGGACACGGAAGAGCAGCGCCAGGATCACCTGATGACGAAGGCTGGGCATCGGCAGCACCTCCACGCTTCCGTGGACGAGTTCGAGGCGCGATCGCGCGGCGCTGAAGGCTACGAACTCGTCGTCGCTCCACTCCCCCTGATTCGGGAAGTATGTCGCGAGAACCCAGGCTGGCTCACCCATGTCGCGTCACCTTGCGCGCCTAGATTCCCCCGCGGGGCGGGCCGTGTCCACCGTCGGGACGTCGCCGTTCCCGGGGACGGACCGCGAATGCAACAACGTAACTGTGTCCCCGCCCCGGCCCGGGCTCACTCCTCGGGGATCGACGCGTCCATGCGGCGCAGGAGGCCACCGAGGGTCGGGTCGCTGCCGAGCAGCGCGCGCATGCGGGACTCGACCTGCGGCCGCGCCGAAGCAGGAACCCCGGCGCGGTGCAGGGCGATGTCGGTGAGCTGACGCACGGCCTCGTCGGGGGTGATGCGTCGCTCCCGCAGCGCCGCGACGACGGCGTCGGTGGGGCTCGCGGCGGCGGGCGTCGCCGAGGTGCCCGTCGCGACGGGCGCGGCCGGGGCCTTGGGGGCGTCCGAGGGACCGAGGGGGCCTGTGGCGCCGGGGCCGCCGGTGGGTTTGATGTGGCTCACGGTGCTGACCTTCCAGACGCAGCACCACGCTACGACCGCGGGAACCTCTCCCGCAACCCGGCGCTGCGTCGTCGGCGGTGTCGACGGCAACGCGACGGAGGTTGCGCTCCCGGTGCGGATGCGGCACTCACGGTGGAGCGCGCACCCCGCACGGAGAGCCATGGCGGACCGGATGGACGAGGCGGCGGCGGCGCTGCGCAGGTTTCTCGAAGCGCTGGAGCTTCCCGTGGACGGGGATCCCGAGCTCGCGGGCACGCCGCTGCGCGTGGCCCGGGCGTGGCGCGACGAGCTCGTCGACGGCTATCGCCGCACCCCCGCCGAGGTGCTCGGCGACTCGCTCGCGTCGGACGAGCGCGGCCTCGTGGTGCTCCACGGCATCGCGTACACGTCGATGTGTCCGCACCACCTCATGCCGTCCGAGGGGCGCGCGCACGTGGGCTATGTGCCCGGCGGACGCATCGCGGGCCTCGGCACCCTCGTGCAGCTCGTCGAGTGCCTCGCGCACCGCCTCGTGCTGCAAGAGTCCCTCGGCCGCCAGATCGCCGAGGCGTTGGTGGAGCATCTCGGCGCGCGGGCCGCGGGCGTCGTGCTCGAAGGCCGGCACGCGTGCCTCGCGCTGCGCGGCGAACGCCAGTCTTCGGCGCGGGTGGTGACGTCGGCGTTCGCGGGAGCGTGGTCCGACGACGTGGGCGCGCGGCGCGAGTTCCTCGATGCGGTGGCGCTCGGCGCGGGGGGCGCGGGGTGATCGACATCGTGCCGGTGTTTCCGCTGCCCGACGTCGTGCTCATGCCCGACCAGCAGCTGCCGTTGCACATCTTCGAGCCGCGATACCGCGCCATGGTGCGCGACGCCCTCGACGGTCCCGGGTGGATCCTCGTGGTGCCGATCTTCGGCGACGACGAGGAGCCCATGCCCGCGATCCCGTCGGTGGCGACGGCGGGGCGCATCGTCGCGCGGCAGCTCTTGCCCGACGGCCGGTACAACATCCTCGTCGAGGGCTCGGTGCGCGTGCGGCTGGAGGAGCTCCCGTTCGAGGCGCCGTACCGCCGCGCCCGCGTGACGCCGCTCGCCGAGCCGCCCGACGACACCGTGCCCGAGGTCGAGCGCACCGCGATGATCGGCGCCGCGGCCGCGGTGATGCGCGTCGCGCGGGAGCTGCACCCCGCCTTCGACTACGAGATCCCCAAGGACCTCGGCGCCGGGCGCCTCGCGCTGCGCCTCATCGACCGCTTCGTGCCCGAGGCGACGGTGCGCCAGCGCGCCCTCGAGGCCCGTACGGCCGCCGAGCGCGTGGTCCTCGCGACCGAAGCCCTGGCCGACCTCTGGACCGCCGGCGAGCACCCTCGCCCCAGCGGCAACGCCTAGCCCCCGCACACCCCGAAGGAGCTTCGTCGCCCCCATGCCGTCGTTCGATGTGATGTCCAAGGTCAACCAGCCCGAGGTCGACAACGCGCTGCTGCAATCGCAGAAGGAGATCGGCACGCGCTTCGATTTCCGCGACACGGGCACGAGCATCGAGCGCACCGCCGAGGGGCTCGTGATCGTGTCGAGCAGCGAGGGGCGCGTCGAGGCCGCCCTCGAGGTGCTGCAGGGCAAGCTCATCAAGCGCGGCGTGTCGATGAAGCAGATCGACCCGCAGGAGGCGAAGCCCGCAGGGCAGCGCACGTTCCGTCAGCTCGTGAAGCTGAAGGAGGGCATCGACCGCGAGAACGCGCGCAAGGTCATCGACTTCGTGAAGGAGTCGAAGCTCAAGGTGCAGGCGTCGATCCACGAGGACACGGTGCGCATCACGGGCAAGAACCGCGACGACCTGCAGGCCGTGATGCGCGTGCTCAAGACCGCCGACCTCGCCTTCGAGGCGCAGTACGGCAACTTCCGCGAGTAGCGCGGGCCCTCGGCTTGCGGCGCTCGCGGTGGCGGCTTAGAGAGCCGCTGGCACGATGAGCACACCGCGCAAGCGCATCCATTTCATCTCCCTGGGCTGCCCCAAGAACCGCGTCGACACCGAGGTCATGCTCGGCGTGGCGCACCAGGCGGGCTGCGACCTCGAGAGCGACCCCGAGCGCGCCGAGTACATCGTCGTCAACACCTGCGGCTTCATCGGTCCGGCCAAGGAGGAGAGCATCGACACGATCCTCGCCATGGGCCGGCTCAAGGAGGGCGGGAGCTGCGAGAAGCTCGTGGTGACGGGTTGCCTCTCGCAGCGCTACTCCGGCGATCTCGCCGAGGAGATGCCCGAGGTCGACCACTTTCTCGGGTCCAGCGACATGCTGCGCCTCAAGGACGTGCTCGAGGGCGGCGCCGAACGCATGCTCGTCGGCAACCCCGCGGACTACACCGTGCGCGCGAGCGATCCGCGGGTGCTGTCGCAGGGGCGGCACAGCGCGTACCTGAAGATTGCCGAGGGTTGCAACCGAACGTGCTCGTTCTGCGCGATCCCGATGATCCGTGGAAAGCAGCGCTCGCGGGGCATCGACGACGTCGTCGAGGAGGCGCGGCGCCTCGCCGCCGAGGGCGTGCTCGAGCTCAACCTGGTGTCGCAGGACACCGTCGCCTACGGCCGCGACCGCGACGAGAAGCCGGACCTCGCGACGCTCGTCGAGCGCCTCGGCGAGGTCGACGGGCTGCGCTGGATCCGGCTGCACTATCTCTATCCCGAGACCCTCGACGCGCGCCTCGTGGAGCTCATCGCGTCGCACCCGAAGGTCGTGAAGTACGTCGACATGCCGCTGCAGCACGCGAGCGACGCGATGCTGCGCCGCATGAAGCGCGGGCACGGCGGGGCGCGGCTGCGGCGCGTGGTCGAGACGGTGCGCACGCGCATCCCCGGGGTGACCTTTCGCACGGCGTTCATCGTCGGCCACCCGGGCGAGACCGACGAGGACTTCGTCGAGCTCTGCGACTTCGTGCGCTGGGCCGAGTTCGACCGCGTGGGCGTGTTCCGCTACTCCGACGAGGAGGGGACGAAGAGCGAGACCTTCGACGCGAAGGTGCGCGCCAAGGAGAGCGCGGCGCGGCATCGCAAGCTCATGGCGGTGCAGCGCCCCATCGCGCGGCGTCGCAACAAGGCGCTCATCGGCACGCGCGTCGAGGTTCTCGTCGACGGCGCGAGCGAGGAGCACGAGTTCGTGCTGCAAGGCCGCCACGCGGGGCAGGCGCCGGAGATCGACGGCGTGGTGTACCTCTCGGGCGCGGAGGTGCGCGCGGGCACCATCGTGCAGGCCGACATCACGCAGAGCGCGGACTACGACCTCGTCGGCGAGGTGGTGCTCGAGGAGGGCGCGCCGCTGCCGATGACGCCCAAGAAGAAGCGCGTCTCGCTGCGCGTGACGGGCTGATCACCCCCTCTTCGGCGTTGTAGCCTGGGAGCGATGCAGACCTTCGCTTCGTCATCGCCAACCCGCGTGGGGACCGGACTGCTGGGCGCCGCCGTCGTGGCCGTGTCGCTCGCATGCACCGCCGCGCACACCGTGGCTCCGCAGCCCGCTCCGTCGTCGTCGTGCGCCGGGGCGGCGCCGCAGTCCCTCGAAGGAGCGGTGCGCGTCGACGACGTGACGCTTCGTGCCGCCGCGCTCGGCGCGCCGTCGCATGGTGGGCTGTGCACCGCCGCGACCTTCGAGGCGCAGCGTCCGCTCTCGGTGTACCGCGTGTACCAGCGCGACCGCGCCTCGCGCGAGCCCGGGCGATGGTGGACCTTCGAGCGTCCGACGCTGCCGCGCGACGCGTTTCGCGCGCGGTACGAGGTGTGCCCGGCCTGGAGCGCCCTCGACGCGATCGAGCGCTGCGAGCTTCGGGTGGGCGTGCACTTCGCCGTGGGACCGGGTCAGAGCGTTCGCTGCGACGACGGCCAGCAGCTCGACGTGTCGGCAGCGCTTCAAGTGTACGTCGCCAACGACGCGCGCCAGGGCGTGACCCTCGTCGAGCGCTGCGAGGACCTCGGCGCCTGGCCGTGACGGGTCAGCGCCGCGGGGTGTACTCGAAGGCTCCGTCGAGGGTCTCGCGACCCGCGGGCGTGTCGAAGTAGGCGGTGAAGGCGAAGCGCTGGCGATCCGGCGTGGGGCCCGGCTCGACGTGGAGCACGGTTCCATACGCGCTCTGGTAAAATGGCGCTTCCTGGCCGTCGGCGGCGATGCGCGCGGCCACGGTGACGTCCATGCCCGGCACCTGCGTCTCGGCGTCGGGCTCGAAGAGGAACGCCGTGCCCGGCGTGACGCGCGCGTCGTCGAGGGCCGCGTCGATGGCGACGAGCAGCTCGAGGTGGCCGCCCGGCACCGCGCCGGTCATCGCCACGCGGACGACGCTTCCGCTCGACGAGGTCTCGCTCACCTGGGCGGTCAACGGGGCGGCGAGGTCGACGCTGCCGAAGCGTCCCTCGACGGTGGCCGTGGCGACGTCGTGCGGAGCGCGAAGCTCCGGCTCCGGTCCTGCGTCGGGGGGCGCGTCGGGACCGGGGTACGGCACCGGAGTGACCTGCTCCGGCGGGCTGGACGGAAGGAAGAAGCAGCCCTGCAGCGACAGGGTCAGCGCGACGGCGGCACAAGAGCGGAAAAGGATGTTCATGGCGTCGACCTCCAGCGCCCGGTGGCGCCTCGACGAGGTGCGATTGCAGGCGCAGTGCCAGCACGAATCGCCGCAAATTCCAGGGGCGTCGACGCGCTCGCGGCGGCCTCGCGTGCCACGGCCGCACGGTGCCGTGACGCGGCGGCACGGTGTTCAGCCGGCTGAACGTCGGCGGCGACGGGGCGGCGTCAGGGCAGGTTGGCGCTGGCCACCGGGCGGGCGCGGTTCGTCGTCGCGCCGTCGCCGATCTGGCCGTAGTAGCCCGCGCCCCAGCAGCGGACGGTGCCGTCGACGAGCACGGCGCAAGAGTGC
>CAIMWA010000680.1 GCA_903845045.1 uncultured delta proteobacterium | reverse complement strand
GTGCTGCTGCGCTCCGCCGACGGACCCGACACCTTCGCCGTCGTGGACCTCGCCGCGCGCGCCCCGGAGCTCGACCTCTCCTTCGCGCCCGGCGCGGCCTTCGCTGCGCTCGGAGCCGTGGCGCTGCATCCCGACGCGCACGTCGCGGTGGTCCCTGGCGCGGCGCTGCGCGACGGCGTCGATGCCGACGACGCACCGCCCGCGTTCACGGTGCTCGACCTCGACGCACGCGCCGTCGCGCGCCCCGCCCACGTCTTCGCCGGACGCCGCGCGGTGGGCGTCTCCGCGGCGTTCACCGGCGACGGTCACACCGTGGCCACGCTCGTCGGCGCTGCGCCGCGACGGGTGCGCATCGCCCTCCACGACGCCCTCGACGACGCGCCGTGGTCCGCAGCGACCCCATCCTGGACGCTGCCCCTCGACGGCACGAAACCATCTTCCGCGCGGCTCGCCCGCGCCCCGGACCCCATCGGGCTCTGCGTGACCTGGGACGTCGATGCCCCGCGCGCGCCCCGCGGGCTCCCGCTCCCGCGCGCGAAGCGCATGGCGTGGATCCCGCGCGAGGTCGTGCTCAGCGCCGTCCGACGTTGATCCCGACCCACCCGTCGCGCACCGGCTCGCCGTCGGGCTCGAGGGTCTCGTCGCCGGCGCTCACGACCACCACCACGAGCTTCGCCGCGTCCTCGATCGCGTCGACGCTCGTCGCCCACTCGCCGGTGTCGATCAGCTCGCTGTCGAGGGTGCCGACGAGCCGTCCGTCGGCGCCGATGCGCAGCACCGAGGCCATCCAGCGCGTGTACGGCGAGGCGTGCACCCACACGCCGACGCTGCCCGTGCGCGGCGCGTGCAACAGCGAGATCTCCACCGAGGCGCTGCCCGTCGGCGCGATGCCCGTCGCGACGCTCCACGTCGGGAGCTGCTCCCACCCGACGGACCGCAGCGGCGCGGCGACGAGCGATCCATCGCGCACGCCTCCCACGTCGCGGGTGCCGCCGGCGGTCCCTTCGAGGGAGCGCGCCGACGCCGCGAAGAGCAGCGCGCCCCACACGCCGCGGGGCTCGTCGCGGGTCACGCGCTTGAGCACGTCGAAGACGTCGGGCTCGTCCCAGAGCAGCGGCCACCCCGGGGGCGTGCGCTGCACCGGCGCCTCGAGCAGGCCCCGAAGAAACGTCGCGCCGCCCTCGTCCCACCGCTCGGCCATGGCGTCGAGGACGATGGCGCCTCCCCGCTGCGCCGCCGCGCTCCGCGTCCCGTCCCACCACCACCCCGCCGCCGGGTCCGCCTGGAACGCGCGCACGTCGTCGGCGTCGAGGGGCACGTCGAGGGCGCGATGCATCAGCGCCGCGCCCATGGACCGCACGAACGCCGGCGGCGCATCGGCCTTCGCGGCGTAGACGCAGCCCTCGGCCACGGCCTGCGCGACGGCGCGCGTTCGCGAGAAGGCATCGCTGCCCACGGCGATCTCGCCGAAGGAGGTCGCGCGGTCCCACGCCTCGCCCGCAGCCAGCCACTCGGCGCGCGCGCGTCCCTCGCTCGCCGTGCCCGTCGCGGGGCGCACGTACACGTCGAAGGACGGCGTCCCCCCGCGGTCTCCGTCGGGCAACGGGAGCCCCACGCCGAGGCGCGCGAGGGCGTCGACGACGCGCTCGGCGTCGGCGAGCACCGCGAGGGCCGCGGGCGCGTCGAGGCCGCGGGCGACGTGCACGTCCACCGGCGCGCGCCACGAGCGAAGCACCCCGGCATCGGAGTAGGCGGGTCGCGGCGACTCGTCCGGCGCCCGCTGGCCGCACGCGTGCGCCGGCCACGTTGGAACGCTACGCACCGCTTGTGCGTTCACGTTCGCGGAAAACGCGAGGAGCAGCACCGGCAGCCACGACGGGAGACGCATCGCGAGGGTGAGTGTGCCAGCAACGCGAATTGTTCCGCGACGAACTCGCCGCACGACGAGGCGCAGGTATTTGCGGGCGGCGCGCGGCCCGTGCGATCGTCCCGCCCCGTGGCACTCCGAACGCATCCCCTCGAGAAGGCCGTGACCGTCGACCTGTCCACCGGGCGCCTGGCGCTGGCGACGCCGACGGTGTCGCGCGCCGTCGCGGTGCCCGCGGAGTGGCTCGCGCAGGCCGTGGCCGCCCTCGGCGCGAACGCCGGTCCGCTCGCGGCCAGCCTCGCCGCGGCGGTGGCCGCCGATGCGCGCGCGATGCTCGCCGGCGACGCCGATCCTTCGCCCGAGGCGTGCGCGTCCGCGGTGGCCCTCGCGCTCGCCCAGCGCGGCCTCGGAACCTGCTCCTTCGGTCGCTTCGGCGATGCGCTGACCCTCACGTGGAGCGCCCCGCCTTCCGCGGAGCCCGCATTCCACGCCTTCGCGTCGGACCTCGTGGCCGCCGTCGTGAGCGCGGTCACGGGCCTCGCGACGCACGCCGCCGTCGCCGGACACGCCGGCGACACCCTCACGCTCTTCCTCGGCTCCGAGCCCGCCTGCACCTTCGTGCGGGAGCGGGCCGCGCGCGGCGAAGGCAGCGCATCGATCCTCGCCACCCTCCTCGGAGCCACGTCCGCATGAGCGCAGACATCGTCGCACGCCTCGAGACCCTGCTCGCCCGCGTCGTCTCGCGCCGCAGCGCTCCGCGCACGGCCGTCGCCGAGGCCGCGCCGGTGCCGACGTCCCCCGCCGCCCAGGCCGACAAGCCTCGGTCGGTGCCGCCGCCGCTGCCGCGCTCGACCCCTCCCGTCGAGCCGCCGCCGGTCGCCGAGGTCGCACCGCCCGCGATCATCGAGCCGCCCGCGGAGCCCGAGAGCGGGGAGTACGGAGCCGCGGTGTTCGAAGACGCCGACGTCGAGCTGCCAGCTTCGGACATCACCGAGGCCGAGGCCGGTCTGGAGCCCGTCGCGCCGCCGCCTGCGGCTTCGCGGGAGCCCCTCGACACCATCGACACGTCTCCGGTGCTCGCCGTGCCGCACACCGACGCGCCGCCCGCGCCGGTGGCCGCCGCCGTCGAGCCGCCCCGCATCGAGCTGGTGCGCTCGGACCCGCCGCCCGCGCCGCCGACGGCGTCGGAGCCCGCCGAGGAGCGCCCGCCGTCCGTGGAACCCCCGGTCGCCGAGATCATCCCGGCCGGAGCGCCGCCGGTGAAGGTGACCGGTCCGTTGGTGCTCGACGCTCCGCGCGCTCCGGGTGCTGCGCGTCCTGCCGTCGCCGCCGAGTCCCCGGCGGTCGCGGCGAAGCGGCAGGAGGTCCTCGCGGCCTTCGGCGCCGCCATGCCGGCCACCTCGGACCTCACCGACGAGGACCCCGACCACGTCGAGACGCGCGCGTTCCGCATCACGCCCCCGGCCGCTGCGTTCCCGACGGGTGCCGAGCCCGTGCTGGCGCCCGCCCCGGTGCCGGCGGCGCGCATCGAGCGCGTCGAGCCGCCCACGCGTACGACGGTGCTCTACGCGCCGGAGCTCCCGACGGCCACGGTGAGCGCCGTGGTGCACCCTCCCGCAGCCGTGTCCGCGCCGTCGTTCCGCGCGCTGCTCGAGCGCTCCCTCGCGCTGCGTCCGCGGGGGTGATCGTCGCCGTGCCGGCGTCGAAGCCATGACCGCACCGGACACCGAGCCGGCGGCGCCGGCCTTCTCGCAGCTCGCGGGGCGCTTCGGTCGCTACCTGCTCCTCGGGAGCATCGCGCGCGGAGGCATGGGCGAGATCCACCTCGCCCTCGCGGGCGCCATCACGCACGCCCAGAAGCTCTGCGTGGTGAAGACCATCCGCGCGGAGTTCGCGCACCAGGACGACCTCGTCACGCGCTTCCTCGACGAGGGGCGCGTGCTGTGCGCGCTGCAGCACCCGAACATCGGGCAGGTGCTCGAGGTGGGCATCGAGCGGGGCGTGCCGTTCCTCGCCATGGAGTACGTCGGCGGCACCGACCTCGCGGAGCTCATCGACGCCGGCCGCAGCTCCCGCGCATACCTTCCCACGGAGCTGGTGGTGGGGCTCCTCGCGGCGGCGCTCGACGGCATCGCGTACGCGCACCGCGCCACGGCCCTCGACGGGACGCCGTTCAACCTCGTGCACCGCGACCTCTCGCCGGAGAACGTACGCGTGAGCTGGGACGGCGACGTGAAGGTGCTCGACTTCGGCACCGCCCTCGCCGACGGCCGCGCCGCGCACACCGCGCACGGCGGCATCTTCGGCAAGCCGGGGTACATGGCCCCGGAGCAGGCGCGCCGCGAGACCCTCGACCCGCGCACGGACCTCTACGCCCTCGGCGTCGTGGCCTGGGAGCTCCTCACGCTCCACGACTGGATGACCCTCGACCTTCTCGATCATCTGCAAGCCGTGACGTCCGGCGTACACCGCCCCGCGCCGCCGTCGTCGTTTCGCCCGGTCCTGCCCGCCGCCGTCGACACCTGGGTCTCGCGCATGACCGCGCACGACCCCGCGAAGCGCTGGGCCGACGCGACCACGGCCCGCCGTGCGCTGCTGGCCATCGCCCAGACCCTCGAGCTGCGAACGGACCGCGAGTCCATCGCCGAAGGCCTGCGCAAGCTGCTGCCCGGCGCGCAGGACACCGAGAGCGCGCGCAACCGCCAGTGGATCGCCGCCGCCCGAGAGCAGCGCGGATCCCTCGCCGACCCACCGGTGCTTCGTCAGCAGGTCACCACCGAGCCCCTCGCGCCGCGGGACGCCCAGCTCCTGCCGGGCACGCCGTACCGCCTCGGCGCGCTGCTCGGCGCCGGCGGCATGGGCGAGGTCTACGCCGCGGAGCACACGGACCTCGGCCGCTCCGTGGCGCTCAAGGTGCTCGCGCCG
Source organism: uncultured delta proteobacterium (assembly GCA_903845045.1). Taxonomy (GTDB): domain Bacteria; phylum Myxococcota_A; class Polyangia; order Polyangiales; genus SCUS01. The sequence goes on along the minus strand of CAIMWA010000680.1, from coordinate 8,557 downwards.
TCGCTCTCCAACGACCCGTCGCTGGTGCAGCGCTTCCGCCTCGAGGCGCGGGCCATCGCGGCGCTCTCGCACCCGAACCTCGTGCACGTGCACGACCTCGGCACCACCGACGACGGCCGCCTCTACTACGCCATGGAGCGCCTCCGCGGGATGTCTCTCCACGGGCGGCTCGCACGGGCGCGGGAGCAGGGCGCGGGTCGCCTCGACGCGGCGGAGTGCGTGCGCATCGGCGTCGCCGTCGCGCGCGGTCTCGCGGCGGCGCACGCGGTGGGCGTGGTGCACCGCGACATCAAGCCCGAGAACATCTTCCTGACCGACGACGGCGGCGTGAAGGTGCTCGATTTCGGCGTCGCGAAGACCTCCAACGCGACGATCCTCGGGGGCACCGACGCCAACGTCACCCGCGCCGGCGAGCTCTTCGGATCGCCCGCGTACATGGCCCCGGAGCAGGCCCGCGGCATCGCCGTCGACGCCCGCGCGGACCTCTACGCCCTCGGCGCCGTGCTCTACGAGTGCGCGACGGGAACGCCGCTCTTTCGCGACGCGACGGTCTTCGAGGTGCTCGCCCGGCAGCTCTCGGAGGTGCCCGAAGCGCCGCGCCGACGCGCCCCCGACGCGCAGATCCCGGCTGCCTTCGACGCCCTGGTGATGCAGTGCCTCGCGAAGGACCCGGAGGCCCGTCCGCGCACCGCCGCCGCCCTCGCCGACGCCCTCGCGGCCTCGATCGACGGCACCGATGCCGCCGAGACCGCGCTCCCCCGCCGTCCCACCCGCACGCTGGCAGGAGCCGTCCTCGGCACGGCCCTCGTCGCGACGATGGTCGCGGTCGCGCTCTCGCGCACGCACCGAACCGACCCTGCCCCCACGACGCAGACGCTTCGTTCGGCGCCCCTCGCCGCCGCGCCCGTCGCGCCGACGGTCCCCGCGCCGATGTCCGCCGCGGCAGTTGCGCCCGCTGCCGCGCAGCCATCGCCCGCGCCCCCAGCCGCCGCAACGACTCCGCCCGTCATGGCACCCTCGACGGAGGTTCCGACGTCCGCCGCGCCGCCGTCACGCCACGCGGGATCGCCGCTCGCGCAGGCGCAGCAGGCCTTCGCCGCGGGGCGTTACCGCGACACGCTGACCTTCGCCGACGAGGTCGTGGCCCAAGGCGGTCCGCGGGCCCTCGACGCGCGGGTGCTCATCGGCAAGGCCCGCAACGCGCTCGGACAGCACGCCGAGGCGGTGCGCGCGCTGCGCATGGTGCTCGACCGCGACCCCACGCACCGCGGCGCCCGCGAGGCCCTCACCGCCATGGGAGAGACCCCGTGAAGCCCTTCATGCGCCTCGGCCTCGTGTGCATCGCCCTCGGCGCCTTCGGATCGCTCTGGGAGTTCAGCGCCCTGCAGCCCCCGGCGTCGATCTGGCACTTCGGCGGCTATCCCCTCGCCGCCGCGCGCTTCGCCCAGCACGGCTTCATCACGGGCTTCGCCGCGCTCTTGCTGGCGCCCGACGACGGTCGCCGGCACCGCGCGCTCCTCGCCGTGGCGACGATCGGCGCGACGCTGGCCCTCGGCGCCGATGCGGTCACGGCGGGCACCGCGTGGCGCGGCATCGTCGTGCAGGACGCTCGTGCGGGCAGCGCGGCCCTGCTCACCGTGCGCGGCGTGGGCGGGCTGCTGCAGCTCGTCGCGCTGGCGTGGGCGTCGGTCCTTCGGTGGACCTCGCCGCCGCGATCACCTTCTGCGTGAACGCCGGCACGGCGCGCGTCGACAGCGCGTCCCACGGCACGAGCACCCCGAGCTTCGGAGGCGTGCGCAGCGACGCCGACAGCACCCGCACCCGCAGCGTCGCATGCGTCAGCACGTGCACCACGACGCCGCGCTCGGTGACGCCCTCGACGCCGTCGACGAGGTCTTCAGCGCGGCCGTCGTGCCCCGCCGTCATCGGTGGAACGAGCATCCCCTCCCAACGCCCGGCGCTCGCGACGAGGAGCACGCTCCCGGCGTGTTCGGCGACGACGGCCGTCCATCGCTCTTCGCGCGGCGCCTTGCGCGGGGCCTTCTCGGGGTAGCGCGCGGGCTCGTCCTCACGGGCGGCGGCGCAGTGCGGTCGCAGCGGGCAGGCGTCGCAGCGCGGCGCGAGCGGGGTGCACACGGTGGCGCCCAGCTCCATCAGCGCCTGGTTCACCGTCGACGGGTCTTCGTGCGCAGCGAAGCGCGCCGCGAGGGACCACAGCGCGGTCTTCAGCGGGTTCTCCCGCGGATCGCCGGCGAGCGCGAGGAGCCGCGTGAGCACGCGCTCCACGTTGCCGTCGACGAGCGGCGCGGGCAGCCCGAAGGCGATGCTCGCGATGGCCCCGGCGGTGTAGGGCCCGACCCCCGGGAGCTCCCGCAGCGCCGCGAGGTCCGAAGGAACCTCGCCCCCATGGCGCTCGCAGACGGCCTTGGCGCCGGCGTGGAGCATGCGCGCGCGGCGGTAGTAGCCGAGCCCCGCCCAGTGCGTGAGCACGTCGTCCTCGGAAGCGGCGGCCAACGCGGCGGGGGTGCCGAAGCGCCGCACGAAGCGCGTGAAGTACGGCACCACGGTGTCGACGCGGGTCTGCTGGAGCATGACCTCGCTGACCCAGGTCTCCCACGCGCTCACCGCCTCGCCGCGCCATGGCAGCGCCCGGGCATGCGCGGCGAACCACGACACGAGCGCCCGCTGCACCGCCGCGAGGGTGGCCGCATCGATTCGATCGTCTCCGGCGTGCGCGTCGCTCATGGCGTGGCTACACCTTCCGCCGTGCCCCGACGTGGGGCGCGGATCGCGAGGATGCGCATGACCAAGGCCGGTACCGCTGCGATGCTTTCGTTCTTCATTCCGGGAGCTGGACAGCTCTACAACGGAGACTTCGCCCGCGCGCTGTTCTGGTTCGTGGTCGCGTCGGTCTTCTACGGAGCGTTCTTCCTGCTCGCCGGACCGCTGTCCCTGACCGGCGTCGTCGCCCACGCGATCCCCGCGTACACGGCGCACAAGCGGGCTCTCGCCCTCGGCGGATCGTAGAGCGCGTCACGGGCGTAGCCCCGGGGGCCCGGCGGCGTATAAGCTCCATCGCCTCCCTCACCCCGCCCGCACGGAGCACCCGACGCCGATGATCCTCTCCCGACGCACTCTCCTCGCCGCGCTCGCGGCGTCGTCGCTGGCCGCCTCGTGCACGCTCAGCGCGGAGATGCCGCAGCTCCAGGCGCGCAACATGACGTTCACCGGGAGCGACGCGTCGGGGCTGACGTTCCAGTGCGACTTCATCGCGTTCAACACCAACGGCTTCGCGCTGGACCTCGAGAACCTCCACGCCAACCTCATCATCGAGGGCAACGACGTCGGGGCCGGCGTCGCGGCGCTCTCGGCGCAGCTCCCGCCGGGCCGCTGGACCCCCGTGAGCGCCACCGTCACCGTGCCCTGGAACGGCGTGCCCGCGTTCCTCCTCGCGGCCGCGGCGTCGCCGACGGTGAACTACACGATGCGCGGGGAGGTGACGGTGCACCGCTTCATCACCGTGCACCCGCGCTTCGAGACGTCGGGGACCATCCCCCGCGACCTGTTCCTGCGCGGCGCCGCGAACACCATCAACGGTCTGCTGAACCAGGTCGTCCCGGGTCTCGGCGTTCAGGTCGGTCCGTAGCGGGAGCTCCGGCCGAAGCTTACTCGCCCAGCACGCGGCGCAGGAACGCGTCGAGCTGGTCGAGGTCGTTGAAGCCGATCTCCACGGTGCCCGAGCGCATCGCGCCGTCGGTGCGAATGGCGACGTGCATGCCGAGGGCGGCCTCGAGGCGCTTCTCGAGGTCGCGCACGTTGGCCGACGACGGCACCGCCACGGGCTTCGGCTCGGCGGGCTTCGGGGGCGACAGCACGCGCTTGGCGAACTGCTCCGTCTGCCGCACGGACCAGCCCTTCTCCACCGCCGCACGGGCCACGCGGGTCATCTCCGCGGCGTCCTTCAGCGAGAGCACGGCGCGGGCGTGGCCCTCGGAGAGCTCCCGCGCCACGACGCGGTCCTGCACCTCGGCGGGGAGCTGGAGCAGCCGGAGGGTGTTGGCCACCGTCGAGCGCTCCTTGCCGATGCGCCGGGCGAGCTCGTCCTGCGTGTACCCGTGGTCGTCCATGAGCCGCCGGTAGGCGCTCGCGGTCTCCACGGGGTCGAGGTCCTCGCGCTGCACGTTCTCGACGAGGGCCAGCTCGAAGGCCTCCGACGGATCGACGTCCTTGATGACGACGGGCACCTCGCGCTTGCCGGCCATCTGCGCCGCGCGCCACCGCCGCTCGCCGGCGATGATCTCGTAGCCCTCGGCGTCGTCGAGGCGCCGGACCACGATGGGCTGGATCAGCCCCTGCTCCGCGATGCTGCGCGCGAGCTCGTCGAGCGCCTGCGGATCGAAGCGCCGCCGGGGCTGGTCGCGCCGCGCACGCACGCGCTCGATGCCCACGAGCTGATACGGAGCATCGGCCTTGGCCGCGGCCAGCTCCACGCCCCGCGCCGCAGGAAGCAGCGCGTCGAGGCCCAGGCCCAGCGCCCGCCGCTCCTTGACCTCGGGCCGTCGCACCTCGGGCTTCGGGGGCTCGGGCTTCTTCGGTTTCGTGTCCCTGCTCATGTCCTCGCGCCCGCGCCGCGCGCCGGGCTCGCCATGAGCTCCTTCGCGAAGGCCAGGTACGCCTGGCAGCCCTTCGACGCCACGTCGTAGAGCAGCACCGGCTTGCCGAAGCTGGGCGCCTCGCTCAACCGCACGTTGCGCGGCACCACGTTCTCGAACACGCGGAAGTGCTTGCGCAGCTCCTCGGCCACCTGCCGCGCCAGCACGCTGCGCGGGTCGAACATGGTGAGCAGCACGCCCTCGATGGAGAGCTTGGGGTTGCGCGTGGCCTTCACGCGGTCGATGGTCCGCACGAGCTGCGCGATGCCCTCGAGGGCGTAGAACTCGCACTGCATCGGCACCAGCACCGAGTCCGCGGCCACCAGCGCGTTGAGCGTCAGCAGGCCGAGCGACGGCGGCGTGTCGAGCAGGACGTAGTCGTACTTGCGACGGGCCTTCTCCAGCGCGTCTCGCATGCGCTGGTCACGGCGATCGACGTCGATGAGCTCGATCTCCGCCCCGACCAGCGCCGGCGACGCCGGGCACAGCGACAGCGACGGCAGCGGCGTGCGCACGATCACGTCCTCGACGAGCGCGTGGCCGAGCAGCACGTCGTAGGTGCCCCGGGTCACCGCCGACGACGGAACGCCCACGCCGCTCCCGGCGTTGCCCTGCGGGTCCATGTCGACGAGGAGCACGCGCTTCTCGGCCGCCGCGAGGGACGCCGCCAGGTTGACGCTGGTGGTCGTCTTTCCCACCCCGCCCTTCTGGTTGGCGATCGCGTACACCCGTCCCATGCAGCTCTCGGCGCTCCTCGCCGGCGTCCAATGACCGGGCAGAGGGGGTGAGTAGCGCCAGCGCCCCCGTGTGTCCAGAGCCGCCGCCGCGCCCAGCGCAGTTCGCCGGACCCCGCAAGAAATCCGCGGCGTCGCAGCGCGGACGCACACAAAATTGACCCCCCAGCGATGGAGGTTACAGTGAAGGCAGATGTAGGTGCAAGTGGCACCTGCACCTTCACCAACGGGTTCCCTCCGCGAGCGGGGGGCGCCGACGCCGGAGGTTCGCGATGGGTGCTTCGAGGTTCTACAGTTCTTTCGAGGAGTTCGCGCGGGACGAGATCCGACCGGGGTACCGGGTGGGCTGGTCCATGGACGAGCTCGAGATCGACTCGACCATCGTCGAGGACCTCGACCTCGACGACGAGGACGAGGACTACGAGGAAGACTGACCCTCCGCCGCCGTTGGCTTTCGCGCCGGGCGGAACGGATACTGTCCGCCCACGGTGCCCTCCCTCCGCGACACCATCGCCCTGCGCCTCTCCCGCGAACGCGGGACGCTCTTTCGCGACGCGCCCTTCCGGGTCGCGCTGACGTACCCGTCGCCCTACCGCGTGGGCATGTCGTCGCTCGGGTTCCAGGTGATGTACCGGGAGCTCAACCGCCGCCCCGACGTGGTGGCCGAGCGGGCCTTCGCGCCAGACGATTGGGCCTGGGCGCGCAAGCACCGCGAGCCCGTGGTGACCTACGAGTCGCAGCGTCCGCTGGGGGACCACGACGTCGTGGCGCTGTCGGTAGCGTACGAGATCGAGCTCGCGGGCATGATCGAGACGCTGGAGCACGGGGGCATTCCGTCGCTGCGCGAGGAGCGGGCGCCGGGGCACCCCTTCGTGCTCATGGGCGGTCCGCTCACGTTCTCGAACCCGGTGACCCTCGGCGCCTACGCCGACGCCGTGGTCATGGGCGAGGCCGAGGAGGTCGTGCACGCCGTGATGGACGTGCTCGTCTCCGAGCGCGACCGAAGCCGCCAGCTGAAGCTCCTGGCGGCGGTGCCGCACGTGTGGGTGCCCTCGGAGCACGGGGCGTCGCTGCCGTCCATCGCCGCGGTGGACGACGCGCTGCTGCCCGCGCACGCGCAGATCGTCACGCCCGATACGGAGCTCTCGGACATGTTCCTCATCGAGGCCGAGCGCGGGTGCTCCCGAGGGTGCCGGTACTGCGTCATGCGGCGCAGCACCAACGGCGGCATGCGCCTGGTGTCGATGGAGCGGATCCTGTCGCTGATCCCCGAGGACGCGCGCAAGGCCGGGCTCGTGGGCGCCGCGGTGAGCGACCACCCTCGCATCGTCGAGATCCTCGATGCGCTCGTCGACCGGGGCATGAGCGTGGGCCTCTCGTCGCTGCGCCCGGACCGCCTGTCGGACCGCTTCGTCGGGGCCCTCAAGCGCGCGGGGTACCGCACGCTGACCACGGCGATGGACGGCCCGAGCGAGCGGCTGCGCGGGACGCTGGAGCGGCACGCGAAGGTGAAGCACCTCGAGCGCGCCGCGGAGCACGCCCGAGCCCACGGCATGACGACGTTGAAGCTCTACCTGATGGTGGGCCTTCCGACGGAGACCGACGACGACATCGACGAGTGCGTGGAGTTCGTCGGCGCGCTGAGCCGCGTGGTGCCCGTGGCGCTGGGCATCGCGCCCTTCGTGTCGAAGCGGAACACCCCCCTCGACGGGCTGCCTTTCGCGGGCATCGACGTCGTCGAGCACCGCCTCGAGCGGCTGCGCAAGGGGCTCCGGGGCCGGGCCGACGTGCGCCCCACGAGCGCGCGCTGGGCCTGGGTGGAGTGGGTGCTCGCGCAGGGTGACGAGCGCACCGGGCGCCTCGTGCGCGACGCGGTGCGGGCCGGCGGGCGCTTCGCGGACTACCAGCGCGCCTTCGAGGGCATCGCCGGCGGACGCAGGCGACTCTCGGTGCTGCGCGGCGCCGCGGAGCCCTGACGGTGGCGGAGTCCTGGGAGGCGCTCGAGCGCACGGCGTCGCGGGCCCTCGAGGCCGTCGGCGAGGACCGCGGATCGCCGGAAGTGCCGCTGCGTCGCTGGCCTCGGGCCGTCGACCTCTTCGCGGGTGCCCGCGCCCTCGCCTCCGTCGACCCAGGACCCGCTGTGCTCCTTGCCGAGACCGCGGTGTGGATGCGTCTGCGCGGTCCGCTCGAGCGCTACGAAGCGGCGGGGGAGCGGGCTCGGGTGCGGCTTCGCCCGACGGAGCCTGGCGTGCCCTGGCGCCTCGTTCCCGCGGCCATCGCAGGCGAGGACGGCCGGGCCCGACGGGAGCTCCTGTGGCAAGGGGCCGACGCGCTGGCCACGACGCTGCGCCCCGAGGCCGTCGAGGTCGTCGACGAGCTGCGCGCGTGCGCCGCGGAGCTGCTTCCGGTGCACACGGACGCGGTGGGCCTGGGCGACGAGGCGATTCGCTCCGGGTTCGTACTGGATGCGACGGACGACGCCTTCGCCGAGCTCGACGCCTGGGCGGCGCGGCAGCTCGAGATGGACCGCTCGCGCGCGACGTGGTCCGACCGGCTGCGCCTGCTCGTGGCACCAGCGGTGCTGCGGGAGGTTCCGCCGGCGACCTGGGGCGACCTCGCGACGGGGTGGCTGCCGAGGGTGGGGCTCGAAGGTGCGCTGGGGCGGGTGCGTGATCGGCATGCGCCCGCGGAGACCCTGGCCCTCGGGGTCGATCCTTGGCCCGGCGACCCTTCGGTGCTGCGCGGAAGACCTCGGCGCCTGGGCTTCGACGCCGGCGAGATGTTCGGTGCGCTGGGGGCGTGCGTCGCGGCGGCCGTCGGTCCGTCGGTGTCGCCGGGGGCGCGCCGGGGCGTGCACCGCGCGCTCGACGGGGCGGCGCATGCGCTGGTGCGGAGCTTCCTCGTCGACCGTACGTTCCTCTCGCGCGACGCGGGCCTCGGCGGCGTGGCGCGGGAGCGCGCCGGACGGGCGGCGCTGCACGCCGAGCTCCTGCGGCTGCGCTGGGACGCGGCGATGGCGCGCTGGCTCCCGTCGGCGCTGCGGCGCGAGGCGGGCGTGAGCGAGCGCTTCGTGGCCGAGACGACGCGGGCTTGGGGGGCGGCGCCGTCGCCCGTGTGGGCGGTGCACCTCGCGGCGCTGGCCTTCGAGCCCGGAGGTACCTGGCCGGGGCG
>CAIMWA010000679.1 GCA_903845045.1 uncultured delta proteobacterium | reverse complement strand
TCGACTCGCGCATGGCCGAGGACCTCGTGCGCCGCCTCGGCGCGGCCCCGCGCGGCACGCCGGCATGGATCGCGGCCTCGCAGCTCGACCCGGGCTCCGCGGCGCGCGCCGAGCAGCTCCGCGTGATCTTCCAGCGGGCCGGGTGGGACCCGCAGCCCGTGCAGACCTTCCGCGGAACGCTCCGGCCGGGGTTCTTTCTCTTCGGCGCCGACGACTCGCCGCCCACCTACGTGACGACGCTCAGCAACGCGCTGCGCGCCGTCGGCATGATCTCGAACTTCTCGTCGGGCTATCGCGCGTACTACCGCGAGCGCCTCGCGGCGGACCCGAACTTCGTGGGCTTCCCCATGGAGGCCAACCAGACCTTCATCGTCGCCGTGGGCCGCACGCCCTGACGGTCCGGTAAGCGCGCGGCGGGCGCTTCGACGTGGCGTCGGCGCGGCGCGGTTGCTAGGGTTGCCGACGCGCGATGGGATTGTTCAAGGTCCGTCCGTCCCGGGGTTCGTGGGCGTTCTTCGCCCTGGTGGCCCTCGCGGCGGCCTCCCGGCGCGAGTGGCGCCACCACGAGGTCGCGATGATCCACCAGGACGGCCCCGCGGTGGAGAGCGCCCGGGCCTTCGCGACGTGCCTGCTCGGCCCCGACGTGTCGTGGGTGCTGCGCGAGGACGAGGGCGTGCCGCTGCAGGCGCAGTGGAGCTTTCGCCTCGGAAGCTGGCTCTCGATGCACCTCGGCGTGCCGCTGCCGCGCGAGTGGCCGGGCCGGTGCCTGCCGCTGCTCGACGAGCTCACGGCGCGACTGCCGGCGTCGTCGCGGGGCGCCGCGGTCGCCGTGCGCGCGGCGGGGCAGGTGCGCACGACCCTGCGGCGTCCGCTCGTGGCGCGCTTCGACGACGGCGCGGCGGCGCGCACGGCGGCGTGGCAGACCGAGCTGCTCCGTCTCAGCGACGACGGCACCCTCGCGGCGCAGCTCGCCTCGCTCTTCGCGTCGGTGCACGACCTCTCCATCGGCAGCAGGGACCGATGGTCCCCGGCGCCGCTGCGGCTCGAGACCTTTCCGACGGTGCCGGCGCCGCAGGTTCCGACGTGGGTGTCCCTCGATCCCACGTGGACGCAGGCGGTCCTCGCGTCGCCGACGGTGCTCTTTCATCGCTCCCTCGCCGACGGGCGCACGCACCGCGTCGATTTCGACCGCCACGTGCACAACGACACCGTGCTCGGCGGCGTTGTGCTCTGGCGCACGGCGCCGCGCGGAGACGTGCTGCGCGGCTCCACCGAGGGCGGCGGGGCGCTCGTTCCCATCGAGCCATCGACGCAGCCCATCGCGCTGCCCGACGAGCCCGGCGCACCGCGGCGCGGCGAGGAGTTCGACTGGCAGGCGGCCGCGAACACCGACGGCGTCGCGTGGCTCACGCTCGACCACGGCACGGTGCAGATGCGCGTGCACCCGAGCGATCCGACGGCTTCGTGGACGGCGCCGCAGACCCTCGGCGTCGCGGGCAGCCAGCTCGCCGCGGTGGTCGCCCCGGAGCCGCTGGACCCGCTTCGTTGGCGCGTCACCGCGTTGCGTCCGCGCGCCGTGGACCTCGCCGTGGAGCAGTACGTCGTGGCCCTCGGCGCCGACGGATTGCACGCCTCGGCGGCGTTGGAGCGGGCGCCGCTGGCGTTTCCGCCGGCGCAGCGGGTGCTGACCTGCGGGGCGGGGAGCGTTCGGTACGTCGCGCTGCTGTCGCCGTCGCGCGTCGCGGTGCTGCGCGTCGAGAGCGATCGTGCGCGGGTGGCCGAAGCGCCGCTCGCGGTGGCGTGGGGCGATGATCCGACGCTGCGCTGCGACGCCGGCCGCGCCTTGCTCGCGAGCGACCCCGCGACGATGGAGTCGCCGGCGGTGATCGCGACGTTCCCGCTCGTGCAGGATCCGTCGATGGACCTCGTGACGCCGCTCCCCTACGACCGCGGAGGACGTCCGCGGGAGCTGCTGCTCACCGACGACGGGCTGCTCGCGATCGCCGCGCACGCACGCGTGCTTCGGGCTTGGCGGCTGCCCCTGCAGGCGGTGGCGTGGGAGCCCGCGGGATACCTCGCCTCCCTCGCGCCGGCGCCGGAGTCGCTACGCACGCTGCGGGTGCTCCAGGGTGTCTCGCGGGGCCGCGCGGTGGCGCTGTGGGTCGAGGGCGATGCCGTGACGCGGGTGTTCACGCCGGGCGCCGGCGCAGCGCCGTCGGGGCCGCCGCGGGTCGTCGAGACGCGCGAGCCGTTCCGCGTGATCGCCGTGTCCGACGACGGTGGCCGCAGCTTCGGCATCCCGCTGGTCGCTCCGCCGCGCTCTCGAACGGCGCGGAGCGTCGCGCCGACGCCCTAGAGACCCTCGCGGCGGAGGGTGATGTACGCCGTGCCCGCGGTGCGGAGGTTGTGCACGATGCCCGTCGCGCAGCCCCGGGCCTCGAAGGTCCAGATGCTCCCCCACGGGTCCGCGCCGGACTCGAAGAGCATGATGTGGCCCTCGCCGGCGGTGTTGTAGACGAGCGCGTCGGCCGCGCGGATGGCGCTGCGGTCGACGACCCGCCAGTGCGTCGTCTGGTTGAAGAAGTTGTACGTCGAGTACGGGTGCAGGTCCGTGCTCACCGGCGACGGCGACGGCACCTGCCACACCTTCGCGACGAAGCCCGAGCAGTCGGCGCCGTAGGCTCCGTTGTGCGTGCAGCTCGGGCAGCTGCCTGCGCACGACCCGTGCGACGCGCCGTCGGTGCGCCACGACCCGTGGCCCCAATAGTACGAGTAGCCCACCGCCGACCGCGCGAGGTCGAGGATGTGCGTCACCTCCGTCGGCGACGTCGTCGTGCCGGCGTCCACCGCGGGCGTTCCCGCATCGACGGCGCCGCCGCACACGGACGGATCGAAGGCCGCGTCGGCGACGAGGTACGTGCCCGACGCCCAGCCCGTGGTCGATCCGTACTGCACGTGCCACCAGCCCGTGGTGGGTCCGTCGAGCACCGTCACCCGCGCGCCGCAGGGCATGGTGGTGAGGACCGGGTTCGTCGTTCCGACGCCGCTGCGAAGGTTCAGCGTCGAGGCCGTCACGCGCATCGTCGCGCCCATGGGGGTCGTCGTGGGTTCGGCGTCGGCGCCGGGAGCGCCGCCATCGGGGAGCAGGTCCGGCGTGAGGTCGCCGGCGTCGAGCGCGGGATCGCCGAGGTCTGCGACGACGACGCCACGATCGGTCGCGACGTCGACCACGGCGGGGACGTCGCGCACCGTGGCGCCGTCGTGGAGCACCGTCACCGCGGGCACATCGTGCGGGCGCGCATCGCTGGCCGCGTCGGCCACGACGACGTGATCGTCCGTGGAGTCACCGCACCCCGCGAGGAGCCCGAGGGAGAGCACCGCACCCAGCGCCACGCGTTGCATCGGCGCAGCATCGTCCCTGCCGCGCGAGGCGGTCAATCCCCGAGGCGGTACGCGCGCACCTCGAGGCCGTCGTCGCCGGGAACCATCGCGTAGACCGTTCCGTCGTCACCCACCGCGTAGGCGCGGAACACCTCGTCGGAGGCCGGCGGCGCGGGGAGCCGCAGCGTTCCCGTGGGCGTGCCGGTGGTGTCGAGACGCACGACGGTGACGTGCGCGTCTTCGGGCGTCGCTCCTCGCATCGTCGCGACCACGGCGCCGAGGTACACGGCCCCGGCGTGGTCGCCGTCGAGGAGCACGATCTGCAGCGCCGCGCCGTCGAGGGCGAGGGAGCGCGTCCAGTCCATGGCGCCGGTGGAGCGGTCCGCGACGCTCACGTACACCGCGCCGTGGGGACCATCTTGGATGCCCGCGCGCAGCAGCGTGCGACCGTCGCGCGAGGGCCGTCCCCAGAGCGTCGGACGCGTTCCGTCGGCCTCGCCGTCGGCCGATGCGAGGCGCACCACCTCGCGATGCTCGCGCTCGACGTAGACACCCCCGGTGTCGGCGAAGAGCCCGGTGACCGCGCCGCCCTCGGCGATCGCACCGCCGGTGAGCGGGATGGTGCGCAGCGGGCGTCCCCCGCCGTCGTAGAGCGCGACGGTCTGCGTACCGAGGCGATCGAGCACCGCGGTGCCGCCGCCCGGGAGCGTCGCGACGTCCTGCACGCCTTCGCCCGCGAGGTCGATCATCGCCGAGAGCCGTCCGGCTTGAAATCGCTGCGCGCGGCGGTGCACCTGGTCGAGCACGGTGACGTCGCCGTGCGCGTCGACGGCGAGGGCCATGGGCACCTCGGGGTTGCCCTCCTGGGCGCGGCGGCGGCCGAACTGTCCGGGGTCCGAGCCCCACGCGCCGCGAAGCACGACGCCGGGCGGGTTCGCGGGGGCCGACGGTGCAGCGATGGTCACCGCGGCGTCCGGGGCCTGCGGTCTCGCATCGACATGGGGGCGCGGCGTCGGGAGCGTGTCGGCCGGCGTCGGTGAAGGCACCGGCGACGCGGGCTCCGGTGCGGGCGCGGTGCTGCGCCACACGAGCGCGGCGACGACGAGAACGGCCGCGGCCGACGCGGCGATGCGGGGTGCCCGGGCCATGGGAGCGCACACCTACCGCGGGGCCAACGTCGGGGGCAACGACGTCGCGTCGAGGTCCGTCGCGGCAGTGCTGCGTGGTACGGTCCGCGCCGTGACACGCATCGTGCTTCGCGGCGGAAGGGTGATCGATCCGGCGTCGGGTCGCGACGAGGTCGGCGACGTGGTCGTGGAGGACGGGCGCATCACCGCGTCGGGCCACGGCGCGGCGCGCGAGGTGCGCGACGGCGACCGCGACACCACCGTCGTCGAGTGCAACGGGCGCTGGGTGGTTCCGGGCTTCGTGGACCTGCACACGCACCTGCGCGAGCCGGGCCTCGAGTACAAGGAAGACATCGCGTCGGGCACGCGCTCCGCCGCCGCGGGTGGGTTCACGCGAGTGTGCGCGATGCCGAACACGAAGCCCGTCAACGACCACCGAGCCATCACCGAGATGATGGTCGCCAAGGCGGCGTCGCACGGCCTCGTCGGCGTGCACCCCATCGGCGCCATCACCCGGGGTTTGCAGGGCCGCGAGCTCGCCGAGATGGCCGACCTGCGCGACGCGGGCTGCGTGGCCGTGAGCGACGACGGGCGCTGCGTGACCGACGCCGCGGTGATGCGCCGCGCCCTCGAGTACGCGCGCACCTTCGACCTCGTGGTGGTGCAGCACGCCGAGGACCACGTGCTCACCGCCGGCGCGCAGATGCACGAGGGCCGCGTGTCGACGCGCCTCGGCCTCAAGGGCTGGCCCCGCGTCGCCGAGGACCACATCGTCGCCCGGGACCTGCTTCTCACGCACACGACCGGCGCGCGGTACCACGTCGCGCACGCGAGCACGGCGGGCACCGCGGCGCTGCTGCGCGAGGCGAAATCGCGGGGGCTTCGGGTCACCGCGGAGGTCACGCCGCACCACCTCACGCTCACCGACGAGGCCGTGCTGGGCTACCGCACGGCGTGCAAGGTGAACCCGCCGCTGCGCGAGCAGTCCGACGTCGACGCGATGATCGACGCGCTCGCCGACGGAACCATCGACTGCGTTGCGACGGACCACGCCCCGCACGCCGCGCGCGAGAAGGACTGCGAGTTCGCCGAGGCCACGCACGGCATGGTGGGGCTCGAGACGTGCCTTCCGTTGCTGCTCGGACTCGTGCGCCAGGGGCGGCTTTCGCTCGCGCGCATGATCGACGCGCTCACCCTCGCGCCGGCCCGGGCGTTCAGCCTCGAGGCGCCGTCGCTGCGCGCGGGCGCCCGCGCCGACATCGTCGTCATCGACCCGGACCTCGCGTGGACCGTCGACGCCGCGCGGTTCCGTTCGAAGTCGAAGAACACCCCCTTCGACGGGTGGAAGGTCACGGGCTGCGTCGAGCGCACCTTCGTGGCCGGACGGCAGGTGCACCACCGCGGAGGCGAGGGCTGATGCACGCCGTCTCGCCGCACCACGGCGTGCGCTTCGAGCTCCTGCTGGTCGAGGCGTCGGAGGACGAAGCCCGCTACGACGCGACGGTCTTCGTGCACGACCACGCGGGCACGGCGCGGGTACACGTGCGCCGCGATGGAGCGTCCCTCGAGGGCGCCGCCGAGGGCATCGCCGAGGCCCACGTGACGCAGCTCCTCGCGCTCGGGCGGGCCCTCGGGCGCCGCGACGGAGCGCCGTGGCCGCGCCGCATCAACCGCTGGCGCGCGCCCGGCGTGCGCTGAACGTCGGCGAGGGTGAGGCCGGGGACGGGGGTAGGAAAGTAGGAAGCGCGCGGGCCCGCGGAGTCTTCCGCCGCAAGGTGCCCAAACAGCGGGAATTGAAGGGCGACGACGCGGCGGCCGGACCGACGGAAGCAGGATCCTACTTTCCTACCCCCGTCCCCGACGTTATCGCCCTCGACCCCGCGACCGATCTACAGTCGGCGCGATGGCACCCACCTCCGCCCGGTCGGCGTGGTCGGCGACGCTGCGGCTCATCGCGCTCGCGCTGGCGTCGGCGCTCACCACGGCCCGGTGCGCCAAGAGCGCCTGCGACCTCAACTCCGACTGCGCCGCCCCGAGCTTCTGCGTCGCCCACCAGTGCCGCGTCGACTGCGTCGAAGACCGCGACTGCCTCGCCAACGCGTTCTGCAACCAGGACACCGGCCGCTGCCAGTCCACCGACGCCGACGCCGCCGCGCCGAAGGATGTCGCGACCACGCCCGATGTCTCCGTCGACGTGCGCGTCGAGGCGGGCTCCGATGCGGGCTCCGCCGACGCCGGCTTCGACGTTCCGCCGCTGGTCGATGCGGGCTTCGACGCGGGCTCGCCGGTGGACCTCGGCACCCCCGACACCGGCCCGCTGCCGGGGCGCGGCGCGTTCCTCGACGCGTGCTCCACGAACGCCGACTGCGCGAGCGGCCAGTGCCTCACCACCACCGGCGGCGCGCGCTTCTGCACCCGTCTCTGCGCCGTCAACCGCGACTGCGCCGACGGCTTCGTCTGCGAGAGCCCGCCGGCGGGCATGCCGGCGCGCTGCGTGCTCGACGACACCGGCCTGCCGTGTGACTCGCACACCGGATCGCCGTGCGCGCGCTTCTGCATCGGCAACCCGGTGACGGGCCTCGCGGCGCACTGCACCCGCGAGTGCAACACCGGCGCCGACTGCCCCGCGGGCTACGCCTGCGAGCTCGCCGACGCCACGCACCGGGTGTGCGTCTCCATCGAGCAGCCGTGCGCCCGCGCCGCCGACTGCACCACGAACCTGTGCGTGGGCGTCGGCGCCTTCCAGGGATGCACGTCGCAGTGCACCGTCGACAGCGACTGTCCGCGCCGCATGACGATCAACGTCACCGGCGTGGGCCGCTTCACGCTGCCGCCGTACCGATGCCAGCTCAGCAACGGCATGCGTCTGTGCGTTCCGCCTCTCGCGCCCAGCGGCGACCTCACGGCCAGCGAGCCCCTCGGCGCGGCGTGCCCCTCGTCGGGCGACGCGCCGTGCCGCAGCGGCGTGTGCGACGGCATGAGCAACACCTGCGTGCAGGGCTGCACGCCCGCCGGCGGGTGCCCCAGCGGCGTCTCGTGCAAGCCGTGGATCGACGACGTGGACACGTACCTCGTGTGCCGCCCCATTCCGTCGGGCCGCGTGGCGGTCAACGGCGCGTGCACCGTCGCCGCCGACTGCGTGACCGGGCTCTGCTACGGAACGACGGACGCGTACTGCTCGCGGTTCTGCAACGACGGGTTGTGCCCGACGGGCATGCGGTGCGTTCCTCTTGGCAACGCCTACGACGGGACGCCCATCGCGATCTGCCAGCGGTGACGCTTCCGCGAAGCTGGCGCGCAATGCCCGCGGCGCACCATCGCGGAGGCTCTACGGCACCGTGATCGCGTAGCGAAGGGGCCCCACGTCGGAGCGGGAGAGCGGCCGGCGCGTCGGTCCTGCCGCGCCAACCTCATCGCACCCGACGTCGAGCACGCCCGAGCGCGTCTGTCCGTCGATGTCCGTCGGCACGCTCACGCTCGCGCTCGCTGCGTCGATCGCAGGGCTCCCCGCCGAGGGGCGCAGGAGCCCGTCCGGGCCGCGCATCAAGAGGGCGTCGACCTGCCGGAACCCGTCGCTCGGCGCGAAGCCGAGCGGGGCGCCGAAGTAGATGTTCCCGGTGATGGTGGGCGCGGTGAGTCCGATCCCCCCGGAGGCGACGACCGACGACCGCGAAGCCGCGAAGAGGTTGTTCGCGAAGGTCACCCGGGCGGGCGCAAGCGGGTTGGCGTCGGCGCCGAAGATCACGCTCTCGTCGCAGTCGACCACGGTGTTGAACGCGACGAGCGCGTCGGTCACCTGGGCATAGCCGCCGGGGCCCGGGCTGGACTCACCGGAGACGAGCGAGAGGCCACCGCGCGCGCTCGACGTCGTGCGCACGCCCTCGACGTAGTTGTTGGTCACCGTGTGTCCCGGGCCGATCACGCGGATGCCGCCCGCGTTCGCCACGCCATCGGCCAGGATGACGTTCGCGTCGACGGTCGAGCCCCGTCCGTTGCGCAGCGTGAGCGTCCCCTGGCTCGCCCGGATCGTGTTGTGACGAATGATGTTCGCGCCGCTCTTGATCGAGATCACCTCGGCGTCGGCGCTCATCGACTGGAAGAGGTTGTCTTCGATGACGCTGCGCGAGTCCGAAGAGGCCTCGGCCCCGGTGCCCACGCGAATGGCCTCGTTGCCGTTCGTTCCCATCGGCGGGCGGTTCGCGAAGAGCGAGTGATCGATGCGGTCGTCGTCGGCGCGGCCGCTCTGGCGCCACACGACGAGCAGCGTGCCGGGGTTGGTCTTGCCCGAGAACACGCAGTGGTCGACGCGGTCGCGCTGCCCGTAGAGGCTGACCCACTTCGTGTCGGTCGCGTTGCCCACGTCGACGTCGAGAATCGCGAGCTCGGTCACCCGGCAGTCGGTGCAGAACGTCGTCCCGTTCTTGAGCTCGACGAGCGCGGTCCCGAGGCTCTGTCCGCCGCGGATCACGAAGCCTTGAAGCGTCGCGAAGGCGCCGCCCATGGAGATCTGCGTCCTGCCGGTCAGGATCGCGCGGCCGGGGTGCTCTGCAGACACGACGATCGGCCGGGCGGCGGTGCCGACCGCATTGAAGACGAGGTTGGCGTCGGTGTACGTCCCGTCGGCGAGACAGACGGTGCTCCCTGGCGCGACCGCGGCGAGGGCCGTCGCGAGCTCGCCGAGCGTCGAGGCCACGACGGTGCACACGATGGCCGGGAGCGCGGCGCCGCCATCACCGCCCGCATCCGCGACCGCGTCTCCCGCGGTGTCGACGGGCGCCGCGACGTCGACGATGGCCTCGGAGCGGGCGTCATAGGAGGAGACGGCGTCGGTCGTCGCGTCGAGCGCCGTCGATGAAGCGCGCCCCCGGCTGCTGCACGCCAGCGCGCCAGAACACAGCAGCAGCGCCAGCCGTCGCATCGGCCCGCGAGCGTACGCTCCGCGTCACCGCACGTCGCGCCCATCTTCCCGTGAACGCGACAGAGGGACGGGGGTGGGAAGGAAGGATGTGCGAGAAGCGCGAACGTCTCGCGCCGCACGTCGCCCGCCGCCGGCGCCCCGCAGCCCTCCACCGGCGCCCATCGCGCGCAACGCTCGGACCGTCGAACCTCCGGCGCCACGACGACGAGCGTGACGGTCGTGTTATCTCCGCCCGATGCGTCGCCCCCTCGCTCTCCTCGGCTCCGTCGTCTCCCTCGTGGCCTGCGCGCACGCTCCGCCGCGCCCGGCGCCGCACTGGGCTCCGCGGAGCGGTCCGACGCTGGCGCAGCTGCTCGACGTGCACCGCGCGTGGGCCCCGTCGCCGTCGCCCGATGGGCGCTCCGTGGCGTTCCTCTCCGACGCTGCGGGACTGCCGCAAGCCTATGTCGCCGACGCTGGCGCGACGCCCTCGGCAGAGTCCGTGTGGCGGCGATTGGTGACATCACCAGAGCGCGTGCAGTTCGTCGCCTGGGCCCCCGACGGACGCTTCGTCTTCACCGGACGCGACACCGGCGGCGACGAGAACACGCACCTCTTCCGCTCGAATCCCGACGGCGCCGGCCTCGTGTCGCTCGTCGCCGAGCCGCGGGTGAAATCGCTCTTCGGCGCTCTCTCCGACGACGGACGGCAGATCGCCTACGCCACCAACGCACGCAGCAGCGGCGACTTCGACGTGTACGTGCGCCCGGCGGCGGACGGCGATGCGCGGCGCGTGTTCGAAGCGCCGGGGCACCACGAGGCGGCGAGCTTCGCACCCGACGGAACACGCCTCCTCGTCGTCGAGGAGCGATCGAACTTCGACCAGGACGTCTTCGTCGTCGACGTCGCCGCGTCGACGTCGCTGCGCCTCACGCCGCACGAGGGCGACGTGCGCTTCGAGCACCCCGCGTTCACCCGCGACGGACGCGGCGCCTACGTGCTCTCCGACGCCGGCCGCGAGGCCATGAACCTCGCGTGGCTCC
>CAIMWA010000678.1 GCA_903845045.1 uncultured delta proteobacterium | reverse complement strand
TCGGCCGGCGAGACCGATCGCGTCGAGGTCGTCTTGCTCGGCGGGCGCACCGAGTAGCCGCGGGTCACGGTGCGGCGTCGCGCAGACCGTCGATGTGCCACGCGCCGTCTTCCCAGACGAGCAGCAGCGTACGGCCGTCGGAGAGCCGAACCCGGGTGGGGCGATCTCCGGTGATCCGCGCGGCGCCCGGGTCTGAAAGCGCGCGCGCGAGCTCCGCCAGGTCGGCCTCGACGGCCCCGCGCGCCCGCGCCGTCAGCATGCCGAGCAACGCATCGACGGAGCCCCGCGCGGCGACGAGGCGCAGCTGCTCCAAAGCCGCCCGAACCCCGTCGGTGCCCGGAATCGCCACCGGATAGACGCTTCCGAGGGGAGGGCCGGCCACGTGCCACCCGGACGCGTCGTCGACCGCGTAGAGGTCGGTCCCGCCCGATCGCGTTCGGGCGATGGCCCCTCCGCCCGCACGCAGCGCGGCAGCCGCGGCGTCCCGAAGCTCGGCCAAGGACCGTGACTCGCGCTCCATGCGCGCGCGAAACGCTGCCAGGGGCTCGTCGCGCCGCGCATCGCTGGGGAGCATCGCGTAGAGCGCCGCCACCGGGTCCGACGCGGCGCGGGTCGCGACGAAGGCCGCGGCGGCGGCGCGCGCCGACGTCGTCGGGGGAGCGCACGCCGGGGCGAGCGCTGCGACGAGAGCGCACGCGAGCCACCGCCGGGGCCTCGGGAGCGGTTCACGTGCAGCGTGTGAAGGCGAGTTCACGAGCGCTCTTCGGCTTCTGGGCACCCGGTGGAACTTGGGGCCCTGGCACGCTTCTGTCATAACGTCGTCTTGTCTATCTTTCCCGCGCGTTGGAGGCGACTGCCATGAGCCGATTCCCCCTCTCGACTTCGAAGATCGTGCTGGCCCTGCTCGCGACCGGCGCCCTCGCCGGCGCCGCCGGGTGTTCGGAGGACGCGTACTACTGCGACGCGAACGGCTGCTACTTCTGCGACGGGGTGGGGTGCCGCGCGGTGACCCCGCCGACGCGCGCCACGTGCGCCGGCGACTACCTCTGTGCGACCGGGCAGGTGTGCACCAGCCTCGGCTGCGCGACGACGTGCCTCAACGACGCCGACTGCTCGCAGGGGTGGGTGTGTCGCGGCGCCTCGGGGACGACGCGCGGCCTCTGCGTGGCCCCGACCGAGGCCACGCCGACGCGCACCCCTGGTGCGTGCACGACCAACGCGCAGTGCAGCGGTGGCGCGGTGTGCGTCGACGGCGTGTGTGCGCGTCGCACCTGCGACTCGACGACGACGAGCTGCGCGTGCTCGGCCACCACCGCGTGCGGCGGCGGCCAGGTGTGCGTGAGCGGCCAGTGCGTCGCGCCGGCCAACACGTGCCGCTTCAACTCGCAGTGCGGCGCCGGGCGCGTGTGCGTGAACCAGCAGTGCCTCCCGGGCTGCGGCGCGTCGAACGCGTGCGCCGCGGGGCTCACCTGCGACACCGCCACCGGCGCGTGCGTCGCGCAGGCGGCCAACCAGTGCACGCACGACGCCGAGTGCGGCACGAACCGTCGCTGCGTGAACGCGACGTGCGTGAACCGCTGCGCCCAGGCGTCGGACTGCGCCGCGGGATTCTTCTGCGCTGACAGCGGCGTGTGCCAGGTCGACACCCGCAGGCAGCCGTTCTGCACCCGCGACGCCGATTGCGCGGCCGGCAGCGCGTGCCTCGACGGAGTGTGCCGCCGGCCCTGCAGCACCGCCGACGAGTGCGTTCGGACCGACGTGCAGTACCGCAACTGCGCGACCATCGCGTACCTGCACACGTCGCAGAAGTACTGCCAGACGAACAACGAGGTCGGCTCGACCTGCGGCGCGCAGACGGACTGCGCGGCGGGTCAGTCGTGCATCGACGGCAACTGCCGAACCAACTGACGGTGAGGGTTGACGCGCCGCGGCCGCTGCCGTTAGGGTGCGCGCCCTCCGCTCACGAACTCACCTCGATGGGAGCCTCCCGATGGTTTCGCTGACCCAGAAGACTAGCCGCATCCGCCGCCGCAAGCAGACCACCAACGGCAAGGTCAACAAGCGCGTTCGCCGCGCCTCGGGCACCCCGGTGTTCCCGGTGCACGTCGAAGCCGCCGCCCCGGCCCCCGCCGCGAAGTAGCTTCAGCGCCCGCGGGTTCGCGGGAGGTCCCAGCCGCCGGCAACGCACAGCTCGGCGCCCGTGACGTGGCCTGCCTCTTCGGAGAGCAGCCACGCCGCGAGCGCTGCAGCGTCCTCTGCGCGTCCGGGGACACCTCCGGGGACCGCCGCGGCCATGCGCGCGAACAGCGCTCCGTCGATGCCGCCGGTGTCGAGGACGCCGGGCGTGATGCAGTTCACGGTCACCCCGGATCCCGCGGTCTGCGCAGCGAGCGCGCGCGCATAGGCCAGCACCGAAGCCTTCGCCGCGTACCACGCCGCGATGGACGGCGCGGGACGAAGCGTGGAAGCGCCGGCATGGCCGAAGAGCACGACGCGCCCCCACCCCCCCGAAGACATCGTGGGAAGCAGGCGTCCGCACGTTCGCACCACGGGGAGAACGTTGTCGTCGTGGGCGCGCTGCCAGAGCGCCGCGTCGCCGCAGCCGTCGTCGGTGCGGTGAAACGGTCCTGCGGCGTGCACCAGGGCGTCAGCGCGTCCGTGGTCGGCATCGACGGCGCGAAGCCACGCGTCGAGGGAGCGCTCGTCGGTGGCGTCGCAGCGTCGGAGCGATCCGTCGGTGCCGAGGGCCGTGCGCAGCGCGTCGGCATCGGACGGCTCGGAGCGCGTGGCGACGGCGACCCGCCAGCCTCGCGATGCGAGCAGCACGGCCGTCGCGCGTCCGATGCCGCGGCCGCCGCCGACGACCAGGGCGAGGCGGCTCAGGAGATCACCTCGCGGATGAACTCCGTGGCGCGAGCGGGCGGGATGTCGAAGCGGCCCGCGAGCCAGCGCAGCAGCGCGATCTCGCTCTCGGAGAAGTGCCCGTCGCTGGAGGCGCAGTACACCGCGAGCTGAAACGCCGCGCGCCGAAGGCCGTCGTCGTGAATGCCGTCGGCGAGTCGCTCGAGGCGCGCCGACACCTGCTCGTCGGAGCCGAGGAGCGCCATCTCGACGAGGAGCTCCTGGGCGTCGGCAGTGTCGAAATCGCTCAGGCCGGGCACCTGCCGGATGGTCTTGACGATGCCCGCGAGCTCGTGGCCCTCGACCACGCCGTCGGCGCTCGCCGACCATAGCGCGAGCTCGGCGACGCGGAGCCCCTGATCCGCGAGGTGGTCCTCGCGGCGCACTTCGTCAAACGAGCGGCGGACGTCGAAGGCCATCGCGCGAACCCTCGCACACCCGAGCGCACGCCCACAACGTCACGAGAGCAGCCAGCGCAGCGCCGCGGTCTCGTGCGCCGGGTGATGTTGGACGTTCCAGAGCGCGATGGCCCAGGCGAGCGCCGAGATCGCCACCCAAGGCTTCGTCGCAGCCGTCCCGGTGTCTGTCGACGGCTCGCCGAGCGCCGACGCCAGCAGTCCCAGCGGAAGCATGGTGAAGCCCCGCGCCGCGAGCGCCGCAGCCGCGATCGTCGCGACGAGGGGCCAGCGCGACGGCGCACCCGCCGTTCCACGAAGGGCTGCCCCAGGCAATGGCGCGAGCGGGAGCAGCGAGAAGGTCAGCGCGGCCTCGGACCACGCCAACGTCGCAGTCAGTGGCGTGCGAAGCGCAGCCGCCACGCCGGAGCCCGCCGCCGCGAGGGCCCACATCCAGGCAGGAAGCTTCGCCCGCGAAGCGGTCGCGATGGCCAGCGTCAGCGTGGCGGTGAGGGCGATGGTCCGCGCATCGACGAAGGCGACGGCGAGCAGATGTCTCGTGGTCACCACCGCGAAGAGCACCCGGAGCGCCCGCACGGCGGACCCGGGGACGTCATCGGTCCCCACCGCGGTGGAAGCGCCCGGTTGGACGACTTGCGCCGCGCGCCACCCCAGCACCGACGCCCCCGTGACGAGCGTCGACGAAAGCGGTCCGGAGCCGAGGACGACGTGAACGAAGCACCAGACGGCGAGGCCCACGAGCACCGACTGCGAGGCCAGCACCTCGGCCGTCACGGACCTGCTGCGCATCGCGCGGACCCTATCGCATCCGGTGACGCGCCGCCGCACCGTGGTAGCGTGCGCGCAGCGATGTCCGCTCTCCGGCCGACGCGCTGGCGAGGCGTGCTCGCTGCGCTGGCGCTTCTCTCGGCGGCACCCCGTTCGGCGACCGCGCAGACGACGGACGCGCGGCGCCGCCACGACGAGGCCCGCGCCTCCTTCGAGCAAGCCGTGCGGGCGTTTCGGGCGGGCTCCTTCGCCGAGGCGGCCGCGGCGTTCCGTCGCGCGCAGGAGCTGGCACCGCATCCCGCGACGCTCTTCAACCTCGCGCGGGCGGAGGAGCGTGCGGGGCACGTCGATGCGGCGGTCGAAGCCTACGACGCCTACCTCGCGATCGCTCCGACTCCTCCCGACGCCGACGAGGTGCGCCACCACGTCGATGCGTTGCGTCCGGCGCAGCCGCCGGTGCCGGTGCCGACGCTGCCCGTGGTGCCCGTGGTGTTGCCGACGCCCCCTCCGGCGTTGGCCGCGACGCCAGCGCCGACCCCGCCGGTCGCGGTGCCCGTTCCGGTGGTGCCGGAGCTGTCGCTGTCGGAGCGGATCACGCAGCGGCGTCGCGATCGGAGGGTCTCGTTCCGGCTGGGGCTCATCACCGGCTTCGCCGCGCCGCGCGACCGGCAGAACTTCGCCTTCGGCGCCGAGGGCTCGGTGTTCTTCGGGCGGTCGTTCACCGTGCTCATGCACTTCCTGTCGATCCAGACCGACGGCTCGCCGCAGGTGTGGACCGGCGAGGTCGGCTGGACCTTCGCAGGCGGCGACTTCGACATCGGGGTGCTCGCGCACGCGGGCGTCGTTCGCAACTGCGACACGTCGTGTCGCGCGGCGACGCTCGGAACGAGCGAGACGGTCTTCATCGGCGGCGTCACGCTGAAGGTCGACGTGCTGTTCCACCCGCGCGTGTCGCTGGGGCTGTACGGCCGCTTCTCGTGGCAGAACCTCGATCTGCTCAACGGCGACGCGCTCTTGTCTTCGCTCGGCCTGTCGGTCAGCCTGCATCTGTGACTGCGGCGGACGCGTCCTCGGAGAACGGCGTCGGTGACGCGCCTCCGCGGGTCGCCACGGTGCGCATCGAACGCGGCACGCCGTCGGTGCCGCCGCCGCCGGACGCGGGCGAGGCTGACGCCATCGGACGCGTGCTCGGCGGGCGGTACGTCCTCGAGTCCGTCCACGCCCGCGGCGGCATGGGCATCATCTACCGCGCGCGCCACCTCGCCGTCGGGCGCGCGGTGGCCGTGAAGATCCTTCGCGCGGACCTCGCGCGGAACACCGAGGCGCTGCTGCGATTCCACCGGGAGGCCCAGGCGGCGGCGGCGATCGGGCATCCGCACATCGTGGAGGTCCTCGACTTCGGGCACGGCGCCGATGGCGGGGCGTACCTCGTCATGGAGCTCGTCGAAGGCGAGAGCCTCGCGGCGCTGTTGCGGCGCGAAGGTCCGCTGGGGGTGCCGCGGGCGCTGCGTGTGGCTCGGCAGGTCGCCGACGCGCTCGCCGCGGCGCACGCCAAGGGCATCGTGCACCGCGATCTGAAGGGCGAGAACGTCATGGTCCGCGGCGACGCCGGGGGCGACTTCGTCAAGGTCCTCGACTTCGGCATCTCGAAGGTGATGGAGGACGACGCGGGGCACGCGCCCATCACCCGCGACGGCGCGGTGCTCGGGACCCCGCAGTACATGGCCCCGGAGCAGGGCTCCGACGGCGGCCTCGTCGACCATCGCGCGGACCTCTACGCCCTCGGCTGCATCCTCTTCGAGCTGCTCACCGGGAGCCTTCCATACGAGGGCAAGACGCCGGTGGAGGTGCTCTACAAGCACAATCACGCGCCGATCCCGAAGCCGTCGGCGCGCGCTCCGCAGGCGCACGTTCCGTCGTCGGTGGATGCGCTGGTGACGCGGTTGCTCGCGAAGGCGCGAGAGGACCGCCCCGCCGATGCGCAGGCCGTGGTCGCCGCGCTCGACGCCGCGCTGGCGCCCGACGCCGGGGTCGCGCGATGGCGCCGACGTGTTGCCGTCGCCGCGCTCGTCACCCTCGGGAGTCTCGTCACCGAGGCGGCCTGGCGCTCGCCGCGGCATCCGCCCGCGCGTCCCGTCGTCGTGGTTCCATCGGTCGAAGCCCCGCACGCTCCGCCGACGCCGGCGAGGATCGACAGCCCTCGGCTCCCGCTCGTCGAGACAAGTCCGACGCCGACGACGGCGGCGCCTTCACAGCCATCGCCGACGACGGTGCCGGTCGGCGCTCTGCGCGAGCGCTCGCCCAACGGGATCGGCGTCCCGAGACGCGTCCTTCATCCGGTTCGCCGAGCGCGGGTCCCGGAGCGCGACTATCCGGCCGATCTCCGGGACGATCCCTACTGACGCGAGCGGCGCAGCGAGATGCGCTCGGTGCGTTGCAGCACCCGCACGAACGACGCGTAGAACGGCACCGTCGCCTCCTCCACCCAAGGCACCGTCGCCGTCGCGAAGCCGCGCGCGTGCAGGTCGGCGAAGACGCACGACGACAGCGCCCTTCCGAGGCCGCCGCCGCGCGCTGCATCGACGACGCCGACGGGCCCGAAGGTGCCGCGATGCGCAAGGTTCCCGGAGTGCGCGGCCACGCCGACGATGCGCCCATCGCCGTCGACGGCGTGGAACAGCCCGCCATGCGATGCCGCACGGTCGGCCTCGAAGGCCCAGCCCTCGCCGAACTGCGCGCGGGTGAACGCGATCACCGCGTCGACGGAAGAGGCAGGCGTGCGAAGCACTCGGGAGTTCACGACGCTCGCGACGTCGGTGCGCACCTCGAGGTCGACGTGGCGGCCGTGTTCGACGAAGCCTGCGCGGGCGAGGGCATCGAGACGCTCGAGGTCGTCGACGTCGCAGCCGCTCACGAGGTAGTTCCCGGGCGGTCCGCCGTACGCGACACGCGACGCGCCGGTGCTCCACGCCCACGCCACGCACGCCTCGATGGACCGAGCGTCGATGGGGCACGCGGCGATCCATGCGGTCGTCGAGCCCGGCAGCGGTGGCGCCACGAGGGCGTCGCCGAGGCGCTGCAGCGGCCGCGGCGGGCGGAGCTTCTCGGCCAGCGCCGCGGGGTCGATCACCCCCATGCCTCGACGAGGACGCGGGTGGCCCGTTCGGCGGCGTGACCGTCCCAGCCCTCGACGTCGCCGCCGCGCTTGTACGTCCCCGCCAGCACCTCTTCGATGCAGCTCCACGCGGCGCCGAGGTCGTCGCCGACGAGGGTGTTCGTGCCCTCGCTCACCGTCGCCGGGCGCTCGGTGTTGGCGCGCAGCGTGAGGCACGGCACGTGGAGCGCGGTGGTCTCCTCCTGGATGCCTCCGGAGTCGGTGAGCACGAGCGCCGCGCCCGCCATCAGACCGAGGTTCTCGCGGTAGCCCAAGGGCTCTCGAAGGTGGATCGTCGGCGTCGCCGCGACGCGGGGGAGAAGTCCGAAGCGGTCGAGGCGTTCGCGGGTGCGCGGGTGCGCGGGGAACACCACGGGAACCCTCCCCGCGAGGCGCTCCAGCAGGTCGACGAGCGCGGTCAGGCGGGCGGCGTCGTCCACATTGGACGGGCGGTGCAGCGTCGCGAGCGCGTAGCCGCCGGGCGCGAGGCCCAGCGTCTCCGGCACACGCAGGTCGCGGGCCCGCGGAAGCTGCTGGAAGAGCGTGTCGATCATCACGTTGCCGACGAAGCGCACGCGCTCGGCGGGGATGCCCTCGCGCGCGAGGTTGGCGTCGCCCGCGCGCTCGCTGGTGAGCAGCAGGTCTGCGACGGCGTCGGTGACGAGGCGGTTGATCTCCTCGGGCATGGTGCGATCGAAGGAGCGCAGCCCGGCCTCGAGGTGCGCGACGGGCACGCCGAGCTTCACCGCCGCGAGGGTGCACGCCATGGTGCTGTTCACGTCGCCCACGACCACCACGCCGCGGGGGCGGGCGCCGAGCAGGTAGTCCTCGAAGGCCGCGAGCACCTTGGCCGTCTGCGCGCCGTGGGACCCCGAGCCGACGTTGAGGTGCACGTCCGGCGCGGGCATCTCGAACTCGCGGAAGAACACCTCGCTCATCGCGTCGTCGTAGTGCTGTCCGGTGTGCACGAGCACCCGGCGGAACGGCGCCGCTCCCTCCCGCATCGCGCGGAGCATCGGGGCGACCTTCATGAAATTGGGTCGCGCTCCGGCGACGAAGACCACGGCGTCGTCGGTCATGGTGCGGCCCTCCCGGGCCCGGCGCCGCGGTGCACCGCAGCGAGGAATTCGAAGGTGTCGGCGGCGCAGCGGCCCCAGTCGAAGCGTTCGGCGCGGGCGTGGGCGCGGGCGGCGAGGTCGTCGCGGCGGGGCGCGTCGGCGGCGAGGTCGCGCAGCAGCGCCGCGAGCGAGTCGGGGTCCTCCGGCGAGAAGTACGCGCCGGCGTCGCCGAGGACCTCGGGCATCGGTCCGCGATCGGAGCACGCGATGGGAAGCCCCGCGGCCATCGCTTCGACGAGGATGTTCGGGAGGTTCTCGCAGGAGGACGCGTACACGAAGAGCTCGGCGGCGGCGTAGTGCGCGGCGAGCGCCTCGTGCGCGACCGCCCCGTGCCACCGAAGGAATCGTCCGCCGGGGTCGTACGCGGCGATGCGCTGCACCAACGCCTCGCGCGACGGCGCATGGTCCGACGGGCCCACGAGGTCGAGGCGCACCGGGAGGCCCGCTGCACGCACCGCGCGGACGGCTTCGACGACGCGGTGGAAGTGCTTGTACGGCGACACCGTCGACACGTAGAGCAGGCGCAGCGGGTCCGCCGCGGAGGCGTCGGCGAGGGCGCGCGCGGGGCGAGGCGCCATGCGGAACGACGGGTCGACGCCGTGCGGGATGATCGCCTCGCGCCGCGGCGGGCGGGCGAGCTGCGGCACGATGTGGTCTCGCGCGTACGCCGTCAGGAAGATCACGCCATCGGCGCCGGCGAACTGCCGAGCCTGTGCGGGGCGGAGCACCTCGAGGCGCGCGCGGGTCACGCCGAAGCCGTAGCGCGCACGCTCCGCGGCCTCGAACGGAAGCATGTTGCGCGACATGACGACGCGCGGACGCACGGGGCTCGCCGTGGCGCCCCCGGGTGCGAAGAGCACCGCGTCGCCGACGTGCCGCGGAAGCTCCACGCGCTGCCACCACAGGCGCTCGGGCAGCGATCGATCGAGCGAAGCGTTGTGCCGGGCCGTGAGCCATGGACGCGTCGGCAGCCGCGCGAGGGTGCGCGCACCGGACCAGACGTCCACGCCGTCGATGCCATGCGCCGGCGGGTCCGCGGCGGAGAGCAGCGCTACGAGGTGCGTGAGGCCGCCGCCCGCGCGGAGGTTCGACGCATCGATGACGACCTTCACGACCGCACCTCGCGGAGCCTGCGGAGCACGTCCGACGCGCCGGTGTGCAGCCGGGCGAACGCTCGCGGACCGAGCATCCCCAGGGCCACGAAGGACGCCACCCGCGGCGAGCGCCGCACCGGCGTCGAGGCGCGCGCCCACGCGTCGAGCCCGTCGAGCCGATGTCCCGCCAGGAAGTGCTGATAGACCCGCATCGTCTCGAAGTGCGCGAGGAGCCGCGGTGCATGCGCGGCGAGGTCCGCGCGGTGGGCGTGGAGCACGGCGTCGGCGTCGGCGGCGCCGTCCTGTGCGTCGCGCAGTAGGCGCCGGGCGAGGGCCGCCGGCGGCGATGCGGTGATGCGGTTCGTCGCGTCGGTATGGATGAGCACCACGCGATCAGTGCACATCCAGAAGCGCCAGCGCGCCGCGGCCGCGAGGTGGAAGCTCGCCTCGTACGCGCGCCCGGCCGGGAACCGCAGTCCGTCGAACACCTCGCGGCGGTAGCAGTTGAACCACTCGCTGACGGTGAGCCCGGCGATGAACGCGAGGTACTCGGGCCAGCGCAGCATCGCGTCGCGCGTAGGGAGCGGCTGCGGGGTGTCGGGGCCGCGATCCCAGGTGCAGATCGTGGCGACGTTGCCCACGTCGGCGGGCGCGGCGTCGCAACGTCGCTCGAGCGTCGCGAGGCCCCCGTCGAGGAGCTCGAAATCGCTGTCGAGCATCACGAACCACGCACCGCGCGCCGCGTCGATGGCCGTGTTGCGGGCCGCGCAGACGCCGCGGTTCACGGGGTGCCGGAGCAGCCGCACGCGCCCGTCGCCGATGGCCTCGACGGCCGCGGCGGTGCCGTCGCTGGAGCAGTCGTCGACGACGATCACCTCGAGGTCCTCGCGCGGGTCCGCGAGCACGCTGCGCAGCGCGCGGCAGATCATCCCGGCGCGGTTGTACGCCGGCACGATGACGCTGAACTTCGGGCGTGCAGCGGGGGCCACGGCTCAGCCCCGGGGCACGCGCGGGTCGACGCGCGCGGCCGGCTTGCGGAGGCCCGTCGCACGGAACCAGCGGAGCATGCGGTCCCGCGCACGCCACGGGAGAAGGTTGAACGCCTCGTTGGTGACCCGCGAGACGTTGCGGCGCAGCGCCTCGTCGGGACCCATCATGGGCCGCGCCGCGAGGTCCACCGCGACGCCCTGCTCGCGGCACAGCGCGACGCCGTAGGGGATCCATTTTCCAGCGGTCACCGCGGCGTAGTAGTCGAGCACCGCCGCGTGCGCGCTGTAGAAACCGCGGGCGAAGGCGTCGGAGCGCCGGGCGCCGAACACCTCGAACTCCCATGGGTTCTCGCCGTCGACGAGCAGCGCGAGGAGGTCGTCGGAGTTCCAGATCGCCGCCTGCATGGACGCGCGGTACGGCGCGCCGGGGTCGATCTCGCCGACGTCGGGAAAGCGCGCGAGGCGATGGTCCGCGGGCGGGAACGGACGGAGCCGAAGGTAGGCGGCGTCGAGGCGGAAGAAGTCGTCGACGCGCGCGAGCACGCCCGCCGTGTCGACGCGGCTTCGAAGCAGGAAGTCCTCGAGCACGACGAGCACCGCCGGGGTGCCGACGGCGCGGACCATGGCGCGGACGCCGCGGCTCCAATCGACGTCGTCGCCGATGCAGAGCGACTCGACGCCGGGCTCGGTGCACGGCACGTGGTTGCTCGCCACGACCACGCGGAACGGGCAATCGGGCCAGTTGCGGCGCAGCAGCGCGCAGAACGGCGCCCACAGGTCCGCGTACCGGTCGCAGCTAGGCACCAGCAGGGTCACGCGCGAGTCAGGCATGTCCAAGGATCTCCCGGTACACGGCCTCGTACGAGGCGACCATCGCGGGGATGGAGAACCGCGCCACCGACGCGCTCGCGCGAGCGGCCCGCTCCGCCGCAGCCTCCGGGTCGTCGAGGGTGCGCTCGAGCGCGGCAGCAAGGGCGTCGAGGTCGTCGGTGCGGCACCATGCGGCCTCGTCTTCGCCCACGAATTCACGGTGCGGGGCGATGTCCGAGAGAACCATCGGACAGCGGCACGCCATCGCCTCCATGACGACGTTCGGCCGTCCCTCGGAGCGCGACGGCGACACGAAGAGCGTCGCGGCCTTCATCCAGCGGAAGAGGTCGTCGCGGTAGCCCGGCGTCACGATGCGGCGATGCAGGCCGTGCGCGCGGGCCCATGATCGAAAGTCGTCGAGCTCGGGCCCCTCCCCAAGGAAGAGCGCGTGAAGCTCCGGTCGATGCTCCATCAGCCGGGCGAGCGCCTTGCCCAAGAGCGGCACGTTCTTGCCCTCGGTGAAGCGGCCCGCGTAGAGCGCCAGCGGCACTCCGTCGGGGATGCCGAGCTCGCGCCGGTCGGCGGGCTCGACGCGTTCGATGCGGTCCGTCGGCAGCGCGTTCGCGACGACGCGCACCGGCACGCGACCGTGCAAGCCGCGACGCCACAGCTCCGCCGCCGTCTCGGAGTTCGCCACCACCGCGCGCGCGGCCGGGAGCAGCAGGCGCAGCGTCCGCGCGCTGGCGGTGCGCTCGTCGATGGTGACCGACTGGCTGCGCTCGCTGAACACCCACGGCGTGCCCGTGCTGCGCGCCGCGAGGCCTCCCCAGATGTCCATGCGTCGCAGCCACGTCTGGACGATCTCGATGCGCGCGTCGCGCAGCACCCGCGCGATGTCCGTCGCCGCGCGAGGATCCGACGCGTGCCGCGCCTCGAGGGGGTGCAGGTGCGCGCCGCTGCGCTTCACCAGGGCGAAGTTGGGGCCCTCCTGCTGGTGCGCGAGGTGCACCTCGTGGCCCTGGGCGACGAGGCCCGCCACGAGGTAGCTGAGCTGCCGCTCGGCGCCGCCGCCGAGGAGCGTGGGGATGCAGTGCAGCACGCGGATCATCACGCGCCTCCGAGGTACTGCTCGGCCCACACCTCGAACACGAGCAGCGGGAAGACGTGCGTGTTCGCGTCGGCCGCGCCCGCGTCGAAGCGACGGAGCACGTCGGACACCGCGCTGGCGTCGAAGACCCCGCGGCGTGCGATGCGCGCGGGGTCGAGGTGCTCGTCGACGAACGCGCGAGACTTTCCACGAAACCATCCGTCGAGCGGAACGTTGAAGCCCCACTTCGCGGCGTCGCGGCCCTCGGGCGGAAGCAGGTCGCCGACGGCGTCGCGGAGCACCGTCTTCAGCGACGCGGCCGTCGAGCCCGGCACCTTGCGCTGGAAGGCGACCCCCGCCATGCGCTGCACGAGCTCGAGGTCGAGCAGCGGCGACCGCGCCTCGATGGACGCCGCCATGGTCATGCGATCGACCTTCATGAGCATCTCGTCCGGGAGGAACACCTGCACGTCGATGCCGTTCGTGGACGTCTCCGGTCCGAGGTTTCGAAGGTGCGCGTCGACGTGCGCCTCGAGGAGGTCGGCGGTCGGAACGCAGCGCTCGCGGAGGCCCGGCGAGAGCAGCGAGAGCACCTGCGCGTGCCCCACGGCGTTGGCCCACGCGAGCCGTCGCGCGCCGACCGTCGGCAGCCGCGCGCAGTCGAGAAAGCGCTGGATCCTTCGGAACGGAGCTCCCCGCTCGCCGAGGGCTCCGCGCAGCCTCGCGGCGGCGCGCGATGCCAGCGGGTCGAGGGCGCTCGGCGTCACGCGCAGCACCCGCGCCCAGCGCTCGTAGAGGTACTGCCCGTAGCCGCCGAAGACCTCGTCGCCGCCGTCGCCGGTGAGCACGACGGTGAGGTCGGCGCGCGCCGCCCGCGAGAGCAGGAGCGTCGGGAGCGCCGACGAGATCGCGAAGGGCTCGTCGGCATAGCGCACGAAATCGGGGAGGAGCTCGACGAGGTGCGGCTGCGCGAGGATCTCGTGGTGGTCCGTGCCGAGGTGCTTCGCCATGCGCCGCGCCTTGGGCAGCTCGTTGTGCGACGCGGGGCCTTCGAAGCCGACGGAGAAGGTCTTCACCCGCGTCGAGAGCAGCCGGCTCATGATCGCGACGACCGCCGACGAGTCGAGCCCGCCGCTCAGGAACGCGCCGAGCGGCACCTCGGAGACGAGGCGCTTCTCCACCGCGCGGAAGAGCAGCCGGCGCACGTCGGCGACGAGCTCCTCGTGCGGCGGCATCGCGTCGCCGGCGAAGGTGCGCCAGTCCCAATACCGGCGGATCATCACGCCGCGTGCGCTCACCGCGAGCGTGTGCCCGGCCTCGAGCTTGCGAACGTCTTCGAAGACCGAGAACGGCGCAGGGATGGTGCGCAGCGCGAGGTAGTGCCCGAGCGCCTCGGCGTCGAGGGTGCGCCGCACCTTGGGGTGCAAGAGAACGGGCTTCAGCTCGCTGCCGAAGACCAGCGTCCCGTCGACGTCGGCGTAGTACAGCGGCTTCTTGCCGAGCTGGTCGCGGGCGAGCAGCACGCGCGGGCCGAACCGGGAGGGACGGCGATCGTGCAGCGCGAAGGCGAACATGCCCTCGAAGCGCTCCACGCACGCGTCGCCCCACTCTTCGTACGCATGCACGATGACCTCGGTGTCCGAGTGCGTGCGG
The DNA here is from genome assembly GCA_903845045.1 of uncultured delta proteobacterium. Classification (GTDB taxonomy): domain Bacteria; phylum Myxococcota_A; class Polyangia; order Polyangiales; genus SCUS01. Next base: position 32,764 of record CAIMWA010000678.1, on the reverse strand, counting down.
AACCGATGGCCGCGCTCCTCGAGGTCACGGCGAAGCGCTGCGAAGTTGTAGATCTCGCCGTTGAAGACGACGTGGACGTCGCCGGTCTCGTTGGCGATGGGCTGATGCCCGCCGGCGACGTCGATGATGGCGAGGCGGCGCATCGCGAGGCCCGTGGCTCCGTCGACGAAGAGTCCCTCGTCGTCGGGGCCGCGGTGGACGATGGTGTCGTTCATCCGCTGCAGCAGCGCACGGTCGACCGCAGCGCCGCTGCGGTACTCGACGATGCCCGTGATGCCACACATCGGACGCGATCAGCCGTTGGCGCGCTTCTCGCGGGCCGCCAGCTCGACGTCGGCGTCGACCATGAGCGTCACGAGCTCGCGAAACCCCACGGTGGGGGTCCAGCCAAGGCGGTCGCGGGCCTTCGCCGGGTCGGCGAGCAGCAGGTCGACCTCGGCAGGACGAAGGTAGCGCGGGTCGAGGCGGACGAACTCCTGCCAGTCGAGCCCGGCGTGTCCGAAGGCCAGCTCGAGGAACTCCCGGACCGAGTGCGTCTCGCCGGTGCCGACGACGAAATCATCGGGGTCCTCGGCCTGGAGCATGCGCCACATGGCGTCGACGTAGTCCGGCGCGTAGCCCCAGTCGCGCTTCGAGTCGAGGTTGCCCAGGAAGAGCTCGCGCTGGAGCCCGAGCTTGATGCGCCCCACGGCCCGCGTGATCTTGCGCGTGACGAAGGTCTCGCCGCGGCGCGGGGACTCGTGGTTGAAGAGGATGCCGTTCACCGCGAACATCCCGTAGGCCTCGCGGTAGTTCTGCACCATGTAGAACGCGTAGGCCTTCGCCACGGCGTACGGGCTCCGCGGGTGGAAGGGCGTGGTCTCGCGCTGCGGCGTCTCGACGACCTTGCCGTAGAGCTCGCTCGAGCTGGCCTGGTAGAAGCGGCACTCGACGCCGACCTTGCGAATGGCCTCGAGCAACCGGATCGTGCCGAGGGCGGTGACCTCGCCGGTGTACTCGGGGATGTCGAAGGACACGCGCACGTGGCTCTGGGCGCCGAGGTTGTAGACCTCGTCGGGCTTCACGGCGCTCACGATGCTCTGCAGCGACGAGCCGTCGTTGAGGTCGCCGTAGTGCAGGTAGAGGTTCACGCCGCGCTCGTGCGGGTCGCGGTAAAGGTGGTCGAGGCGCTCGGTGTTGAACGAGCTCGAGCGGCGGACCACGCCGTGCACCTCGTAGCCCTTCGCGAGCAGCAGCTCCGTGAGGTAGGAGCCGTCCTGGCCGGTGATGCCCGTGATGAGGGCGCGCTTCATCGTGCTGCCTTTTCCTTCTCGCGTGCCGCGATGGCGCCGCGGTGTTCGCGGTACCACGCGATGGTCGTCGCGAGACCGTCCGCCAGGGAGGTTCGCGCGGTGAAGCCGAAGCGTTCGCGCGCGCGCTGCACGTCGAGCATGCGCCGCGGCTGGCCGTTCGGTCGGGCCGGGTCCCACACGATGTCGCCGGTGAAGCCGGTCGCCGTCGCGATGGTCTGCGCGAGGTCGCGCATGGAGATCTCGAAGCCCGCCCCGAGGTTCACCGGGTCGGCGTCGTCGTAGCGCTCGGCCGCCAGCGCGATGCCCTCGGCGCAGTCGCCCACGTACAGGAACTCCCGCGTCGGCGTGCCGTCGCCCCAGAGCGTGACGGACTTCTCGCCGCGGTCCTGCGCGTCGATGAACTTTCGGATCATCGCGGGGATCACGTGCGAGTCCTCGAGGTCGAAGTTGTCGCGCGGCCCGTACAGGTTCACCGGGAACACCATCACGAAGTTCGAGCCGTACTCCTGCCGGTACGACTGGGCCATCACCAGCAGCGCCTTCTTCGCGACGCCGTACGGCGCGTTGGTCTCCTCGGGGTAGCCGTTCCAGAGGTCGTCCTCGCGGAACGGCACCGGGGTGAACTTGGGGTATGCGCAGATGGTTCCTGCCACGACGACCTTCGACGTGCGGTGGGTGCGCGCCGCCTCGAGCACGTTCAACCCCATCGCCATGTTGTCGAAGAAGAACTTGCCGGGGTGCTTCCGGTTGGCGCCAATGCCGCCGACGCTCGCGGCGAGGTGCACCACCATCGTCGGCGCGTGGCGCTCGTACATGGCCCGGGTCTGCGCGGCGTCCCGGAGATCGAACTCCGACGACCGGGGCACCACGACCTCGCGGGCCCCTCGCGCCTGCAACGCCTCGACGACGTGCGTGCCCAGGAACCCGCTTCCACCCGTGACCAGAACCTTCTCGTCTTGCAGCTTCGCCATGAAAACCAAGCTCTCCGTCGGTGCTCGAACGCGGGTCACTATCACGGGTGCACCGGCGATCGCCACCGCTCCCGGGATCGACGCGCCCGGCCGGCTGTCTCAGGGCGCCCGCGCGGAGTCGACGCGCTGACGACCGAACAATTCCCGCGCGCGTTCAAGTATGGTGCCCGGCCTCGCGAGCGCGGTTGAACCCTACCCGCCCTCCGTGCAACGCAACGCTCCGACCGTGCGCCCCCCCGGAGGCGCCGCGGATCTGCTTCAACCCCCGAGATCCCACCGCAATGCCAGCGCTCGACGTCCTGCACCCGCCTTCGGAGCACACCGTCATCAAGCCTCGGGCGATCTGGGCGAGGCCGGCCCTGGCCGTGCTCGTCATCGCCGCGCCGCTCGCGCTCGGCGGTGCGCCGCAGTGGACGGTGCCGCTCTTCGCCCTCTTCGCCATGGCCTCGCTCGCCGTGGCGGGCTGGGACCGTTCCTTCGCGAAGCACGACCGGCTTTTCGTCGCGTGGGTGGTGATCGTCGGCCTGTCGATGCTGCAGCTCGCGCCGCTCCCGCCGGTGCTCCTTCGCCTGCTCGACGCGGAGTCCGCCGAGGCCTCCGGGGAGGTGCTCGCGGCGCTGCGCGTTTCGCGCGTGGGGTCGTGGCGGGCGCTGCATCACGACCCGGGCAGCGGACTCTCGGACCTTCTGTATTTCCTCGGCCTGGGCGCGGCGTACCTCGCGTCGGTGCGCGTTTCGGCCCGCGAGGAGGGCGACCGCGTGGTGCGCTTCGTGGCGGCGTCGGCGCTGCTCGTCGCGCTGCTCGCCGTCGCGCACCAGATCACCGGCCAGGACAAGCTCTACGGGATCTACCATCCGCGCTTCGCGGCGCCGCCCATCGTCTCGCCGCTGCTCAACCCGAACCACCTGGCGGCGCTCACCGGCGCCGGGGCGATCCTCTGGCTGGGCATCGCCGTGGCGGCGGACCGAGCGGCGTCGCGCGTCGCCGGGGCGATCTCGGCGATCTTCTGCGGCATCGTCTGCATGCTCTCGCTGTCGCGCGGAGGCGTCGCGGCGACGGTCGGGTGCATCCTGCTCTTCATCGGGCTGAACGCCCGCCGCGGAGCGAGCCCGCGGTCGCCGGAGCGTCGCGGTCCTCCGGTGTGGGGAGGCCTCGCGCTGGGGGCGGCGATCGTGCTCGCCGGGCTCTACGTGGCGTCGACGTCGCTCTCCATGGAGTACGCCCACGGCGACACCTCGAAGCTCGAGAACATGCGCCGCGCGCTGGGACTGCTGCGTACGCACTGGCTCCTCGGCGTGGGCTCCGGCGCGGCGCCGGTCGCCGTCGCGGCCGCGGGTCGCCTCGACCCGGAGTGGACGTTCCTTCGCGTCGAGTCGCTCCCGGTGGACCTGCTCGTGTCCTTCGGCGTCGTCGCGGGCGTTGCGGTCCTCGTTCTCGGCCTGCGTGCGCTGCGCATGTGGTGGCCGCCCGGGCCGACGCGGCCGATCGTGGTCGGCGCGTGGTGCGCGATGGTGTCGCTGGTCGCCCACGACCTCGTGGACTTCTCGCTCTTTCTCGGCGGCGTCGGCTACCCCGCGGCGGTCCTCGCGGGCTACCTCATGGCGCAGCGCCTGCGGGGCTGGGGCCGGCCGCTCTCGCGAGGCACCGACGTGGTGCGCACGGCGCCCGTGGGGCTGCTCCTCGTCGGCCTCGCGCTGACGCCCTTCGCGTGGCGCTCGACGCTCGAGTGCGACCGTGATCGCGTGGAGGAGCTCCTCCGAGCCGACGCGTCGGCGGTGCACGGCGCCGAGGTGCGGGCCGCGCTCATGCGCCACCCGTCGGACGCGTACCTCCAGCTCCTCGTCGCAGCCCACGCCGCGGCGCAGAACGACCCCTCGGGTCTCCGGTTCGTCCGCCGGGCGCTCGAGCTCTCGCCGCACTGGGCGCAGCCGCACCTGCTGCTCGCGCGGGTCTTCGCGGCGCACGGGCTCCGCTCGCAGGCGCTCGTCGAGGTGCGCGAGGCGATGCTGCGGTCGTCGACCATCTTCCGAGAGTGCGCCCAGATCCTCGCGCGACTCCGTCCGCTGCCCGACGGCAGCGAGATGGAGCACATCACCCCCGCGGCGCGGTACGGGCTCACGATGCTCGACGTGACCGCGACGCTCGTCTCCGAAGATGCGGCCTTCGTGGCGAGCGTCGACGAGATCCTGCTGCGCCGTGACTCGACGTACTTCCCCGCGCTGCGGCGTCGCGCCGAGGCGGTCATCGCCGAGGGGCATCCCGCCGACGCGCTGGTGTTCTGCGATCGCCTGGTGTCCGGCCATCCGTCGCTGGCCGTGGGCTACCTCTGCCGCGGGAACGTCCACGCGCTGCTGCACGACGACCGCGAGGCGCTCCGGGCGTACGGCGCGGGGCTGGGACACTCGCGGGACACGTACGATCTGCAGATCGCGCGGGCCCGGCTCTACGCCTCGGAGCGGCGTCCGGTGCAGATGCGCGAGGCGATCACCGCGGCGCGGGAGGCGGCGGGATCGGACCTCGAGCGCCTGATCCGCGCGAACGGCACGCTGGGCTACCTGGAGTCGAGCGTCGGCAACGACCGCGGTGCCATCGAGGCGTACCTCATGGCCCACGCCCTCGCAGCGCCGGAGATGCCGTACCTCATCGAGCTCGTCGAGGCGGCTTCGCGCGTCGGCGACCGCCCGTCCGTGGAGCAAGGCTGCGCGTCGCTCGTCGAGCGCGGCGCCCTCGATCCGCGCGCGCAGGCAGTCTGCGGCCGAGGACCGGCCCGATGAACGCCGGAGCAGGGAGCCTGCAACAGAGGGAAGGCCGCGGGTTGTCGCGGTACGTCAGTCTGGTAGAAGGCGCGGGATCCATGGAGAATTGCGCGTGAACGATGCAGGCCGGGCGATGGTGCCCTCGGACGCGCAGAGCCTCCCACTCGAGCAGCTTCGGCAGCTCTGGAAGCACCGCTGGATCGTCGTCAGCGGCATCGCCCTCGCGCTCTGCCTGGACGCCCTCTGGGTGCTCCGTCAGCCCAAGATCTACGCCGCGTCGGCGGTGGTGCAGTTCGAGCCGAACCCGCCGCGTCCGCTCGGCCGCCAGGTCGAGGAGGTCGATACCAGCGGCGTCGGCTCGTACTGGAACGTCCGCGAATATTACGAGACCCAGTATCGCGTGGTGCGCTCCCGCGGCGTGGCCGAGGGCGTCGTGCGGCGCCTCGGGCTGCAGCACGACCCGGATTTCATGGACGTTCCGTCGTCGCGCCGCGGGGCGTTCCAGTCGGTGACGGTGTCGCAGGCGGCGATGAAGCTCATCAGCCGCATCCGCGTGGAGCCGGTGAAGGAGAGCCGGCTGATGAACCTCGTCGTCGAGGACACGTCGCCGCGCCGGGCGCAGCTCCTCGCGAACACGCTCGCCGACGTGTACGTGCAGCGCAACCTCGACCACCGCCTCGGGAGCACCCGCGACGCGGTGCGCTGGCTGAGCAACCAGCTCGACGAGCTGCGCGAGAACCTGTCGCGGTCCGAGGACTCGCTGCAGACCTTCCGCCGCGAGCACAACATCGTCTCGGAGAACTTCGTCGACCAGCGGAACATCCTCGGCAACCGCATCTCGCACCTCTCCGAGGCGCTGACGCAGTCGCAGACGCACCGGTTCCAGATCGCGGCGCGCACCGGCGAGGTGAACCGCGCGGCGCGCGAGGTGCTGCGCCTGCTCGACGTGTCGTCGGTGGGCATGGCGCTCGACGCGAGCCCGACGGACCGCGTTCGCTGGCGCGAGCGCGTCGAGGCGGCGATGTCGCAGCTCACGGCGCCGGAGTTCCTGACGTCGGGCGTGCTGAGCTCGCTGCGCACGCAGTTCGAGATCGCCCTCCGGGAGGAGTCGACGGCGGAGCTCCGATACCTCCAGCACGCCCTCGAGCTGCGCGGTCCGCGGGCGCGCACGAACTCCGTGGTGAGCCTGTTCCGCGCCGAGGTGGAGAACATCCGTGGCTCCTCCGAGGCCGAGCTCCGCGGGCTCGAGCGCTCCGAGGGGAGCCTGCGCGGCGAGCTGTCGGTGGCGCAGCGCCAGGCCGTGGAGCTCAACCAGCAGGAGATGATGTACGCGCGCCTCAACCGCGAGCGCGAGAACCACTCGAAGATCTACGGGCTGGTGCTGGAGCGCACGACCGAGGGCAACCTCATGCGCGACCTGCAGGTGAACAACATGAGCGTGCTCGACTACGCGCTCGTGCCGTTCCGCCCGATCAAGCCGCAGGTCCCGCTCTCCCTCGCGGTGGGCGGCATCGTGGGCGTGCTGCTCGGGCTCTTCGGCGCCACGCTCGCGGTCATCGCCGACCGCACGGTGCGCTCGCGGGCCGACGTCGAGGAGGGGCTGCGCTCGCCGGTGCTCGGCTTCCTGCCGCTCGTGAGCGGGCGCGGCATGCGCAACCAGTACAAGTACCGCTACGGCGAGACGCAGCAGCCCGAGGGGCCGGTGGAGAACCTCGACCTCGTGGTGCACTCGCACCCGACGTCGATGATCGCCGAGCTCGCCCGCGGCATCCGCACGAACCTGCTGTTCATGTCGCCGGACACGCCGTTCCAGATGCTCATGGTGACGAGCGCGTCGCCGCGCGAGGGCAAGACCTTCACCGCGGTGAGCCTCGCAATCTCGCTCGCTCAGAGCGGAAAGCGCGTGCTCCTCGTCGACGCCGACCTGCGACGCCCCCGCATCCACAAGGTGTTCCGCATGCGGCCGCCGGTGGGCCTCACGAGCATCCTCATCGGCGAGGCGACCTTCGACGAGGCGACGATCACCACCGACGTCCCGAACCTGTCGCTGCTCCCGTGCGGACCCATCCCGCCGAACCCCGCGGAGCTGCTGCACAGCCAGAAGGCCAGCGAGTTCCTCGCGCACCTGCGCACGCAGTACGACCGCGTGGTCTTCGACTCGCCGCCGGTCACCGCGGTCACCGACGCCCTCGCGCTCGGTCCGCAGCTCGACGGCGTCATCCTCGTGGTGCGCGTGCGCCAGACGCGGCGAGACCAGGCCGCCGGCGTGCTCCGCCAGCTTCGTGCCCTCGGCAGCAAGGTCGTGGGCGTGGTGCTCAACGCCATCGAGCCCAACGACGACTCGCCGTCGTACTATTACTCGGGCCAGTATCAGTACGACCCGAGCCCCGCCGAGCCGCGGGTGCAGCAGCAGCAGCCGTAGCCGCCGCGCTCGACGGCGCCGCGCCGTTCCGCTATGCGTCCGCGCCGATGAAGCCCCCCCGTCACCTCGCGCTCGTCGCGCCGCCGCCGCCTCGGGAGACCTGGCGCGACCAGGCGCGCGCGGCGGTGACGTCCCTCGAGGCGCTCGAACGCCACCTCGTGCTCACCGACGCCGAGCGCGCCGGCGTTGCGCGCTCCCTCGCGAGCGGCTTCCCGATGTCCATTACGCCGTACTATCTGTCGCTTTGCGACCGGCACGACCCGCGGTGTCCCGTTCGCATCCAGTGCGTGCCGCACGCCTCCGAGGGCGTCGAGGTGCCCGGCGATCTCCGCGACCCGCTGGGCGAGGAGGCCCACCAGGTCGCGCCGGAGCTGGTGCAGCGCTACCCCGACCGCGTGCTGCTCCTCGCGACGGACCGATGCTCCGTGTACTGCCGCTTCTGCACGCGCTCGCGCATGGTCGGCCAGGACGGCGGCGCCCGCAGCGAGCAGCGCCTGCAGCCCGCCATCGACTGGATCCGCGCGCACCCCGAGGTCCGGGACGTCATCGTGTCCGGCGGTGACCCGCTGGTGATGTCGACGCGGCGCATCGAGCGCGTGCTCGCGATGGTGCGGTCGGTGCCGACGGTGGAGACGATCCGCCTCGCGACGCGCGCGCCGGTGGTGCTCCCGATGCGGGTCACCCGGGCCCTCTGCGCGACGCTGCGCAAGTTCGCGCCGCTGTGGGTGATGACCCACTTCAACCACCCGAAGGAGCTCACCCCGCAGGCGGTGACGGCCCTCGAGCGCATGGCCGACCACGGCCTGCCGGTGATGAACCAGACCGTGCTGCTGCGCGGCGTGAACGACCACGCCGACACCCTCGAGGCGCTGTTCCGCGGTCTCGTGCGGGCCAGGGCGCGGCCGTACTACCTGCTCCAGGCCGACCCGGTGCGCGGCACCGGACACCTGCGCACGTCCATCGCCACCGGCGTCGCGATCATGGAGCGGCTGCAGGGCCGGCTCACCGGCATCGCGCTGCCGCGGTACATCGTCGACACGCCCGAGGGGCGCGGCAAGGTGCCCGTGGGGCCCGACTACGTCGTCGCGCGGGAGCCGGGTGTCACCGCGCTGCGAACGTTCCGCGGTGAGGTCGTGCGCTACGTCGACCCGCCCGCGGACCTCTCCTAGCGCCCCCGTCGGTCAGCGGAAGTCGAAGGAGGCGACGAGCTCGTCGAACACCGCCGAGGCGTGCGCGGCGGTGTCGTGCGGCGCCGTCAGCTTGAAGAACCACGGCCCGTTCGGGGTCGCAACGATGGCTCCGAGGAGCGCCATCCCTTCCCGAGGCCCGGACGGCGGCGCGCCCGGCATACCACCACCGGTAAAGCGGCCCTCGACGCGGGTGACGGTGACGTCGAGGCCGTGCGCCGTGCGGTGCTCGCGGGTCGCCACGGCGGACGACGGGCGGCCATCGGGCTGCTCGAATTGGCCGTACCAGCGGGTGAGGTTGTCTTCGACGGAGCCTCCCTGGCCGCTGCCGAACCAGAACACCGTGAGCTCGCCGTCGGCGTTCGGCCCGTCGCCGGGGATGACCCACTGCGCGCGGCGCATGGAGCTCGACGGGGTCACGCGACGCCACGCCGCGGGGTCCGTCCAGTGGAGGGTTCCGGCCGCGGCGGGGTGTGCGCTCGGCGTCGCGGGCGAGGGCGAAGGAATGGAAGAGGGCGTCGGCGCGGGCGTCGGCTCGGGCGCGGCGCCACGGCACGCGGCGAGGGCGATGACGAGGGCGGCGATGTGCGTCAGGCGGTGCGTCGGGAAGGTCATGGTGGGGTTCCAGCGCACCCTAGCGAAGGGGGGGCGTCGCGGCCAGCGTCGGCGCGTGTTGCAACGCCTCGCGCGAAGCGCGTAGACAACGGCAGCCATGCCGTACCGCCCGAACGAGATCGAGAAGACCTGGCAAGCGCACTGGGCCTCCCACGGGAGCTACGTCGCGCGGATCCGCCGCGACCAGCCGAAGTTCTACGCCCTCGACATGTTCCCGTACCCGAGCGGCAAGGGGCTGCACGTGGGTCACCCGGCGGGCTACACGGCCAGCGACGTGGTGTGCCGCTACAAGCGGGCGCGGGGCTTCAACGTGCTCCACCCCATCGGCTACGACAGCTTCGGCCTGCCCGCGGAGCAGCGCGCCATCGAGGAGGGCATCGCCCCGCAGGTGAGCACCGCCGAGGCCATCGAGACGTTCCGCGGTCAGCTCGAGCGCCTTGGGTACTCGTACGACTGGAGCCGCGTCGTCTCCACCGCCGACCCCGGCTACTACAAGTGGACTCAGTGGATCTTCACGAAGCTCTACGCCCGCGGCGACGCGTACCTCGGCGAGGCCTTCGTGAACTGGTGCCCGGCGCTCGGCACCGTGCTCGCGAACGACGAGGTCATCGACGGACGCAGCGAGCGCGGCGGCCACCCCGTGGAGCGCAAGCGCATGCAGCAGTGGACGCTCCGCATCTCGTCGTACGCCGACAGGCTGCTCCAGGGTCTCGACGGCATCGATTGGCCCGAGGCCACGAAGACCGCGCAGCGCGAGTGGATCGGCCGCTCCGAAGGGGCCTTCATCGACTTCGCCATCGCTGGCCGCGACGAGTGCGTGACGGTGTTCACCACGCGCCCGGACACGGTCTTCGGGGCGACGTACCTCGTGCTGGCGCCGGAGCACGCGCTCGTCGACGGCATCACCGTCGAGGGTCAGCGCGAGGCCGTGCGGGCGTATCAGGCGCGCACCGCGTCGCGCAGCGAGAGGGACCGGCAGGCGTCGAAGGAGAAGACCGGCGTCGACACCGGCGCGCGAGCGGTGAATCCCGCGACGGGCGAGCAGATCCCGATCTGGATCGCGGACTACGTCATCGCGGGCTACGGCACCGGGGCCATCATGGCGGTGCCGGCGCACGACGAGCGCGATTGGGAGTTCGCACGCGCGCTCCGGCTCCCGGTGCGCGAGGTCATCGCCGGCGGTGACGTCGCGTCGGCCGCCTACACGGGTGGCGGCGCGATGGTGCACAGCGGTCCCTTCGATGGGACGCCGACGGCGGGGGGCGAGGCCGTGCGCGCGGTGACGCGGTGGCTCGCGGAGAAGGGCGCGGGGCGGGCGACGGTCAACTTCAAGCTCCGCGACTGGACCTTCGCGCGGCAGCGGTACTGGGGCGAGCCCATCCCGGTGCTCAAGGACGACGCGGGCCAGGTCGTGCGCACGCTCGCGCTTCCGGAGCTTCCGTTGGAGCTTCCTGCGGTGGACGAGTACGCGCCGTCGGGCTCCGGTGAGTCTCCGCTGGCGCGTGCGAAGGGATGGAGCACCGTCGACGACGCGGTGACGGGACGCACGCTGCGCCGCGAGGTCGACACGATGCCGGGCTCGGCGGGGTCGAGCTGGTACTTCCTGCGGTACTGCGACCCGCACAACGACGCCGAGTTCTGCTCGCGCGAGGCGAGCGACTACTGGATGCCCGTGGACCTCTACGTCGGCGGCGCCGAGCACCGGGTGGGGCACCTGCTGTACTCGCGCATGTGGCAGAAGGCCCTCTTCGACGAGGGGCTCGTGCGCGACGAGGAGCCCTTCGCGAAGCTGCGTCACCAGGGGATGGTGCTCGCGGAGACGTATTACACGCGCGGACCGAGCGGGCGCTTCGACCACGTGACGGTGCCCGAGGCGGTGCTCGAACGCGCCGAGAAGACGGCCCGCGTGCGCGTGCGCGGCGAGGAGATGGACGCCGAGGTGCGCTGGGAGAAGATGTCCAAGCGCAAGGGCAACGTCGTGAACCCCGACGACGTGATCCGCACCTTCGGCGCCGACGCGCTGCGCGTGTACCTCTGCTTCCTCACGCCGCTCGAGAGCGACAAGCCGTGGCAGACGAGCCAGCTCGAGGCGCAGTTCGAGTGGCTCAAGCGCGTGTGGCGCCTGTTCTTCGAGGGCGACGACGACGTGCCGCATGCCGTGGACGTCGAGGCCTCCGAGGCCGAGCTCCGGGTCGTGCACCGCGCCATCGACAAGGTGACCCGGGACCTCGAGTCCATGAGCCTGAACACGGCGGTGTCGGCGCTGCACGTGGCCACCCGCGACCTCGCGCGCTTGGGCACGCGTTCGCGCGCGGTGCTCGGCGCCGTCGCACAGCTCGTCGCGCCGTTGGCCCCGCACCTCGCCGAGGAACTCTGGACCCGCGGCCTCGGTCACCCGGCCACGCCCGGCGGCATCGCGTACGTGCCGTGGCCCGTCGCGGAGGCGCGCTGGCTCGTCGACGACACCGTCACCATCGGCGTGCAGGTCAACGGCAAGACCTGCGGCACCGTCGACCTCGCGCTGGACGCCTCGGAGGACGCCGCGATGGAGGCCGCTCGCGCCGTCGAGTCGGTGGCGCGGCACCTCGCGGGGAAGACCGTCGCGAAGGTGATCTACAAGGCCGGCAAGATCCTCAACGTGATCGCGCGATGAAGCGGCCGCGTCGGCGCTGGGGCCTGATCGCGACGGGGGTCGTGGCGGGCCTCGCTGCCGGTGCGCCGTTCGCCACGCAGGTCGTCGTCGATCGGGCGGTGCGTGCGGGCCTCGCGTCGCTGTCGCGGCGCATCGGACGAACGGTGTCGGTGCGCTCCGTCTCGATCGCGTGGCGGCCCTTCGCCGAGCTTCGTCTCGAGGGCGTCGCGCTGGCCCCGGCGCGGGGTTCCGCGGGTCCTGCGCCGGTGACCGCGGGCGCCGTGCGGGTGCACCTCGACGGGCTCGAGGCGCTGCGCTCGCGGGGCCGCCACATCGTCGTCGACGAGGTTGCCGTGGAGCGTCCGTCCGTCGCGCTGCGGCTGCTTCCGGGCGGCCATCACGACCTCGAGGACGTCGTCGCCGCGCTGCGCGCGCACCCGCTGGAGCGGTCCTCCCGCGAGGTTCACGTGCGACGGGTGAGCGTGTCCGGGGGCGCGTTGCGGGTCTCCGACGAGGTCGATGCGGGGCGCGCACCGGCGCTGCTCGCGCTGGCGAACCTTCAGTCGCGCATCGACGAGCCCGCCGCACGACGCGTGACGGTCCCCGTCGCGGCCTCGCTGGAAGTGTGGGGCGCGACGCCGACGCAGGAGGGCTCCGTCGCGGTGCGCGTGACCGTCGATCAGACGCAGCGGGAGGTGGCCCTCGACGGCCTCGCGCTGCGCCTCGGGAGCACCGAGATCGATGGGTCCGTCGACGTCGCCGGGCTGCCCGAGCAGCCGCGGCTGCGCGCCCTCGCGCTGACCTCCCGCGGTGCGACGCTGGACGCGTTGCTGCCCTTGTTTCCAGGCGTCCACCCGCCGTCGGGTTCGCTGCTAAGGGGGCCCGTTTCGCTGCGGGCGACGGCCGCGGGCGATGCGGTGCAGGGCCTCGACGTCGACATGAGCGTCGACGCCGCCGGCGCGACGGTGATCGTGCCCGAGTGGCTGCACAAGCCCGCGGGAACCCCCTTCGCGGCGGCGTTTCGCGGACGCCTGCGGGCCGACGACGTGGCCATCGCGCGGGCGGGCGTCACCGTGGGTCCGTTGTCGGTGAACCTGCACGGCGACGTGCGCTCGGCGCGCAGCTTCGACCTCGCCTGGGACTCCGGCGACGTCGCGCTGGACCCGCTGCTCCGGCTCGTTCCGGCCATTCGCCGGGAGGTTCCCGCGGGCACGGCGCTGCACGGCTTGGCCCGCACCGGAGGGACGCTGCGCACCGACGGCGACGAGCACACGCTGCGTGCGCACGCCACCCTGCAAGGCGCCGACGTGCACGTCGGAGACGCCGTCGTCACCGGGGCCGCGACGCTCACCTTCAGCGGGCTGGCCCGGGGACGCGCGGTGCACTTTCACGGAGGCTTCGACGCGTCGGCAGCGCGGGTGACGATCCCGGGGCGCATCGACAAGGCGCCGGGGGCTCCGCTGCGCGTCGATGTCACGGCATCGCACGACGGCGTCGAGGTCGCCGTTCCGATGCTCTCCGTCACGATGCCCGGCGCGACCTTCACCGCCGACGGGACGTGGCGTGGACGCTCCCACGAGGCGTCGTTTCGCGTACACGATGCGACCGTCGACCTCGCGGCGCTCGCGACGGCGCTGCCAGCGTTGCGTGGCCATGTTCCTCCCGCGTTGGCCGGGAGCACCGTTGCGTTCTCGGCCGCCTTCGCGGGCACGCCGTCGTACCTCGCGGCAGCGCGGGCGCACGTCGAGCTGCGCGCGCTTCAGGCGCCCTTCGCTCGGCTCCACGGTACCGTCGACGCGACAGGCCTCGACGCGCTCCGCAGGCTTCGCTTCGAGCTCTGGGGCGGCGTCGTCGACCTCGACCTTCTCGGCGCCGAGGGCGCGAGCACGCCGGCGCGCGGCGAGGCTCCGTCCTGGCACGACGCCGACATCGCGGGGACCTTTCGCGCCGACGCGGTGCGCGCCCGCGGCGTGACGCTGACGACGCCGAGCGTCGACGTGGCCCTGCAGCACGGACGCCTCGACGTGCACACGGCGTCGTTCCGCTTCGGCGGAGGCGCCGTGCGTGCCGATGGCACCTCGGTGGACCTCACGGGCCCGCAGCACGCGTCGATGGTGGCGTTGCGCGCCGAGGGCGTCGACGCCGGCGCGCTGGCCGACGCCTTCGGGGTCGAGGCCGCGCGTCGTCCGTCGGGCACCCTCGGCGGTGAGGCTCGCTTCGCCGTCGCCGGCGACACACCCGCGTCCATGCGCGCATCGGCGACCGGAACCGTCGTGGTTCATGGCGTCGACGTCGTCGCGCGGCAGTTCGAGGCGCCGACGGTGACGCTCGTGCTCCCGGTGCTCGGCGAGCGCACGGTGCATCCGCGCTCCGGCGGGGCGCCGCGGGATCCGCTGTTGCTGCGCTCGGTGCAGGTGTCGCTGGCGGTGGACCGCGGCGTCGTGCGAACCCGCGAGCCCGCCCGCATTCGCACCGACGAGGGCGACCTCACGCTGGCGGGCAGCGTCGCGGGCGACGGCGCGCTGGCCTTCGCCGGCACCGTGCGGCTGACGCCCGCGGCCATCGAGGCGGCGACGCACGGCGACCGCGTGGTGACGGAGCCGGTGCCGGTGTCGTTCCGTGTCTCCGGAACGGGGGCCTCGCCGCACGTCGAGCTGGTCGACGTCGGGGCCACGCTTCGCGCGTTGGCGGGCTCGCGGCTGCGCGCCATCGGACGTTCGATGCGCCGCGCGCTCGACGGCCGCTGAACGAACCCGCTTGCGCGCGCGGATTTCCGGGTTACATCGGTCGTCGCCCCCCGTGACATCCCCGACGCCGCAGGTGCCCGCTTCGGGGCTTCGTCTCCGCGTGCTGGACCGCCTCGGCGATGTTCCCGCCGAGGCGTGGGATGCCCTCGGAGATGGGGCGTCGACGCCCTTTCAGAAGCACGCGTGGCTCCTCGCGCTCGAGGAGGAGGGCTGCGCCGTCGAGGCCCGAGGCTGGCAGCCGCGGCACCTCACGCTCTGGCGGGGCGAGCGCCTCGTGGCGGCGGCGCCGGCCTACCGACGCGATGGCAGCGAGGGCGAGTTCGTCTTCGACCACGGCTGGGCCAACGCCGCGCAGCGTGCGGGCATTCGGTACTACCCGAAGCTCACGCTCGCGGTGCCGTTCACGCCGGCGACGGGGCGGCGCGTGCTCGTCGCGCCCGACGAGGACCGCACCGCGCTCACCCGCGAGATCTTCGCGCACGCGCAGGACCTCGCGCGCGCCGAGCGGCTCTCGTCGGTGCACGTGCTCTTTCCGACGGACGACGAGGCCGAGGTCGGCGCCGACGCCGGGGCCGCGGTGCGCCACGGGGTGCAGTTCCACTGGAACAACGCGGACTACGACGGCTACGATGCGTTCCTGGCGCGCTTCGACAGCAAGCGACGGCATCAGCTTCGCCGCGAGGAGCGCGCCGCGGGCGAGCAGGGCGTGACGCTTCGCACGCGTCGCGGTGATGCGCTTGGCGAGGGCGACGCCGCTCTCGTGCACCGGCTCTACCGGTCCACCGTCGACAAGTTCGCGTGGGGGCGGAGGTATCTCCACGAGGGCTTCTTTCGCCGTGTGCTGCGTGAATTTCGCGAGCACCTCGAGGTCGTCGAAGCGGTGCGCGACGGTGAGGTCGTGGCCGGCGCGTTCAACGTCGCGTCGCCCACGCACCTCTACGGGCGCTACTGGGGCTGCTTCGAGGAGCTGCCGTTCCTCCACTTCAACGTCTGCTACTACCACTCGATCCGCGAGTGCATCGGCCGCGGGGTGCAGCGCTTCGAGGGCGGCGCGGGCGGCGAGCACAAGGTGTCCCGGGGCTTCGAGCCGGCGGTGACGCGCTCTCTGCACTGGATGCTCAACCCGGCGCTCGACGCCGCCGTGCGCGACTTCGTGCAACGGGAGCGCGCGGCGATCGAAGCAGAGCTACCTTCCATGCGCGCGGCGGCCGGGATGAGACCCCGGGCGGCGCGGCAGGAGTGACGATGGCGCGGCGACCGAAGGAAGAAGGCGACACCGGGGTGCTCACCGAGGAGCGCACGCGCGAACGCGTGCAGCGGCCGCGGATGTACAAGGTGATCCTGCACAACGACCACTTCACCACGCGCGAGTTCGTCATCGCCGTGCTCGTGAGCGTCTTCAACAAGTCCGAGACCGACGCCACGCAGATCATGCTTCACGTCCATCGCAGCGGCGTGGGCGTCGCGGGCGTCTACACGTTCGATGTGGCACAAACGAAGATCGACAAGGTCCATCGCCTGGCGCGGGAGCTCGAGTACCCGCTGCTGCTGACGATGGAACCAGAGGACGGCTGAGCGAACATGGCGACTTCACCGACGGTGACGAAGGAGCTTCAGACCGCGCTGCGCGCCGCCGTGGAGATGGCCGAGGAGGCGCGGCACGAGTACGTGACCCTCGAGCACGTCCTCCTGGCGTTCCTGGCCGACGAGTGGGCGCGCAAGGCGCTCAAGGCCTGCGGTGCGAACCTCAAGCGACTCGAGCGCAAGCTCCGTGAGTTCCTCGCGTCGAGCGTCGAGCAGATCCCCGCGGGGCAGGCCGCCGGCGTCGAGCAGACGCTCGGGGTGAACCGTGTGCTGCAGCGCGCGGCGATCCACGTGCTGTCGTCGGAGCAGAAGGCCATCGACGTCTCGAGCGTGCTCATCGCGATGTTCCGCGAAGAGGAGTCGCAGGCGGTGTTCCTGCTGGGCGAGGAGGGTGTCACGCGCATCGACCTCGTGAACTACGTCTCCCACGGCGTGGGCAAGGACGGCGCTCAGCTTCCGGAGAAGGCCGAGCCTCGGCGGGCCGGTCGTGCGGAGCCCACCGGCGCACCGAGCGGCGACGAGGACGAGGACGGCGAGGGCGGTGCACCGGGCAACGACCCGCTGACCCAGTACTGCGCGAACTTGAACGAGCTCGCGGCGGCGGGACGCATCGACCCGCTCATTGGCCGCGAGAACGAGATCGAGCGCACGGTGCGGGTGCTCTGCCGCCGTCGAAAGAACAACCCGCTCTTCGTGGGCGAGCCCGGCGTCGGCAAGACCGCCATCGCCGAGGGCCTCGCCAAGGCCATCGTCGAGAAGAACGTTCCCGAGGTTCTCGACGGCGCCGTCGTCTACTCCCTCGATATGGGCGCGCTGCTCGCGGGCACGAAGTTCCGCGGGCAGTTCGAGGAGCGCCTGAAGGCCGTGCTCGCGGCGCTCAAGGAGCAGCCGAAGGCGATCCTCTTCATCGACGAGATCCACACCATCGTCGGCGCCGGCGCTACGTCGGGCGGCAGCATGGACGCGTCGAACCTGCTCAAGCCGGCCCTCGCGAACGGGTCCATCCGCTGCATCGGGTCGACGACGTACAGCGAATACAAGGCCGCGTTCGATCGCGACCGGGCGCTCGCGCGGCGCTTCCAGAAGATCGACATCGGCGAGCCGTCGCTGGCCGACGCCGTGAAGATCCTCGAGGGGCTCAAGCCGCAGTACGAGAAGCACCACGACGTCTCCTACGACGCCGAGGCGCTCACCGCCGCGGTGGAGCTGTCGGCGAAGTACGTGAACGACCGGCTGCTGCCCGACAAGGCCATCGACGTCATCGACGAGGCCGGCGCGCAGGACCGCATGCGCAAGGCCGTGGACCGCACGCGCCGCGTCACGTTGAAGGACGTCGAGACCATCGTCGCGAAGATGGCGCGCATCCCCGAGAAGTCGGTGTCGGGCTCGGAGAAGGAGCGCCTCGCGCGCCTCGACGAGGATCTGAAGGCGGTGATCTTCGGGCAGGACCCGGCCGTCGACGCGCTCACCTCGGCGATCAAGCTGTCGCGCTCGGGGCTGCGCACCGGCGACAAGCCCATCGGCAACTTCCTCTTCGCGGGGCCCACTGGCGTGGGCAAGACCGAGCTCGCGAAGCAGCTCGCGAAGGTGCTCGGCGTGGAGTTCCTGCGCTTCGACATGAGCGAGTACAGCGAGCGCCACACGGTCTCGCGGCTCATCGGCGCGCCGCCGGGGTACGTGGGCTTCGACCAGGGCGGGCTGCTCACCGACGCGGTGAACAAGCACCCCTACGCCGTGGTTCTGATGGACGAGATCGAGAAGGCCCACCCCGAGCTCTTCAACATCCTGCTCCAGATGATGGACCACGCGACGCTGACGGACAACAACGGCCGCAAGGCCGACTTCCGCAACATCGTGCTGATCATGACCACCAACGCCGGCGCGCGAGAGATGGCCGAGAAGATGGTGGGCTTCGGCGCGGGCACCGGCGCCATCGATCCGTCGAAGGCCAAGGCCGCCCTCGAGCGCATGTTCACGCCGGAGTTCCGCAACCGCCTCGACGCCGTGGTGCAGTTCGGAACGCTCCGCGCCGAGGTGATCCTGCAGGTCGTCGACAAGGAGCTGAAGGCGCTGCGCACGCTGCTCTCGGAGAAGGGCGTGGAGCTCGAGGTGAGCCCCGAGGCCCGCGGCTGGCTCGCCGAGCGCGGCTACGACCCGGCCTTCGGTGCGCGCCCCATGGCCCGCCTCGTCGAGACGACGCTGAAGAAGCCCCTGGCCGAGGCGCTGCTCTTCGGCGCCCTCGCGAAGGGCGGCGTGGCGCGCGCGACGCTCGTCGACGACGCCGTGGTGCTCGCCTACGACGCGAGCGCCTGAGCGACCTCAGCGGCTCCCGCCGATGAGTCCGCCGGAGAACGGGAGGATGGACTTGATGTCCTCGTCGTTGAACCGGAGCTGCGCGCCGAGGAAGTAGTCGAAGCGGTCGCCGTTGAAGACGTCGTCGACGCCGCCGACGAGCCACGCGCGCTGCAGGATGTTCACCGCTGCGGCGACGCGGAGCCGGGGATAGGTGTTCTCGCCGAAGGCGAAGACGTCGGTGCGCACCTCGAGGCGGTTGTCGAAGAGGTGCAGGTCCAGGCCTAGCCCGCCGCTCGACTCCTTGATGCCGAAGCGGAACGTCGCCGGGCCGAGCCGTCGCGCGAACATCAGGCTGAAGCGGAACGCGTCGGTGGTGATGCGCTGCGTGCTGCGAACGTGCGCCGTGAGCGTCGGATCGGTGGTGTCGGTGACGGTGCTCACGGTGTGCGTCGCGCCGCGGGGATCGTCCACGAACTCGAGGAGGTAGTACTTGTCCTCGCGCGGCTGCAGGCGGAGCTCGACGGTGCTGCGGAGCGTGTTCGAGATGAAGCCGTACTCGCTGCGCAGGCCCACGATGGTCTGCAGGCGGCTGATGGGGCCGACGACGTCGTTGAGCGCCTCGGCGGTGCCCTGCACCTCGTCGATGAGCGTCTCGTCGCGCACGAGGCGGCCGAGGTTGCCTTCGCCGCGGTCCACCGCGCCGCTGATGGCGTTGGCGTGCTCGAGGGTCTCGCGCAGCTCGCGCGTCGCCGACGCGACGTTGCGAATGGCGGTCTGCATCTCGCTGACGCTGTTCTGGTCCTGCGACTGACCACGGCCGAGGATCTGCGCGAGGCGGTCCGTGGCGTCGTGCAGGTTCACCAGCGTGGCCTGCACCTCGGGACCGCCCTGCGACGTGATGCGGTCGATGGACTGCAGCGTGTGGCTCACCACCTCGGAGTTCTGCTGCACCGTGTGGTTGATCGCCGCGGTGAGCTCGCTCACGTTGCGGATCGTATCGGCGATCTCGCGCTGACCGGTCTCGTTCCCGATGGCGTTCGAGAGCCGCTCCGTCACGCGCCGGATGTCGGCGGTGATCGCGGCCACGTTGTTCATGATCGCGTCGGTGTTGGTGCCCTCCGACACGTTGCGGATGCGGTCGCCGGCGTGGAGCTGCGTCTCGTTGGCCGTGCCCGGCGTCACGACGAGCACGTACTCGCCGAGGATCGAGACCGATCGCTTGGCCACCGTCGCGTTGCGGAACAGCGCGACGCCGCCCTGCACGCGGATGTCGATGCGCGCGTGACCGTTCTCGAGGCGGATGCGCTCGATCTCGCCGACGGCGATGCCCGCCGTCACGACCCGCGAGCGCACCACGAGGCCCGTCGCGTCGTCGAAGAGCGCGTACACCGAGTACCCGTCGCTGCGCGACTGCCCGCCGAAGAGCGTGCGCCAGAGCACCACCGCGGCGATGACCGCGGCGACGAGCATGACGCCGACCTTCAGTGAACGGGAGAGGTTCTGCATCGCGGAGAGGCGGGAGCCGCCGGCAGGATAGCGGCTTTCAGTGCGCCGCGGGGGCGCGCGCTTCGATGCGGATGGTCAGCGTGCCCGGGAGCACCACCGCAGGGGGCGGCACGCGGGCCGCTGCTCGGGCCGTGATCGACGCCTGGGGCACGCCGTCGCCGATGAGCGCGTCGGCGATGACCTGCGCCTGCCGCGCCGCTTCGACCTGGCCCGCAGGACCGATGCCCGGCGCGACCTCGACGAGGACTCGCGCGACCTCGGAGCCACGCGCGCGAATGCGCTGCGATGCCTGCCGGAGAAGCGCTCGCACCGGCGGAGGAACGGTCTGCGCGCCCGGCGCCACGCTCACCCGCGGAACGATGCGAAGCACCGTCCGAGCCGGGTCCCAGGTCGCGTGCTCGGGGCCCGCGTCGGGGCATCCGTCGTCGTCCTGCACGCCGTTGATGGTCTCGGGCTGGTCGGGGCAGTGGTCCGCCGTGCCGAGCACGCCGTCGCGGTCGAGGTCCTCGTCGGGGCAGCCCCGGCGGAAGGCATCGGGGTGATCGCCCGCGGGCACCGTCGGGCACTGGTCGGCGCCGTCGGCCACGCCGTCATGGTCGCCGTCGGGAAGCGGGCAGCCCGCGCGCTCGGGGTCCGGAAGCGCACCGCGAGGCACGTCGACGCAACGGTCGTCGGGGTCGAGCACGCCGTCGTGGTCGGTGTCGGGGATCGGGCAGCCCGCGCGCTGCGGATCGGGGTGCTCACCCGCGGCCTCGTCGGGGCACTGGTCGTCGGTGTCCTGCACGCCGTCGCCGTCGTTGTCGGGATCGGGGCAGCCGTCTTCGTCCTCGTGGTGGTCGACGTCCTCGGCTTCGTCGGGGCACCGGTCGCGCACGTCGGGCACGCCGTCGTGGTCGTTGTCCGGGTCCGGGCAACCGTCCTCGTCCTCGAAGCCGTCGCGGTCCTCGGGCTGCGTCGGGCAGTGGTCGTCGGCGTCGACGACGCCGTCGCGGTCGGTGTCGTTGCCGCGCGGCGCGTACGAGACGCCCACGATGGCCCTCCACGCGGGGGTGAGCGGCGTGCTCGACAGCGGCGCCGCGCCGCCCGCGATGATCTCGATGTCGCCCGCGTAGTCCGTCGCGAAGCGCGCGCCGGCGAAGACCTCGTGCGTCATCGTGGTCTGGAAGCCGTCGCGCCCGGCCACGCCATACGTGCCCAGGTATTCCGCGGAGATGCCGAGGCGGCGGATGGGCCGCACCGCGACGCCGGCGCCGGTGACCACGGTGTGCCCGACGACGAGGTCGCCGATGGCCGACGACGGGCGGATGCGCGCACCGGCGTTGATGGCCGCGGAGAACCAGCGGTTGCGCCAGTCGGCCACGATCATCGGCGCGAAGGTGAAGCCGCCGCTGCCGTTGAAGCCCTTGTCGTCGCCGAAGGGCGCGGCCATGCCGAGGTCGAGGCGGAGGCCGAAGCCGCGGGCGTCGGGGTGGCGCTCGCGCTGCACGATGGCCCAGGAGACCTCGAGGCGGAGATCGCGCAGCGCCGTGTCGCCGAGGGCCGCCGCGCCGGGGGCGTTCACCGCCGTCGCGCCGTCGCCGGACTGCGCCAGCACCACGGGGATCGCCGCGGAGATCTGGAACCGCCGCAGGACGCCGACGGACCAGAGGAAGTCCGACGTGATCGCGTAGTCGACGGCGTTGCTGTGGAGCGTCGGGTTGGCGAGCGGAGAGAGCACGAGCGGCGATCGCATGGCGTGCGCGACGAGGCCGAAGCCCACCGCGCCCGAAGGCGAGACCATGGCGCTGCGGATGCCGACGAAGTCCGTCGGACCGGCCGCGGGCCACCAGGTCTGCGCGTCGACGCTCGTGTCCGTACCGATGGTTTGCGCCGCGGCGACGCCCGGGGTCAGCGCGATGCCAAGCGCGAAGGCCGGCGCCACGCCGAGGCCACGAATCCGCCCAAACCGTGTGCTCATCGAATTCTCCGACGCTTCCATCCGCCTATTGCGCGACATACACCGCTCCGGGTTCGACGGTCACCGTCGTTCGCGGGCTCCCGTCGCGCTCCACGGTCAACACCACCGCCCGGATCGCCGCGCGGTCCATGGCCTGCCGCGCGCCGAGCTCGCCGAGGTCGACGACGCGACGACCGTCGATGGAGACCACCTGATCGCCCTCGCGGAGCCCCGCGATGCGACCCGGCGATCCCTCCTCGAGCTCGACGATCCGAAGGAAATCCTCGTGCGACTCGAAGGTCGCCCCGAGGCCGTAGCGCGGCTCCGGCGAGCGCGCGGCGAGGTAAAGCAGCGCGTTGCGCTGGAACCGCACGACCCAGTTGCCGCCGTCGAGCGCCGACGACGGAATCCCGGTGACCTGCTCCGCGCCGACGGGCTGGTCGACGAGGCCGTCGTCGTCCCAGAGCTCGAAGCGGAGCACGTCCGTCGGTCGCACGCGGAGCGTCACCGAGGCGCCGTGCCACTCGGGGCGCGTCGAGTCGGCCACCACCGGCGAGCGATACACCTCGGTGCCGTTGCGACGGATGATCGCGTAGAGGTCCGGTCCGCCGTCGCTGTCCCAGGGCTGCCCGTCCTCGCGGCTCGGCGGAAGCTCCGCGGACACGACGACGATCTCGTGCACGTCTTCGGGCGGCGGGCGCACCGATCGCTCCTCGAGCATGCCTGCGGGCACGCGTCGCGTCGCCGTCGTGTACCGGGGAAAGACCGCGCCGCATCCGGCGCCGAGGCCGCCGGTGAGGAGCGCGACCACGAGGAAGGTTCGCAGCGGGGGCATGCTCGGCGCGGAGGATACGCACAGCCCGCCCGCTGCGGCCAGCGGAGCCGTCCGGGACCCTCGCGGCGATGCCATCGCGGTCGATCTCCGCTACGGTCCGACGACGCATGCCACGAAGCCGCGCCGCCGTCCTCGACTCGATGCGCCTGCATCGGCTGCCGTGGCTCGTCGCCCTCGCATCGCACGCTCTCGGCGTCCTCGGGGCGTTCACCCTCGATGACGTTCACGCGGTGCTCGGGCACCCCGCGGTGAACGGTCGCGGCACCCTCCGCGACGCCTTCGTCCTGACGTTCTGGGGGCAGCCCCTCGGGACTCCGCCGGCCTCGTGGCGGCCGGTGACGACGCTGAGCCTCGCGCTCGACGCACGGCTCTCGGGCACCTCGCCGTCGGCGATGCACGCCGTGTCGCTCGCGCTGTTCTGCCTCCTCGTGGCGGAGGTGCACGGGTTCGCGCGGCGCTACCTCGAGCCGCGCGCGGCCCTCGTCGCGGTTTGCCTCTTCGCGGCGATGCCCTTGCACGTCGAGAACGTCGCGTCGCTGGTGGGCCGGGCCGACGTCCTCGCGCTGCTGCTCGGGCTGGTCGCGCTGCGCCCAGGCTCTTCGCGCGCGGCTTCGGTGCTCGCGGCGCTGGCGTTCGCGGGGTCGCTGCTGTCGAAGGAGAGCGCGCTCGCGCTGGTGGGCGTCGCGGCGCTGCTCGCCGTGGCGGAGGCCCCGGGCGATGCCCGCCGCGGCGCGTGGAGCCGTGCAGCGGTCCTCGGGTGCGTCGCGGTCGCGTACCTCGCCGTGCGCCTCGTCGCGACGGGCTCGGTGGCGCGCTGGTCCGCGCCGGACGACGTGCTCGACGGAGCCGCGGCGTGGCAACGAGCAGTTTACGCGGTGGAGTATGCGGCCCGGGCGATGCAACTCGTCGTGGCGCCCTTCGACCTGTGCACGGGCCGCAAGTTCGCGATGCTGTGGCGTCCGGAGACGCCGCTCACGCCGTTCTTCGCGGCCGGCGCGGCGCTCCTCGCAGCGGCCGGGTGGTCGTCGTGGGCGGCGTGGCGGGCGCAACGTCCAGCGTGGGCGGCGTGTGCGTGCGGCACGGCGCTGATGTTCACGGGCCTCGCCTGGAAGGTGCCGGAGGCCATGGCCGACCGGTTCTTTCTCGCGCCGACGCTGTTCCTCGCGCTGGCCATCGCGCCGGCGATCACGGGGTGGTGGAGCACCGGCGGCGTTCGTCGCACGCTCGTAGCGGCTCTGGTGGCATTGAACGTGGCGCTGTCGGCCTGGCAGTCGACGCGGTGGCGCGACGACGTGACGCTGTTGGCGCACTCCGTCGCGGCGTGCCCGGACTCCGCGCACGACCATTTCCGCCTCGCCGGCGTGCTCGAGCAGCGCGGCGCGGCCGACGAGGCGGCGTGGCACGCAGCGCTGGCCTACGAGTGCATCCGGAGGTTTCCGCATCGCTGGCGGCACCCGGCGCTCGACGCCGAGGACACGCTTCCTGCGGCGGAGCGTGTGCGCCGCTTGCCCGCGCTACTTCACGCCGATGGCCCCGACGGACCGTGGCGTGCCGCGGTGGCCGCCTATGCGCGGCGCAACGGCTTCGTGCGAGCCGCCGAGCGCATCGCGCCGTCGTCGCGGCCCTGAGCCGTCGTCACGGCCGCCAGCGTCGCAATCGAAGCGAATTCAAGAGCACCGACAGGCTCGAGAACGACATCGCCGCGCTGGCGAAGACCGGCGACAGCGCCCAGCCCGTGCGCCGCTCGAAGACACCCGCGGCGAGGGGGATCCCCACGGCGTTGTAGACCATGGCCCAGAACAGGTTCTGACGGATGGTGCGCATCGCCGCGCGCGCCAGGCCGAGGGCCACGGGCACCGCGCCCACGGCCCCGCCGAGGAGCGTCACATCGGCCGCGGCGTTCGCGACGTCGGCGCCCTGTCCTACGGCCATGCCCACGTCGGCGGCGGCGAGGGCCGGGGCGTCGTTCACGCCGTCGCCCACCATCGCGACCACGCGTCCCTCGGCGCGCAGGGCCGCGAGGCGCGCGCTCTTGTCCTCGGGACGAAGCTCGGCGCGCACCTCGGCGATGCCCACGCGGTCGGCGACGGCGCGGGCCGTGGCGGCGCGATCGCCGGTCACCATCTCGACGCGAACCCCCATCGCCAGGAGCCTGCGCACCGCGTCGCCGGCGTCGGCGCGAGGGGCGTCGAGCACGGTCACGATGCCGGCCACGGCCCCGTCGAACGCCACGAACGACGGCGTCTCGCCGCGCCCAGCGGCATCGTTCGCCGCGGTCTCCAGAGGCGTCGCGTCGATGCCCTCGGCGAGGAGCCACCGGGCCGTCCCGACGCGCACGAGCACACCGCCGACGGTGCCCGTGACGCCGCCGCCGGGGCTCGATCGGAACTCCGTCGCCGACAGCACCGGGAGGCCGCGATCGCGCGCGGCGGCCACGAGCGCATGCGCCACGGGGTGCTCGCTGCCCGTCTCGACGGCGGCAACCCGCGCCAGGAGCACGTCGTCGGCGGTCCCGTCGACGGCGGCGACGGCGGCGAGGGAAGGGCGTCCGGTGGTGAGCGTGCCGGTCTTGTCGAGGAGCACGGTGTCGACGCGGGCCGCGCGCTCCAGCGCCTCGCCGCCCTTCACGAGGAGCCCGAGCGACGCCGCGCGCCCGGTGGCCACCGCGACGCCCGCCGGCGTGGCAAGGCCGAGCGCGCACGGACAGGCGATGACGAGCACCGTCACGAGGTGCGAGACCGCGACGCCAGCCGTCGCTCCTGCGGCCATCCACACGGCGAAAGTGAGCGCCGCGAGGGCGAGCACCACCGGAACGAACACCGCGCTCACGCGATCCGCGAGGCGCGCGATGGGAGCTCTCGTCGACTGCGCCGCGGCCACCGCATTCGCGATGCGCGCGACCGCCGAGTCGGCACCGCGCCGCTCGACGCGGAGTAGCAGCGTTCCGTCGGCCACGAGCACGCCCGCGAGCACGCGCTCTCCGGCCATGCACGGCACCGGGGCGCTCTCGCCGGTGAGCATCGACGCATCGACCGCGGCGCTGCCCTCGAGCACGAAGCCGTCCACGGGCACACGGTCGCCCGGGCGCACGCGCACGGTGTCGCCGACGCGAACGAGGTTCAACGCGACGTCGGCCTCGCGACCGTCGTGGACGCGCCGCACCGTCGCGGGCTGCATCGCGACGAGGGCGCGCACGGCATCGCCGAGTCCGCGCCGCGCACGGTGCTCGAGGCCCTTGCCGAGCAGCATGAACGTCACGATGGACGCCGCGGCCTCGAAGTACACGTGCCCGTGAGGGTCGCGCAGCATCGTGAACGTCGACCACCCCCACGCCGCGAGCGCGCCGAGGGCGATGAGCACGTTCATGTCCGAGGTGCGCTGCCGGAGCGCCGCTGCGGCGTGCACGAAGAAGCGCCGTCCCGATCCGAAGACCACCGGCGTCGCGAGCGCGAACTGCATCGCGTCCCAGCCGTGTCGGTGGGACATCGCGATGCCGAGCAGCGGCAGCGTCAGCGCTCCGGCGATGGCGAGGTCGCGCACGTCGCGGCGGGTCTCCGCGGCGTTGGCGGCGTCGACGGCCTCGAGGCGTGCGTGGGCGTCCGACGCGGCATCGACCGTCTCTTCGGGGACGTCGAAGCCCGTGTCGCGGACCGTCGCCGCGAGGGTGGCCGCGTCGGTCTTCGCAGCGTCGAAGTCGACGGCCGCGGACTCCGTCGCGAGGTTCACCCGCGCGGCCGCCACGCCCGGCGTCGCCGCGAGCGCGCGCTCCACGCGGCCCACGCAGGCCGCGCAGGTCATTCCCAGCACGGCGAACTCGACGTGCGCCGTGCTGGGGGACCCTGGAATCGAAGGGGGGGACGGTGGGGCGGGAGCGGTCAGATGCAGCCGTCGCAGTCGCTGCCCTGGCAGAACCGGCAGCTCGCCTTCTCCGAGGGATCGCGGACGACGAACTTCTTGATGTCCACGAGGGCCTTCTTGTCGAACGCCTGCTTGATCGCGACCTTCTTCATCGTGCACCTGCCAGGGAGCCGCGGGGCGACGCACATCGCGACGCAACGGGCTCCAACGCACCTTGACCGATGCGCTCGCGCCGCGCAACGGAATGCACCTGCGTCACGGCGTCCACTGGACGGTCGTTCCGGGCTGCGACTCGGGGCGCGAGTAAAGCCCGAGGAGGATCCCGCCGAGGGTGAGCGCTCCGCCGATGCCGAGCGTCGCGCCCCCGACGACGCCGAGGTCGTTGGCGTGCGCCGAGTCGGCGGCGTGGATGCCCATGAGGGCGCCGCCCGCTGCGATGCCGCTGATCCCGAAGCCCACGAGCAGCAGCGCGCCGACGATGCCTCCGACGTGCGTCTCCTGGAACCCCATCGCGTGGCGCACGATGCTCGGGTGCGAGCCCACGTTGATGTACGCCGTGCCGCTCCGGGGCGAAGCCTCGTCGACGCTGGTGAAGCTGATCTCGTGCGGTCCCAGCGGCAGGTTCACGGTGCACGGGGTCACGCAGAGCGGGCGCGTCGAGAGCTGCGTGGCGAGCACCGGCGTCGAGCCTCGGTGCCGCACGCCCCACGACTGCGCGTAGTTGAGCACCGCGGTGCGCCCGGTGACGAGGTCCGCGTGCGCCGGGCCGTCGACCGCGTCGAGGGTGAGCTGCCCTTCGCCTTCGTGCAGCGGCGGCGATTCGTTGGTCGCCGTCGGCACCACGCGCTCCGGGGCGCGGGGAGGCGGGAGGTAGCGCACCGAGCACGCCTGGACCGAGAGCTGGACGACGACGAGGAGCGACACGGCACGGCTTCGCATGAACCCGGGATGTGTCACCGGTCCCCTCGAACACAAGGGGCTGCGTCAACTTGGGACGGTGGGGCGATGCGCCCCGCGAGGGTCAGCGACGCGTCGAGCGACGGCGTCGGCGGCGCACCGCGAACGCGAGGACCGCGGCCGCCGAGGCCAGCGACGCACCTCGGCGCGACGGCGGCGACGCGTGGCACGCGCACCCATCGGGAGCGACGACGTGGAGGTCTGCCCCGGCGTCATCGGCGATCGCTGCGTCCGCCGTGGTGCTGCCCGCGTCCGAGGTCGATGCGGCGTCCGATGGCGTCGTGGCATCGGTGGGCGCGGCGGCATCGCGCGGCGCCGAAGGGTCATAGCCCTCGCCGGTGAAATGGAGCTGGATCTGCGGCACCGACGGCGCCGACGTGTTCACGATCATGTCTGCCGCGAAGGGGCCGGTGTGCGGCGGAGTGAAGCGGACCGACAGCGTGCGCGACGAGCCGCCGGCGACGCATAGCGGGTCCGTGGGCACCACGAACGCAGGGTCGCTGGGCGCGCCCGGCGTGAAGAGCGTGGTGACGCGCCCGGGGTTCTGCAGCGTCACGATCTGGCGTCCCTGGAGTCCCAGCGCGACGCGGCCGAAATCGACGGCGTAGCCCGGCATCGACGTCGCGCCGGGGAGCGTGAGGTGCACGCTGCGGTCGACGCTCATGTGCTGCTCCATCGCGCTCGCGAAGGGGATCGCCTGGTTCACCACGTCGGTGTGCGCGGGCACGCAGATGGGGCCGACGCAGGTGTTGTAGTCGACCTGCACGCGCAGCCGCACGCTACCGACGTAGCGAAGTACGCCGTTCCACTGCGCCGGGAGCTCGACGTCACCGTTGGCCGTGGGCGCGACCTGCGCCTCCGGGGCCATCGCGGTGATGCTGCTCATCGCCTGCGGAAACGAGATCGCGTCGGTGCGCACCGTCGTCGTGAGCTGGTAGCTCGCGTACACGCGCCAGTGCAGCGCGCCGAGCACCGGAACGTTGAGATCGCCCTCGCGGAGCAGGCGCTCCGTTGCGGTGACGGTGACCGCGGTGTCGGTGCCGGTCCACGCCCACGGAGTGAACATCGACATGCCGCGCTCGCTGCGGTCGGCCATGCCCACCCAGTCCGGGAGCGGGAGCGGGAAGGGCGAGCCGAAGACGAGCAGCGTGGCTTGAAGGCGGAGCCCGTACTGCACCGTGAGGCGCCCCGCGTTCGGCGTGCCCTCGGCGGACACCATCATCGACGGCGGCCACCGCGCGTGCAGCGTGCCGGGCATGGCCCAGTCGTAGTCGCCCTGCAGCAGCAGGTTGTACTGCAAGCCGAACATCGAGCCGCCGAGCGTTCCCATGAAGCCCGGGCCGAAATCGACGGGTCCGTTGCCCTGGAACAGCACCGGCGCCGTGGCGGTCCGCACTGCGCACACGGGGTCGTCGGCCAGCGCCAGCGCGGGGAGCAACAGCGACGCGGCGGCGGCGACGACGGCCGCCGAGGACTTCGATGGGATCCGCGGGGGCATCGTGCCAATCTCTCACGGTCACCGCGTGGCGCACCACCCCTCGCGCGCGACGCGCACTCCCATGGATGACGACGCTCGCCCCTCCGAGGAACCGCCCTGGACGCTCCCCACGGAGGAGTGTCCGTGGGCGTTCGTCGACTGCGAGATGACGGGCCTGGACCCCGCGCGGGACTCGCTCCTCGAGGTCGCGGTGGTGCGCGTTCGCGGCGGCGTGGTCGAGAGCGAGCGGTGCACGCTGCTCCAGGCGAACGCAGACAGCGACGCCGAAGCACGCGCGCTCCACGGCATCGTTCCCGCAGCGCTCGCGCGAGCCCCGCGCTTCGCCGACGTCGCCGCGGACCTCGCCGCGCTGCTTCACGGCGCGGTGCCGGTGTTCCACGGTGCGGACCTCGACGTCCGCTTTCTCGACCTCGCCTTCGAAGCCGCAGGTGTGGAGCACCGCGTCGGTCCCGTGCTCGACACCGTCCGCCTGGCGCGGCGGGCGGTGTGCGCGACCCGGTACAACCTTCGCGTGTTGTGCGGGACCCTGGGCATCGCGCCGGTACGCTGGCACCGCGCCGGCGAGGACGTGCGCGCGCTCCGAGGCCTGTTCGCCAGGCTCTGCGCCGAGCTCGCGCCCTCGTCCGCGATGGACCTCTGGGAGGTGCGCGTCGGGCAGGAAGGCGCCGCCGTGCTGCGTCGGCGCGTCGCCGCAGTGCTCGAGGACGCGCTCGTGTCGGGGCGCAACGTCGGCCTCGTCGTTCGCACGCCGGGGCAATCTCCGAGGGTGCTGCGCGGCAGCGTCGCGTGGTTTCGTCCGCCGCACGTCGGCATCGAGCGCACCGATCCCACGCCTGGCTTCGCGGTGCTGCGCGCCGACCGCATCCTCCGCTTCGAAGGGTGACCGTTCGACCCCGCGTCGAGACCGCTCGCGCGGTCCGTGGGCGCGGGTCGCACCGAGTGCGCGTAGGTTCCGTGCAAGCGAATGGGTGAGCCTGCCGTCGACCTCGTGGCCCTGCTGCGCGACACCGTGCGCGAGGCCATGCGCTCGTGGCGTCTGCCCGCGACGCTCGTTCTGGGCGCGGGCTTCGGCGTCCTCGAGTCGTCCGCCGCCGGCCGCGGCGTCGCGTGGATCTTCGGTCCCTTCGCAGCGCTCTACACGTTGATCCTCGGACCGCTCGCGTGGCGCGCGCTGCTGCCGCTCGAGGAGGACGGGCGTCGCGGCGAGAAGTTCCTGCGGGCGCTGGTGGCGCTGGCCGTCGCGACGGCGCTCTTCGCGGGCCTCGTCACGCTGTACCGCGGCTTCGCGGCGGCGCTCCACCTGCGCAGCGTCTACACCTTCGGCGGACCCCGCGACGAGCTCGTGGCGTGGCTCCTCTTCGTCGTCGGAGGGTGGGGGCTCGCGCGCGACATCCAGCTCGAGCAGCGCCTCGATCGCACCCTCGGCTCGCACCAGCGCCTCGCCGCGGAGCTCGCCGCCGCGCAGCTCGACGCCCTCCGCGCGGACCTCGACCCGCACTTTCTCTTCAACGCCCTCAACGCCATCGCGAGCCAGTGCGCGAGCGACCCCGCGGCGGCCGAAGACAACATCGTGCGGCTGTCGACGCTGCTCCGCGCCGTGCTCGACACGCGCCGCCGACCGCTGCACCCGCTCGACGACGAGCTCGCGCTGGCTCGCGACTACACGGCTCTCCTCCAGGCACGGTACCCGGCGCTCGCGCTCACCTTCGACGCCGACCCGGCGCTCGGCTCGGTGATGGTGCCGCCGCTCGTGCTCCAGCCGCTGCTCGAGAACGCCGTGCGCCACGGCCGCGTCGGCGACGGAGCCATCGCGGTGACGGCCCGCGGCATCGGCGATGACCTCGTGCTCACCGTACGCAGCCCCGGGACCTTCGCTGGACCCCGCGCCGGCGGCCTCGGCCTCGACCTCGTGCGACGCCGCGTGGACCTCGCCTGGGGCGCGCGCGGCACCGTCGCCATTCGCGCCGCTGGCGCACACACCGTCGCCGCCGTCACCGCGCGCGGCGCGTGCGGCGAGACCGCGGAGAGGAGCCCACGACCATGACCGCACGCGCCGTGATCATCGACGACGAACCCCCGGCCCGGCTGCGTCTCGCGCGCCTCGTGCGCGAGGCCCTCGGCGGACGCCTCGACATCGTGGGCGAGGCGAGCGACGGCGAGGCGGGGCTGGTGCTCATCGAGCAAGAGGCGCCGGACCTGGCCTTCGTCGACGTGCAGATGCCCGGGCTCGACGGCATCGCCATGGTCACGCAGATCGAGGCGCCGGCCCCGTACGTGATCTTCACCACCGCGCACGATCGCTACGCCCTCGACGCCTTCGACGCAGGCGCCATCGACTACCTTCTCAAGCCCTTCGACGCCGCACGCCTGGTGAAGGCCGTCGCCCGCGCCGAGTCCTTGGGCATGCGCGCCCGCGCCGAGGAGGTGCTCGCGCCGCTGCGCGCCCACGCCGCCGCGCCGCGTCCGCTCGCCGACAAGCTCCCGGTGACCGTGGCGGGGCGCACGCTGCTCGTTCCCGTGGCGGAGATCTCGCACTGCGTGGTCGAGCACGAGCTCGTGACGGTGCACACCGTGAAGGGCAGCCACACGACGGACTACACCCTCGCTGCCCTCGAGGCGCGGCTCGACACGTCGCGGTTCTTTCGTGCCCACCGCGCGCTGCTCGTGAACCTCGACCACGTCGCCGCCATCGACGACATGGCCGGCGGCCGAGCGGTGCTGGTCACCCACGCCGGCGAGCGCCTCGTGGTCTCGCGGCAGGCGTCGCGGCGCCTGCGGCAGCTGCTTCAGGTGTGAGTCAGCCCGCGGCCCGCGCGGCGCCGCGAAGGCCCAGCGAGGGATCGGTCACGACGTACAACGCGACGCCTTCGACGATGGACCGCATGCGCCCCTTGTCGCGGAACGCCGAGAGGAACGGTCCGCTCTTCATCCGCGGAAGGATCTTCGCGGCGATGCCTCCGGCGATCCAGACGCCGCCTGCTGGGAGCACCTGCAGCGCAAGGTCGCCGGCCTCGGCGCCGTACGCATCGAGGAACACGTCGAGGGCAGCGGCGCACAAGGCATCTTCGTCCGCGAGGGCCGCCGCACCGATGATCTCGCCGGGGTCCGACGTGGCGAGGCGGGCGCGCACCGACGCGCTCTCGGGCATCGTCTCGACGTCGCGCAGGAAGCGATAGATGTCGCGCAGCCCGAGCCCCGACACGACGCGCTCGACGGACACGCGCCCTCCCACCTCGGCGCGCAGGAACGCGAGGAGCCGGTCACCGCGCGCGTCCCTCGCCGCGAAGCCCTTGTGTCCGCCTTCGCCCGGCACCACGACGGGACCCGACGGCGACGCGACGACGAGGGCCTCGCCGAGGCCGGTGCCGGCGCCGAGGACGACGCGAGTTCCGTGTGGGTCCGTCGGGCCTGCTTGCAGAACCTCGGCGTGCGATGGGGCGATGGCGAGGGTGCCCCACGCCGCGGCGGCGAAGTCGTTGACGAGGGTCACCGACGCCAGGTCGAGCGACGCCGCGAGGGCCGCTTCGTCGAGCAGCCACGGGAGGTTCGTGGTCACGCAGCGGC
Organism: uncultured delta proteobacterium; assembly: GCA_903845045.1. Taxonomy (GTDB): domain Bacteria; phylum Myxococcota_A; class Polyangia; order Polyangiales; genus SCUS01. Next base: position 109 of record CAIMWA010000678.1, on the reverse strand, counting down.
GGTCGCGAACGGGCCCGGCGACGGCGAAACAAGCCCGCTCGAAGCGAGCATCGGTCTCGGTGAAGTAGCGGGCGACGAGCGCGTCGAGGCTGGCCGCCGAAGCGCTCGC
>CAIMWA010000677.1 GCA_903845045.1 uncultured delta proteobacterium | reverse complement strand
GCAGCGATCGCCGCCCTGCACCGGATCCCACCCGAGATAGCTGATCGACCCCGGACACGGCCCCGCTCCCGCGCACGACGCGTCGAAGGCGCAGCCCTGCGCAGCGCGGTGCGGATCGTAGAGAGCGAGCTGCAGCTCGCGCCCGGTGTCGTTGGCGTCGAGGGTGTTCGACGCGGCGATGCCGGCCTGGCCGAAGAACACCACCGATGCGCCCCAGTCGAGGCGCACGGCGAGCTCCGCGACGCCACCAGGCCCTGCGAGGTACACGTCGCGATGGCCCCCAGCGGTCACCGTGCGCGTCGTCGCCACACCGAGCGACGGAAGGTCCACGCTCCACGGGTCGATGTCCGCGGCGGGCGCGGGCAGCGTCGGGCACACCGAGGGCACGTCGACGACGAGGGTGACGTCCGTCGCGGGCACCGCGTCCATCGCGATCCGAACGTCCATCACCGCGCTCGCGTCCATCGTCGCCGGAACATCGTTCGGCGTCGAAGCATCCATCGTCGTTGGCGCGTCGACGGGCACGCGAACGTCCGTCGGCGTCACGATGTCCGCGGCCGGCCCCGCGTCCTCCGTCGGCGCGACGTCGGGACGTTGTGGCACGTCGGGCCGGAACGTGGAGTCCGCCGCGGCCGCGACGTCCACGGTGCTCGGCGCATCGACGATGGCGCCGGCGTCGACCACGGCCACCGTCACGGGATCCTCGGCGCACCCCGACATCCCCGCCACGAAAAGCGAGGACGCGAAGACCGCGAGGGCGCTCGAGGGTGCCGAAGGACGTCGCGTCATGAGGCGATGCTCCGCGCGAACGACGATGGCCGCAACGGCCGCGTCGCGACGCCGGTCGCCGTGCTGCGTGGAAGGATCGAAGCCGAGGCGGGAGGCCGGCGGCGTCAGCGGTCCGAGCGACCGAGGGCGACGGCGAGGTTCGTGGCGTTGAGCGTGCCGATGCCGGTCGCGGGCTCGAAGCCCGGCGCCGCGTCGTAGCCCCAGTTGTTGCCGGCGGTGATGTCGTTGAACGGCCGCGTCGGACCGTAGCCGTTGCTCGCGGCGAGGCGGTAGAGCTGCGGGTTCAGGAAGCCCACGCGGGACCCCACGGCCTGATCGACGAGCGCCACGATGCCGTTGAGCTGCGGCGCGACGAAGCTCGTCCCGCCGGCCTGACCCCAAGCCCCGGCGTAGTACACGAGGTACCCGGTCTCGGGGTCGGCGTTGAGCGAAACGTCGGGGAGGTTGCGGCCCGCGAAGTTCGCCGGCAGGTCGAGCACGTCCTGGGCGCCGCTGAGGTCCGGGTAGTTCGGGTAGTAGAGCAGGCTCTGCCCCGGCGAGCTGCTGCGCGCGCCATGGAGCCCGGACTGGTACGACGGCGTGCCCCAGAAGGTGCTCACGCCGCCGCCGTCGCCGACGAGATACACACCCCCGTAATACACGTCGAGGCCGTAGTTCCCGACGATGTAGTCGCGGAGGTAGTCCCAGCCCCACGCGCGCTCCTGGGGGATGGTGATGGTGCCGTGGGCGCGCTGCAGCGTCGCGGCGACGGTGGTGCCGCCGGCCGCGGTGACGTACGGGTCCGACGCCGGCGAGTCGACGGAGAGCAGCGTCGAGAACTGGGGGTACGGGAACACCTCGTTCACGTCGTACGCGCCGTGGTCGCCGGACGCCGCGAAGACCGAGATGCCCTGCACCGCGGCCTCCATGAACACCTGATGGAACGACGTCAGCTCGTAGGTGTAGTCGGCGCCGGTGAGCAGGCTGTTGAAGTAGAACGACTCGGCCTGGCCCCAGCTCACCGAGAGCGTGTCGACGGTGTTGTCGGAGACCGCGCGGTAGAACACGTCTTGAAAGCCGTTGTCGGTGTTCGGCGCGTCGTAGACGACGACGTTCGCGCCGGGCGCAAGGCCGCCGGACTGCTGCACGTCGAGCGTGGTCTCGTCGGAGCCCACGTCGGGACCGATGGGCGCACCGCCGTCCACGTGCACCTGAGTGATGCGGTCCTGCCGCACGTTCAGGCCGATCTGGCTCCAGTAGGCGTACGCGTCGGCGGGGTCGAAGCCGGCGAGCGTCGCGATGCCCACGGTCTGGCCGCGGCCCGTAGCGCCGGCGCGGTAGAGCG
>CAIMWA010000676.1 GCA_903845045.1 uncultured delta proteobacterium | reverse complement strand
GCGTTCTCGGGAGTCATCAGGAGATGGAAGTAGCTGCGTCGCGCGTAGAGCGGCGACGGCGGCGGCCGCCCCTTGGGGAGCCAGGTGCGAAAGACCGGAAGGTCGTGGCGCCGGCCGGGCCAGTCGCTCATCCAGGCGACCTCGCGGTCGAAGAAGAGGTTGACGTGCCCCCAATCGTCGCGGTCCGCCGGCATCAACCAGGCATCGCCGTGGACGACGATCTCCGTCTCGAAGTGGCGAAAGCCGCTGATCGCCGCCTGCATCTCGGCCACCGCGGGAATGCCCTGAAGGAGCGCCGCCGCGTCGCGCGACGAGGCGGCGACGATGAGCCTGTCGAAGGTGTGCAACGTGCCCTGCGCGTCTTCGACGACGAAGCCCTCGCCGCCGGCGCCACGTTCGATGCGCCGGATGCCCGCGCCGAGGCGGACGTCGACGTCGGTGAGCCGGTCGGCGAAGGCGGCCATGTAGCTCGACATGCCCCGCTCGATCTCGAAGAAGCCAGCCCGGTTGCCCGGCGGCATTCCTTTGAGGAGCGAATAGGCGGGAAAATCCCGGATGGCGTCGATGGGCGCGCCCCAGCACGCGGCGAGGAACGGATAGGCGAACTCCGATGCGAAGGCGTCGGGGTACCGTCCGTCCGCGAGATACCGGCGCAGCGGCACGCTGGCGTCGCGCCGACGGAGGACCGCGGGCTGCTCGCCGATGAGCCGCCGGAGCGACACGAGGTGCCGGAGCAGGCGCGGCGAGCGCAGCAGCGACACGAGGTGCGTGGCCGATCGCGGCGGGAGCACGACGGTGTGCGCGCGGGCGACCTCGGTGACCGAGACGACGGCGTCGTTCCATCGAATCGGCACTTCGAGGAGGCGGAGCAAACCGAGAAAATATGGATACGAGGGATCGAAGAAGAACCGCGGGCCCAGCTCGGCGACGACGGTGCGTCCTTCGACGTCGACGGCGATGGACTCCGCGTGCCCGCCCAGCCGCGAGTCCTGCTCGAAGAGCGTGACGGCGTGGTCTTCTTGGAGCAGCCACGCGGCGGCGATGCCGGACACCCCGGCGCCGATGATCCCGATGCGGAGCGGGCGGGTCTTCATGCGGCGGGCGCCTCGTCGGTGAGCACGCGGCGCAGCAGGGCGTTGAAGAACACGCCATCGGGGTCGACGCCGGACCGGGTCAGCGCCGCGAGGAATCGTTCGCGCCGGTCGCCGAGGTTGGCGCGCAGCATGGGCACCACGTTGCGGACGTGTTCGAATTCCTTGGACCAATGCGGCAGCGCTCCCGGCATCGCGAGCCACTCGCGACAGAGGTCCGAGCTGAACTCCTCCCACCCCTCGGGCCGGCCCATCCACATGATCTCGATGTAGCAGGTCGTGCCCTCGCCGTAGGCCGGCGTGAGGAGCGTGCGGCTCGACCCGATGAAGCGGACGTTCAGCGAAATGTTCAACGGGTAGAGCCCGCGGCGCGCGTACGCGTCGACGAGGCGCTCCGTCGCCTCCCAGGCGCGGCGGACGTTGGCGCCGTCGGCGTCGGCCTTGAAGCCGACCTCCATGCATCCCGCGGGCATGAGCTCGATCCAGTGCCGGTAGTGGTGCGACTGCGGGAGGTCGAGCACCCGCGTCTGGAACGGGAGCATCCGGAACGCGACGCGCAGGAGCGCCGGCGTGAGGCTGCGCGCGAAGCGCATCACCAGCTTGAAGAAGAGCACCGCCCAGATGTTCTGGACGAAGTTCTGTGCCTTGAACCAGAAGCCGTGGCCGTGCTTCGTACGGGGCGCGTCGGTGGGATCGATGGTGCGGACCCATGCGTCATCGTTGAAGGGAAACCAGTACAGCTCGACGGACTGATGGGCGGCGATCATCGCCGTGAGGTTGGCGAGCATCTCGCGGACCGGCATCCGCTGGTCCGTCTGTCGAACACGGCGCATCGGGGCGACCCGCAGCTTGACCCGCGCGATCACGCCGAAGAGCCCGAGGCCCGAGCGCGCGGCGTTCATCACCTCGGCGCCGACGGTCTCCTCGGAGAGAGTGCGCAGGCGGCCTTCGGCGTCGACGATCTCGAGCGCCTCGACGAGGTCTCCCATGGTCGCCGTCGCCTTGCCGGTTCCGTGCGTGCCGGTCGACACGATGCCCGCGATGCGCACCGTCTCGAGGACGACGTTCCACGGCATGCACAGGCCGAAGCGCGCGAGCTCTTCGTTGAGCCGGCGGTTGGTGACCCCGGCCTCGGCCCACACCGTCGGGCGCGCGGGATCGGAGACGTCGACCTCGACGCCCTCCAGCCGCTCGCAGAAGATCAACGCGCCGTCCGAGGGCACCACCGACGACCACGAGAAGCCCGAGGCCACGACGCGAACCCGCAACCCCTGCGCGCGGGCGTCGCGCACGGCCTCGACGAGCTCCGTCGTGCTGCGCGGCGCGCTGACCAGCTTCGCGCGGCACCCGGCGAGCTTCGCCCAATTCATCCACGGCACCTGCTCCCGATGGCGGAGCGCGTCGCGTTCGGCGGCGTCGAGCTCGGCCCGGAGCCGCGGCCGCCACCCGGCCTGGAGCGCCGCGAGGAGCACGAAGTGGAACGGTCCCCAGACCACGGCGTGGGTGGCTTCGAGGACGACCGAACCCGCCGGTCCGCCCTTCATGAAGTCGGCGTGCTCGTGGTGGAAGACGTGCGCGTAGAGCGCCGTGAGCCCCATCGCGACGAAGGCGGCGAGCGGCAGCGCGACCCCGGCGAGCCATCCGTGGCCGGGGCCCCACGGGGAGAGCGGCAAGGCGGCCCAGGCCGTCGTGAGCGCCGCGACGGCGAGCGCGACGAGGGCGTCGACGGGCAGCCAGTAGAGCACCGAAAGAAACAGCAGCGCCGTGCCGAGGTTGGCGCCGAGCAGCGGAACCGCACCGGGCGCGACGCCGAATGGGAGCCGGACCTGCGACAGCATCGTCGTGAGGGCGAGCCACGCGATGGAGTTGGTCCAGACGTGGAGGCGTACGTTCGCGGGGACCTTGTGCTCGATGTATTGCGGGAGGACGAAGCGCAGGTGATGCCGGTTCATGGGAGCGGTGCGCAGCGTAGCACCCGCGTCGCAGGCGCGGCCCATCGCGACGGGCTTCGGGAACATCGGCGCCACGGCGGCTCCGTGCGGCCACGGTCGAAACGCCTCGCCGGGGATCTCGATCGCGATGGCTTCTCTCCGGCGTCCAGCCGCGCCGCCGCCGACCAGCGGAAGTCGTCGCCGAGGCGCCAGCGCACCTGCTCGTCCATGACGCGGGCGACGGCGCTGCGCTCGAGCCGGTCGAAGGCGCCGTCGGCGTGCGCGACCAGGCCGAGCAGCATCGGGATCGAAGCGTGCAGCCGCGCGCGCTCCTCGTCGGGCAGCTGGCGGCAGAACTCGACAAAGCCCGAGGCGCCGGGGGCGCTCGTCCCGGCGTGGACCACGCCAGCGGAAACGGCCCCTTCGCCCGCCACGACGCGCGGATGACCGCAGAGCGCGCGTGACGCCTGCATGCCGGACATCACCGTCGCCTCCATGCAACCACAGTCGAGGCCGGTCTTGATCCAGGCGCCCGCGAGGTAGAGGTTGTCGAAGCCCGATCCGTCCGCGGTGAGGCGGTGGCGCGCGTGCCGATCGAGGAAGTCGCGCGCCTCCGCGGCGACGCGCTCGTCCTGCGTCTCCGGGTACTCGGGCGCGGGCGACGGCGGCTCGTGCGGATCGTCGTCCATCACGCCGCCGAAGCAGGTGAGGTTGCGCGGCACCGCGCCTGCGGGCCACGCCTCGAAGGCCACCACCGGTGTCGCCTCGGCCTCCATGCAGGTCGGCTCGCAGCCGGTGTCGGAGCGAATCGGGCCCCGGCTCCAGCCGAGCTGCGACTCCGATTGGTTGAGCCAGGTCTGATAACCGAAGGTGCGCGTGGTCTTGACGCCCTCGAGCATGGCCTGCCACTTCGGGTTGGCCGCCGATGGCGCGCCCGTCAGCGCGGGCAGCGCGCCGATCGTGATCCCGAGGATCACGTCGTCGAAGTCGCGCCCGCGACGAAGCTCGAGGTCCTGGCCTTTCCAGTCGGAACAACGCGACTCGAGGTTGACGCGCCGAGCCTGCAACGCCGCGCCCTCGCGCAGCTGCGCGTAGAGCGGTTCGCTCGGCCACGAAGGAACTCCCTTGACGACGTTCAGGGGCTGATATTCCCCCACGGACAGGTTCACCTGCCGCTCCATGCGGATGCTCTCTACGTCGCCGCGGCCGTCGTCGAGATCGAGGCCGAGCACCTCGTGGAAGAACGCAAAGCGCACGCCGCGCCGCGCAAGCAGCTCGTACATTGGTGCGACGAGGGCGTCTCCACGGCCGACCTGAAACAGCCAGTCGATGGATCCCTTGTAGCCAAGGAAGAGCCGGCTGCCGCCGCGGAGCATCGTGCCGGCTTCCATATTGGCCGAACCGCGCAGCGGCTTGTCGCCCGCGCGGGGCGAGGTTGCGTCGCCGCCCTCGAAGGCGAAGCAGGCGTCGTAGGCGAACTGGCACAGCACGCGGCGCACGGTGTGCTCGGCGCCCTCGGGCACGGCCGCGTGGCGCAGCAGCCAATCGGAGTAGTTGACGTCGTTGATGCTCTCGAAGCCGAGCGTCAGGACCTCGTCGGTGCGCAGGCCAATGAGGTTGGTGGCGACGAAGTCGTGGAGGATCCAGGCGCGATAGGAGCGCCACTCGGTGGTGATGCTCGCGCGCACCATCTCCCAAAGGTTGCGCAGATAAATGGTGAGCAATCCGACGATGGCGCGCGCGGTGCCGCGGCTCGGCGAGGCGGTCTGAAAGGTGCCCGCGAGCAGGAAGGCGAGCTCGAGCTGACCCACGAAGGACACCCAGTTCGAGGCGGCGGAGCCGGCGCTTCATCCAATCTTCCCCCCTTCCTACCTGCTTACCTGTTCAACGCCGTCCCTCCGATTTCCTGAGCGCCGCGATCACGACGGACCGGCATCGTCACGACGGGGTCGGGCGAGGAGGTACATTTGAACCGGGGCTGTCCCGGTGCCCTGGTATGGTCACCACGCACGATGTCTTCGAGTCGGCCCCGCTTCGAGAATCCCCGGCAGCTACGCTCGTACGACGAGATCTGCCCGCCCACGGCGGCGTACGCGTCGGCCATCGCCGCCGGGTGTCCGGGGGAGGCGGTCGAGATCCGGCAGCGCGCCCCATCGGAGCTGTCGCCGATCGAGCATCGGCAATGCGTCGACATGCTCACCGCAGGGCAGCGCTCGGACCTGACGTTCCCCGAGCTCCTTGTCCGGTTGGACGAGGCGTTCGCAGGCATGTCCGACATCCGCCTGGCGGTGATTGGCCCGACCATCGAGTGGTGGGACCTCGTCGATCGGACCGGGCGACACCGCTTCCGCGTCTGGTTCTACGGCGTCGACTCCGGCGTCGTCTTCGGGCTCGACGACCTCGAGCGGTTCGCGTCCTTCTGCCAGGGTTCGCTCGATGTCGACGAGATCCTCGCCAGCGCCGACGCCGCGACGTTGTGGTTCACGCTCCGGGACGCCCACGAGCGCTCCGCGCGAGAGCATCCGTCGAGCGAGCTCGCCACTCGGGAGGTCCCGGCCGAGCTGATTTGCCGAGCGTGCAACACGCGCGTCGCGGCGCGGTCTCGCGAGGCCGGCGAGGGCTGTCCGAAGTGCGCGCCGGGTGTCGAGGCGATCGTCGCGCTGAACAGCTCTGGCTGACCAGCGAGGCTCCGGTGGGACGGGGACGGTGCCAAAAAGGTAAAATGATCACGATTCCCGACGACTTCCGGAGATGCGCGATCGTCGCGGGTGCGAGTTGCTCATTGACCACGGTCGCGGCCGGACCACGCGAACTGAGGTGACCTGTCGTTCGCTGGACCGTGAGAGTCGAGCGATGCGCGTCCGTCGTAACGCATGGTGCGAAGGTCAGCCGGGCACCGCCGCGCGACGGAGCACCAAGATCAGGTTGTTGGCTGGCATCGCCACCACTTCGTGGCGCTCGAAGCCGTGTGCGGCCGCTGCGTCGACGACGGTCTCGAGGTCCCGCACGCCCCAACGCGGATCTCGCGCCCGAAGGTCGGCGTCGAAGGACGCGTTGCTGGGGGCGGTGTGCGTCCCGCCGACCCGGAATGGCCCGTACAGAACGAGCGGCGCGCCGACGGCGAGGATCTTCCGCGCACCCTCCAGGAGTCCCAGGCACGCCTCCCACGGAGCGATGTGGATCATGTTGATGCAGACCACGGCGTCGGCGTGAGCGAGGGGCCATTCGCCGGCCATCGCGTCGAGCGCGACGGCGGGCAGCACACCGGCAGCCCCTGACGCCGCCGCCCACGCGTCGATGCTCCGCCGCGCCCCGGCATCGGGATCGCTGGGCTGCCATCGCAGCGAGGGCATCTGCGTCGCGAAGTACGCCGCGTGCTCGCCGGTCCCGCTGGCGACCTCGACGACGACGCCCGCGGACGGGAGCACACGCCGCAGCACGTCGAGGATGAACGTGCGATTGCGTTGCGTGGCAGGTGCGAATCGTCGAGCGTCGGTGGTTGTCATGAATGCATCTTCGCGCGCAAGGCCCGCTGAAGAGCAGTTCACGGCACGAGCGCGTGAATCGCCTCGAGGAGCTCGGTCGCGTGCACGCCCGGATCGACGTCAGGAAATACCCGGCGAACGATGCCCTCGCCGTCGATGAGATAGGTGACGCGCGATGCCATGCCGAGGATGCGGCCGACGCCGTACGCGCGCACGATGGTCCCGTCGGGGTCTGCGAGGAGCGGAAACGGGATGTGGTGCTCGCGGGCAAACGAAGCGTGCGAGGCGACGTCGTCCGTGGAGACGCCGAGGACGCGCGCACCGATGTCGAGGAATCGATTCCACACATCGCGGAAGGAACAGGCCTCGCGCGTGCAGCCCGGGGTCCCGTCCCGCGGGTAGAAGTAGAGCACGACGGGGTGGCCGCGGTCGTCGCCGAGGCGGTGGCGGTGGGCGTCCTGGTCGAGCGCTTCGAACGTCGGGGCGCGGGTTCCCGGGGCGAGCAGGCGCGACGAGGAACATCCGAGGATGAACACTAGCGTCCATACGGCGTTCGGGGCGAGGCGGCTCATGGCGTCGAAGGATACCACGGCGCCGCGGCGGCTTCGTCGGCCGCGAGGGGCGATCATCCGAGCGCGAATTCCACCGCCGCCGTCGTGTGGAAGGGTCGCCCGGGACGATGGTAAACAAGTAACTTGCACGCGCGACGATCTCGGATCTCGGGAAATATCGCGAAATCGTCATCATTTTACCCATTTGCCACCGTCCCCCACCTCGGCAGCACCATCACCTCGTTGCACGCGGCGGTCGCCTCGGCGCGGTGGTCCTCGCAGGCGGGCAGGAGGTTAGCCCTCGGCGCTGCGCTCGAGGGTCGCCTCGGACTCGCACCACGCGCAGCGCAACCAGCGTCGGTATCGCATTGCCGACACCCTGGCGCATGGTGCGACCGCCGCGATGGGAGCGCGACGCACCGCGGACAGTCCAGCGGCTGAGCGGAGGCTCCTACTTCCGCGCGAGCGCGCTCAGCCAGACCGGCGGGTCGCGCACGATGAGCCCGAGCTCGGCGCCCGCCCGGGTCGTCAGCACCACCCACGAACGACTGCGCCGGTTGGTGCGAAACGACGCCTGCTCCCGCGCGCCGGTGATGTCGTCGCGGTCGACGGTGATGTCCTCGCCGCCGAGCCGGCGCAGCACGAGGCGGCGGGCGGTGAGCGCGACCACCACGTTGCCGCCCGCCTTCGGGTAGGACTCCGTCGCGCCGCCGTAGAGGGCGGGCTCCGGGGCGATCACCACGGCCTCGCCGGACGCCGCGAACTCGGCGGCGAGCGTGGCCACGAGCGCGCGATTGCGCGCACGCGTCCACAGCACGATCGGGGTCCAGATCGCGGCCTGCGCGCCGAGGATGCCGAGCACCAGCAGCACCACTTGATTGGGGTCATGGGGGCGGAGGCTCCCACGAAAGGGGCGCCCGCGGCGGCGGACCTCACCGCGGCGCGGGGTGACCTTCGCGGGCCTCGCGGCGGGCGATCCGCTCGTCGCTGCGGTGCTTTCCCCAGACCCCTGCGGCGACCATCGCCAGCACGAGGAGGCCCAGCCCCACCGCGAACACGACGCGCTCCTTGCGCGGCACCGGACCCTGGCGGGGGAAGTAGGTCATGCGGAGAGCGTACGCCCGCGTCGGCGCCGGCAGGGGGACGGTGGTAAAAAGGTAAAACGATGACGATTCAGCGAGATTTCCGGGGATGCGCGATCGTCGCGGGTGCAAGTTACGTATTTACCACCGTCACGGGCGACCGTCACGGGCGACCACAGGGAGAGCTCTCCTTCCGCCCCGTGATCTCGGAGGGTTACACACCGAGGCATGAAGCCCTCCGCCGAGCTCCAGAAGGGCGCCCGCGGCGCCTCCAGCATCCACCGCCACTTCGGGTCACTG
>CAIMWA010000675.1 GCA_903845045.1 uncultured delta proteobacterium | reverse complement strand
AGGTGATCAAGATGAAGTGGGTCGCGAAGATGGAGAGCGGTCACACCCCCGATAAGAAGGTACCCGAATACTGGGAGGGTGGTGACATTCCGTGGGTGTCTTTGAACGACACCAGCTTCCTCAGGGACAACGACTACATAACCGATACCGCCTACGCCGTGACGCGACTTGGTATCGAGAATTCGTCGGCCCACCTTCTTCCAGAGAGATCGGTGGTCTTTTCCCGCGACGCCACGATCGGGCGCTGTGCCATTACGACTCGTCCAATGGCCGTCTCTCAACACTTCATTGCCTGGGTTTGCGGGAGTAGGGTAATCCCCGAATTTCTCCTACTGCGCCTGCGTTCGATGACCGGAGAACTTGATCGTCTGACCACTGGTGCGACCCTCAAGACTATTGGGATGCCAGAGGTGAGGACGCTCGTGACTCCTGTGCCTTCACTGTTGGAGCAGCGAGCTATCATCGACTGGGTGGAAAATCAGGCAAAACGCCTCGACGCCCTCACCGACACCGCCGAGCGCGCCATCGAACTCCTCCAGGAGCGCCGAACCGCGCTGATCTCCGCCGCCGTCACGGGCCAGATCGACGTCCGAGAGGTGACAGCATGAGAAGAGGTCTCGCACAGAGCCACAGAGGCACAGAGCCGGATCGATTGGAGGGGATTCTGGTGGAGGCGTTGGGGGAATGGGCACTGATGTCGTGTGCGCAGACGGATCGCCGTCACACTCCCTGCTCGCTCGCTCCCCGTGCTTCTCACCCACTCCTTTCCTTTCCATCGCTCTGTGGCTCTGTGGCTCCGTGCGAGACTTCCGGATCTCGACCCGACATTTCCGCATCTCCCCACCGGAGGGCCGCATGACGCCTGAGCCCAGGCGCAGAATCACCGAGGAAGAGAGCGCGCCTCTCACCGGCGCCATCATCGGTGCCGCCATCGAGGTCCACCGCACCCTCGGCCCCGGCCTGCTGGAGTCCGCGTACGAGGAGGCGCTGTGCCACGAGCTCGGTCTGCGCGGCCTCGGGTTCGAGCGACAGGTCCCGGTGCCGCTGCGCTACAAGGAAGCCTCGCTTCCGGTGGCGTTCATCGCGGATCTCATCGTCGCGAACGCGATCGTCGTGGAGTTGAAGGCCGTGGAGACGCCTCACCCCGCCCACAAGCGCCAACTGCTGACGTACCTGCGGCTCACCGGCTGCCGCTACGGCCTGCTCCTGAACTTCGGCGCCGTGCGGATGGCGGACGGCATCACCCGCCTCGTGGACGGCCACGAGTGAGCCCCATCGCCCCCACCCATCGACTTTACTCAATGCGTTGAGTAAAACTACGCCATGCGCCGCGCACAGCATGACGTCCTCGTTCGGCGCCTTCGCGAGCCGCGCCGGTTCATCGAGGTGATCGCGGGCCCCCGGCAGGTGGGCAAGACGACGCTGGCTCTGGGTGCCGCCGTGGAGTGCGGGCTGCCCCACCGCTACGCCTCGGCCGACGGTCCGGCGCCCCCGCACGTGCGCTGGATCGACGAGCAGTGGGATGCCGCCACGCTCACCCTTGGCGGCGCCGCGGGCGGGGTGCTGGTGCTCGACGAGGTGCAGAAGGTGCCCCGATGGAGCGAGGCCGTGAAGGCGCGCTGGGACGACGACACGCGGCACGGCCGGCAGCTGCGCGTGGTGGTCCTCGGGTCGGCGCCGCTGCTGGTGCAGCAGGGGCTCACGGAGAGCCTCGCGGGGCGCTTCGAGCTGCTGCGCGCGCCGCACTGGTCGTTCACCGAGATGCGCGAGGCGTTCGGCTGGGGCCTCGAGGACTACGTGTGCTTCGGCGGATACCCGGGCGCGGCGGGGTTGATCGCCGACCCGGCGCGATGGGCCGCCTACGTTCGCGACGGCCTGGTGGAGACCACGCTCTCGCGCGACGTGCTGCTGATGAGCCGCATCGACAAGCCTGCGCTGCTCCGCCAGCTCTTCGACCTCGCCTGCGCGTACTCGAGCCGGGAGCTGAGCTACACGAAGATGCTCGGCCAGCTGCAGGACGCCGGAAACACGACGACGCTCGCCCACTACCTCGACCTGCTCGCGGGGGCGGGCATCGTGACGGGGCTGCCGAAGTATGCCGGGGACGTGGCGCGGCGGCGGGCCTCCAGCCCCAAGCTGTGCGTCCTCAACACCGCCCTCGTCACGTCGCGGGCGGGAACCTCCCCGGAGCGCCTCCGCGCCGATCCCGAGGCCTGGGGACGGCTGGTGGAGAGCGCGGTCGGCGCCCACCTGCTCAACACCGCCGCCCTCGACGGCATCGAGGTGGCGTACTGGCGCGAGGGCGCCGCCGAGGTCGACTTCGTGCTGCACGCGGGCGGACGGATCACCGCCATCGAGGTGAAGTCCGCGCTCTCGTCGCCGCCCGCGGGGCTGCGCGCCTTTCAACGGCAGTTCCCGAAGGCCCGCACGTTGCTGGTGGGCCCGGGCGCGGGCGTGCCCCTCGAGCTCTTCCTCTCCCGCCCTGCTGCCGAGTGGCTGTCATGAGCGTGGAATTCGCTCCGATTCCTTGGTGCCGCGGGCTGAAGCCCACGGCACGTCGAGTGAAGCCTGCTTCGCGGGCTGTCCGCAGGACTCGGCACGCGGGAGCGACGGCGCGGCAGCCCGCCCGGCGGGCTTCACCGTGGTTGCCGTGGGCTTCAGCCCGCGGCGGAGATCTTCGCGAGCGAAATCGATGCTGAACCTCCACCGAGAGATCTCCTTCGAGGACGAGGTCTGCGCGCACCTCGCCGCCCACGGCTGGCTCCACGCCCCCGGCGACGCGGCGCTCTACGACCGCGCCCGCGCGCTCTTCGTGCCCGACGTGCTCGCGTGGGTGCAGGTGGCGCAGCCTGCGGCCTGGGCGTCGCTCCAGAAGAACCACGGCAGCTTCGCCGGTGAGACGCTGCTCACGCGGCTGCGCGATCAGCTCGACCAGCGGGGCACCCTCGACGTGCTGCGCACCGGCGTCGAGCTGCTCGGCGTGAAGGGCCCGGTGAAGCTCGCGGAGTTCAAGCCCGCCCTCGCCATGAACCCCGACATCGTCGCGCGCTACGGCCAGAACCGGCTGCGCGT
>CAIMWA010000674.1 GCA_903845045.1 uncultured delta proteobacterium | reverse complement strand
GTGCCTGAGCAGGTCCTCGCGCTCCGTGGTGTTGAGGCGGAAGTCCTGCGCATACCGAACCACGTAAGCCCAGCGGAAATCCCAGCTCTCGTAGGTGGCCGTCACCGCGATGCGATTGTCGAGGCCCTGAAGCTGGAACCACTGCCCGTCGCGGGTCCAGCGCCCGAGCACCGTGTCGTAGTCCTCGGCGGTGTACGAGCGCGGGCCCTGCACGAGGCTCACGTGCGGCGCCGCGCAGCCCGCCGACGCGGCCGCGGCCACCACCATCAGGGCGCCGAGTCGCACCTTCACGCCCCGGTGATCTCGGCGCGGGTGAACACCGGGAGCACGCGCACGCCCGCGGCCTCGAGGGCCTCGCGACCACCCTCGCCGCGATCGACGAGCACCGCCACGCACGACACCGAGTGCCCCTCGGCGCGCAGCGCGTCGACGGCGTCGCGCGACGATCCGCCGGTGGTGAGCACGTCTTCCAGGAGCGCCACGCGCAGGCCTCGTCCGGCTTCGACACGGCCCTCGACGCGACGCGCGGTGCCGTGGTCCTTCGCGGCCTTGCGCACGTACAGGGCGTCGAGGGGACGGCCCTTGGCGAACGACGTCAGGGCCACGGCGCTCGCGAGCGGACAGCCGCCGAGGGCCACGCCTGCCACTGCATCGACCTCGCCGACGAGCCCCGCGGCGTCGAGGGTTGCGAAGAACACCTCGCCCACGAGGTGGTGCCCCTCGGCGGTGAGCGCGACCTGCTTGCAGTCGATGAAGAAATCGCTCTCCCGGCCCGAGGCCAGGCGGAACGTTCCGCGCCTCCACGCGTCGCTGCGCAGGCGCTCGAGCAATCGGGTGCGCACGTCGGACATCGCGGTGCCTCCGGTGGTAGCGCGCCTCGCCGGTGCGCCGCAAGGCGCGAGGTCGGCGAGGGCTTCGGTGTGCGGGTGCGTTCAGACGCTGGCGAAGGCCGCGTCGGAGATCTCGAGGGCGCTGTCGTCGGCGTCGCTGAGGATCGTCGCCTTGTGGATCGCGCCGGGCAGCACGTTGCGCGCGAAGAACACCGCGGCGTGGCGCTTTCCCTCGTAGAAGGCGCGGTCCGGGTGCCCCTCGGCGACGCCCGCGAGCTTCTCGTCGGCGAGGCGCGCGGCGTCGAGCAGCAGCCACGCCACGACGACCTCGCTCATCATCTCGAGGAAGCGGTTCGCCACCAGCGGCACCATCTGGATCTGGCCGCCCTGGAACCACCCGAGGAGGCGCATCACCGTGCCGCCCATGGCCTCGAGGGCCTCGCCGAGGATCTTCACCGACGTTCCGAGCGTCGGGTGCGCGGAGTTCGCGGCGACGAACTCCATGATGTCTTGCTGGAGCTGCTGCGTGTGCTGGCCGCCGTTCTGCCCGAGCTTGCGACCCACGAGGTCCATCGCCTGGATGTGGTTCGTGCCCTCGTAGATCGAGAAGATCTTGCTGTCGCGGCAGTACTGCTCCACGGGGTAGTCGGCGGTGTAGCCGGCGCCGCCGTAGGTCTGGATCGCGAGCTCGCAGACGCGGAACGCCTGGTCCGAGCTGTACGCCTTCACGAGGGGCGTGAGCAGCTCGACCTGGCCGTGGTGGTACGCGGCCTTCTCCTCGTCGACGCCGTGGAGCACCTTGGCCCAGTCGTCGTGCTGCGCGAGCTTCACGAGCAGCGCGCGGGCGCCTTCGACCTTGGCCTTCATCTCCAGAAGCATGCGACGCACGTCGGCGTGCTCGAGGATCGACGCGCGCGGCGCCGTCGGGTCCTTCCACCGCGTGATGCTCGCGCCCTGCTTGCGGTCCTTCGCGTACTCGAGGGCGTTGAGGTACGCCGTCGACGCGAGCGCCACGCCCTGCAGGCCCACGCCGATGCGCGCGCCGTTCATCATCTTGAACATCTGCGGCATGCCGAGGTTCTCGATGCCGCCCACGAGCTCGCCGTGACAGTGCCCGTTCTCGCCGAAGCTGAGCACGCACGTCGACGAGCCCTTGATGCCCATCTTGTGCTCGAGGCTCGCGACCTGGACGTCGTTGTCCTCGCCCAGCGCGCCGTCCTCGCCGACGCGGACGCGCGGCACGATGAAGAGCGACAGTCCCTTGGTGCCCGGCGGCGCTCCCTCGATGCGCGCGAGCACGAGGTGCACGACGTTCTCGGTGAAATCCTGGTCGCCCGACGAGATGTAGATCTTGGTGCCGGAGATCGCGAAGGAGCCGTCGGCGTTGCGCGTGGCCTTCGACGCCACCATGCCGACGTCGCTGCCGGCCTGCGACTCCGTGAGGCACATGGTGCCGCCCCAGTGACCGTGGAAGATCTTGTCGAGGTACCGCTTCTTCTGCGCCTCGGTGCCGCACATCGCGATGAGCTCCGCGGCCCCGAAGGCGAGCCCCGGATACATGTTGAACGCGGTGTTGGCGCCGCTCAGCAGCTCCTCGGTGCCCACCACCATGGACTGCGGCGCGTCGAGGCCGCCCCACTCCGCCGGCACGCCGAGGAGCTTGATCCCGAGCTCATGGAGCTGCGTCCACGCTTCCTTGAAGCCCGGCGGCGTGACCACGCGGCCGTTCTCGAGGTGACAGCCCACGCGATCGCCGACGGGGTTCAGCGGACCGAGCACGGTCTTGGCGAACTCGTACGTGCTCTTGAGCATCTCGCGGGCGGTCTCGATGTCGAGGTCGCCGTACGGCTTGCGCCCGAACAGCTCCTGCACGCGGAACTGCTCGAACAGCACGAAGTCGAGCTCGCGAAGGTCTGCCTTGTATCGGTTGATCGCTTGAGTCACGTCACTGCCTCCGTTCGGGATCACGCACCCACCCGCCGCCGCGAGGCGAACTGAATGGTGATTCAGTCGTTAGACCCGGCAACGCGACGCGTCAAGGCATCCCGCGAAAACCGCTGGAATCTTCGCGTGCAGCGCTTGCGTCTCGGAGCCATCGGCGGGCTGGTGTAGCGTCCCGGGCCCGGTACGAACGGGCGGCGACGCGAGGAGGAAACGACGATGATGGCGCACGGTGGTCGGCTGGTGGCGGAAGCGCTCTCGCGCGAGGGCGTCACCCATCTATTCACGCTCTGCGGCGGGCACATCCAGAACATCTACGACGGGTGCCTCGACACGGGGATCCGCGTGGTGGACGTGCGCCACGAGCAGACCGCGGGGCACGCGGCGGACGGCTGGGCGCGGGTCACCGGCCAGCCCGGCGTGGTGGCGGTCACGGCGGGTCCGGGCGTCACCGACGTGGTCACCGCGCTGGCCAACGCGCAGCGCGCGGGCGTGCCCATGGTGTGCATCGGCGGCGCGGGTCCGTCGCAGCTCACGGACCGCGGGTCGCTGCAGGACATGAACCACCTCGACCTGATCCGGAGCATCACCAAGGCGAGCTTCCGCGTGCTGCAGACGGACCGCGTCGCCGAGTACATCTCGACGGCGTTCCGCGTGGCGCTGTCGGGCGTGCCGGGGCCGGTGTACCTCGAGATGCCCATCGACGTGCTCATGGGCTTCGCCGACGTCGAAGAGTTCGCCGACCCGAAGACCTCGCGCACCGCCGCGCAGCCCGCGCCCGATCCCATCGAGCTCGCGCGCGCCCTCGAGATCCTCGCCGGCGCCGAGCGTCCGGTGGCGATCATCGGCGGACAGCTTCATTGGAGCCGCGACCAGAAGGCGCTTCTCGACCTGCTCGCGCGGGTGCCGATGCCGACGTTCGTCAACGGCATGGCGCGCGGTGCGCTGCCGCCGGATCACCCCTGCCTCTTCACCCGCGCCCGCCGCGCCGCGCTGGGCGCCGCCGACGTCGTGCTGATGTGCGGCACGCCCTTCGACTTCCGCGTCGACTACGGACGCGCGCCGACGTGGCTGCCCGACACGAAGATCATCAAGGTCGACCGCGACGCGACGACCATCGGCCACAACCGCGGCGTCGACGTGGGCCTCGTGGCCGACACCGGCACCGTGCTCCGCGCCCTCGCCGACGGGCTCCCGGCCCCCGGTGATCGCAGCGCGTGGATCTGGACGGTGCGCGCGAGCGAGGACCACAGCCGCGCGAAGATGGCCCGCGAGATCGCCCTCGACGGCGATCCCCCGAACCCGCTGCGCGTCTGTGCGGAGCTCGATCGCTTCGTCGACGACGACACCATCGTCATCGGCGACGGCGGCGACTTCGTGGCCACGGCCGCGTACGTGCTCCGCGTGCGCCGCCCGGGTCTCTGGATGGATCCCGGTCCCCTCGGCACGCTCGGCGTGGGTCCCGGCTACGCGATGGCGGCGAAGCTCGCGCGCCCGAACTCCAAGGTCATCGTGGTGTACGGCGACGGCGCCTTCGGCCTGCACACCATGGAGCTCGAGGCCATGGCGCGGCAGGGCATTCCCGTGCTCTGCGTCATCGGCAACGACGCGGGCTGGACGCAGATCCGCCGCGGCCAGGTGGAGTTCTTCGGCGAGGAGCGCGCGGTCGCCACGGGGCTCGCATACACGCGCTACGACGAGGTCGCGAAGGCCATCGGCTGCCACGGCGAGTGGGTCGAGACCACCGCGGACCTTCGCCCTGCCTTCGAGCGCGCATTCGCCGCGATGGCCGAGCGCAAGGTCCCGGCGGTGGTGAACGTGAAGATCGCGTCGAGCGAGTTCCGCAAGGGCGCAATCTCCGTGTGACCTTCTTCGGGTGACGCGTGGACGCGGCGTACACTGCGTCCATGCGCGCCGTCTTCGTGGTGGTGCTGGCGGGCTTCGCGGGGTGCTCCGGTGCGAGCGCTCCGAACGGTCTTGCCACCGCCGATGCCCATGTCTCCAGCGATGCCGTGAGCCCTGCCGACGTTTCGTCGGTGCGCGACGCCGCGGCGCCGCGGGACGCCGGAGCGCTCCCTCCGTCGTCGTGCACCGCGGCCCCCGGCGGCGGTCGTCACACCGTGGCCACGCCGGTGCTTCGCGCGGCCTTGCACGGCATGGGCGACGAAGGATGGCTCGGCTCCGCGGCCGTCGAGGACCTCGACCACGACGGCGCTCGCGAGATCGTCGTCGCCCGCGGTCCGCGGGTGATCGCGTACTCGGCCGCGGGAGCGATGCGCTGGACCGCGACGGTGACGGGCAGCGATCGCATCTGGGCCGCGCCGGTGATCGGCGATTTTCGCGGCGACGGAACGCTGCAGGTGGCCGCCGCGGCCGGCGATCGCGTCGCGCTGTTCACCGCCATGGGCGCGCCCGCGCCTGGATTTCCAGTGGTTTGGCGTGACGAGCTGCGCTCCCTCGCCGGCGGCGACCTCGACGGCGACGGGCACCCGGACCTCGTCGCGGTCAGCACCGTGCCGCTCGAGGGTTCGCCCGCGCGCGACGTGATCCTCGCGTGGCACGGCACGGGGCAGCGGCTTCGAGGGTTTCCCCCGAACACCACGGGCGCCTCGGGCTGCGACGACACGTGCGACGTGACCGGCGGCTTCGACCAGAACGTCGGCGTGGGCGACCTCGACGGCGACGGGGCCGTCGACCTGCTCGTGCCGACGGACAACGCGTACATGTCGTGGCACCACGGCGACGGCCGCGCGTTCGCCGCGAACGCGATCTTCCACGGCGCGGCGCGGACGCCGGCGATCCGGTTCTTCACCGACTACGCCGAGGCGCAGCAGGGATACTCGGACCACGAGAGCACCTCGCTCCAGGCGCACTTCACGAACTCGGCGCCCGCCCTCGCGGACCTCGACGGCGACGGCGTGCGCGACCTCGTGGTGCTGTCGTCGCTGCAGAACGCGTCGCAGACCGATCGCCGCCGCGGCGTGGGGCTCTGGGCGCTGCACGCCGACGGGTCGCGCCTCGCCGCGTGGGTTCAGCCCTTCACGGTCCCGACGTACCTCGCCGGTCTCGAGGACCTCGGCGACAACATCGTCGGCGCCACGAACCAGCCGAGCGTGGCCGACATCGACGCCTCTTCACCGGGCCCCGAGATCATCTTCGCGGGCTTCGACGGGCGCATCCACTGCATCGGCGCGAACCGCACGGAGCGCTGGAGCACGCCGTTCACGACCGCTGCCGACACGCTCACCGCGGGCCTCGCCGTGGCGGACCTCTCCGGCGACGGCGTCCCCGAGGTCGTCTTCGCGACCTACGGAGCGCACACCGGCCACTCGCTCGTGGGCCTCGATGCGCGGGGTGCCGAGGTGTTTCGCGTGGCCCTTCCGGGGCGAGGCGCCATGGCGGTGCCCACCGTGGCCGACGTCGACGGCGACGGCGCCGTAGAGATCGTCGTCTCGCTCAAGGATCCGCGCGACGACGGCGCCGAGGCGCTGGTGTTCGCCGTGGATGGTTCGGCGTCGAACTGTCTCCCGTGGCCGACGGGCCGCGCCAACCGGCTGCGCAACGGCGCGCCCGGCTGAGCGTCACTCCCGCGGCGCGAGGGCTTGGCGGACGAACGCCGCGGGCGCCCGCAGCATCCCGCGAAGGAACTGTGCCGGAAGACCCACGCGGGCCACCTCGGCCTGCTCCGCGGCGTGCACGCCGGCGTCGAAGATGAAGTACGGCGCGAAGAGCGGCAGGAGCCCCCAGATGCGCCACGGATGCTCCGGCGCCACGACCCGGAGGTAGTACGTCGCCACGGTGTCGACGCGCTCCTGCGGGTCGAGGACCGTGCGGTGCTCGAGGCCCCCGGCGACGTCGCGACGGATCGTCATCGCGGCCGACGGCTCGTACGCGAGGTACTCGCCCGCGCGCATGCGCCCAGCGAGGCGGAGGAACAGCGAGTGCTCGTTGTGGTAGCCGATGAACTCGTCCCATCCGCCGCAGCGGTGCCAGACCTCGCGGCGCAGCGCGGCGTTGCCCCCGGTGAGCCAGCGGATGCGCCGGCTCGCGTTCGGCGAGCCCGGGAAGACCCGCGGCTTCAGGAACGGTCCGTAGGAGAGCATCCAGCGGTCGCGCAGCCACGACGCGCGCACCCGCGGCACGCGCTCGGGACCGCCGCCGACGTAGACCATGCGGCCGTTGACGCCGAGGCAGAGCGGGTCAGCGAGCGGGGCCATGAGCGTGCGAAGCCAGTCGGTGCCGCAAGGGACATCGTCGTCGTCGACGGACACCACGACGTCCCCCAGAGCCGCTCGCATGCCCGCGTTGGCTGCCGCGGCGCACCCCCGAGGCGGGGTCTGGACGACGCGCACCCGAGGGTCCGCGGTGCCGGTGGCGGCGAGCACGTCGCCGGCGCTCACGCCCCGCGTCGAGTCGACGATGAGCACCTCGAAGGACGGGTGGTCCTGGGCAAGCAGCACGGCCACGAGCGGCGGGAGCTCGGCAAGACGGTTGAACGACCGAACGACCACGGTGACCGAAGGGCTCACGAGGCACCCACCTTCGCGAAGATCGCGGCGAGGCGTCCGGCCGCCTGCGCCGCGGAGTAATAGGACACGGCCTCGTCGTCGCGGGATCGTTCGGAGACCGAACCATCGCGGGCGAGGCGGTCGATGACGTCGACCATGGAGTCGACGGAGCCTGGAGCAATCGTCACGCCTGCGCCCGTGCGCTGGAGGATCGACGATAGTTCGGGCTGCGAACTTTCGGCGACGATGGGGCGCCCCACGGCGAGGTAGTCGTACAGCTTGCCCTGCAGATAGAGCCCCGCGTCGGGGTGGTTCCACGCCGCGAGCACGAGCGCGTCGGCGCCGCGCAGCACCTCGAGGCCGCGGTCGTAGGGAATCGGTCCCGAGACCCGCACCGCCCCTTCGAGGCCCAGCGATCGCACCAGCGCACGGTCGCCGTCGCCGAGCTTGCCGTAGTTCTCCAGCACCACCGCCCCGGGGCGCGCCGCCATCGCGCGGAACACCGTGGCCAGCGTCCACGGCCCGTAGACGTTGCCGAAGTGGACCCACCGCTGCGGGAGGTTGCGCGGAGGGGCCGACGGCGCGAGCGCCGCGTCGAAGGCGTTGTGCACGCAGTGGATCTTCGACGCGTGCACGGCGAAGCGCGCGCGCTCCATGGCCGCCAGCGTCTCCGTGGTGACCACCACGGCGTCAGCGCGGTCGAAGAGGTCGCGCTCGCAGCGGGCCTCGACGGCGCGGGCGAAGGCGAACTTTCGCCGGTGCACCCAGTTCGGGGTCCACGGGTCGCGCAGGTCGGCCACCCAGGGTCGGCGGTGCTTGCGCGCCATGCGCATGCCGATGACGTGCGAATGGTACGGGTAGCTCGTCGTCCAGAGCACGTCGTGGAAAGGCAGCAGCCGGTCGACCTCGCGCTCGGCGTGCGGGGCGTGGATGATCGCGGTCTCCATCGGCACGACGGCGTCGACGAGGCGGTCCCAGCGCTCGGAGAGGCGGGCGGACAGCGGTCGCGCGATGGATGGTTCGGCCATCGAACCAGTCGCCGGCGCTTCCCCCTCGGAGCCGAGGGCGCTGATCCATGCGGCGTCGTAGGTCGCGCTCACCGTCACCTCGGGCGGCAGGGACCAATCCGACGGATCGTGCACCGACGCCGGGGGGCGACGCCGGCAGAGCACCGTGGGCGCCCAGCCGTGCGCGGGGAGGTGCCGCGCGAAGCGCCACGCCCGCTTCGCCCCGATGGAGCCGTGCGGTGGGAAGAGCCACGACACCATCAGCGCGCGCTTCACCGAGCGCCCTCGCCCCGCCGCGCCCACTCGGAGCGAAGCACCGCCGAGAGCGTCGCGATGGCTCCCGCCGCGAAGAGCACGAGCATCGCAAGCGAGGTCCGCAGCCCGAAGGACGTCGCGATCATCGTGGCGAAGACGAAGAAGTCGCGCTTGAACAGCGGCCGCGCGCGCGCCAGCAGGGCCGTCACGCCGCGCTCGGGCGCCGCACCGGCGTCGTCGCCGAAGCCCAGCGGGTACTTCGTCAGGTCGCCGGTGCCGTGGGCGTAGAGCCAGCGGTACTCGATGCCTGACGCGACGAAGCCCGCGACGACGCCGACCACGCCCGCGGGAAACGCCCACGCGCCGAGGCCCGCGCGCCCGAGACCCACCGCGAGGCCCGCGAAGAAGCCATAGTTCGTGAGGTCGTCGCCGACGGTGTCGATCCACTCGCCGGCCTTCGAGCCGCGAAAGGTCAGCCGCGCGAGCTCGCCGTCGCAGCCGTCGAGCACCGACTGCGACTGGAACAGCACGCCGCCGACGGCGATCGCCAGCGGCGTGCCCAGGCTCGCGAGGTACGCGCCGAGCGCACCGAGGGCGAGAATGCCCACGGACAGCGTGTTCGGACGCAGCCCGGTGCCGCACAGCACGCGCGTGACCGCGAGCGACAAGCTTCGGTTCAGCGCCCGCGACACCATGCCGTCCTGCGGCTTGCGGAGCCCTTCGAGGAGGCCGACGGTGGCCGCCGTACAGTCTGCCGCGGTGCGCACGCGGCGGCTCGATCCCGCGATGATGGGCGCCAGCGTCGAACGCTCCCACGGGTCGCCGACGATGCCCTCGGGGCGGTGCAGCGCGACGACACCCGACGCATCGCCGATGCACCCCGGCGACGCCCGCAGCGCACGGAGAGCCGTCGCGTCGAGCAGCGCGTCGCCGCGAAGCAGCAGGTGCGGACCGCCGAGAGCTCCATCTCCCACGGTCACCGCGACGCGCAGCCGGTCATCGTCCCGGACGCGCGCGAACAGCTCCGCGGCGCCGTCGCCGACGAGGCCGAGGGCGTCGACCCCCACCGACTGAAGCTGGAGCAGCGACCGAAGCGGGAGCGGCAGGCCGCCCACCAACCGCGCGGGAGCTCCCGTGACGTCGACGACGCCGATCACGCCGCCGCCCCGAAGAGGTGTGCG
>CAIMWA010000673.1 GCA_903845045.1 uncultured delta proteobacterium | reverse complement strand
GGAATCCGCCCCGCGTTCGTCCCCTCGCCCGCCGACCCGAGCGAAGCGAGCGGTCGAAGGGAGAGGGGTGGCGCGCAGCGCCGGGGTGAGGTCTGCGTCGGGCGGGCGGTCGAGACGACCGGCGTTGCGCGTAGAGCCGGGGTGAGGTCGGCGTTTGAGCGGATTCACCCTCCACGGACTCCTGGTCCGTGCAGTAGGGTGCGCGGCAATTTCATGAGCGACGACAAGGGCTCCAAGGCGGGCGAGGTGCTTCGCATCGACGGCGAGGCCTACGACGTGACGAAGTGGGCGAAGCATCACCCCGGCGGTGACCTGCTCCTGCGCTTTCTCGGCAAGGACGCGACCGCGGTGTTCCTGGCGTTCCACGGCAAGCTCGCGAAGCGCGGGTTGAAGGGGCTGCGCGCGAAGGGCGAGGTGCCCGCGGCGCCGCTGGTGCCCGAGGCCGACGCCGCCGTGGAGAACGACTTTCTCGCGCTGCACGCCCGCGCCGAGACCGACGGACGCTTCGCCTCGCGGGGGTCGTTCTTCGTCGGTCACGCGGTGGTGTCGGTGGGCCTCGCGGTGGCGTGCGCGGCGCTGCTCGCGGTGGCGCCGGCGTGGTGGCCGCTGGGCGCGCTCATGCTCGGCCTCGCATGGCAGCAGGGCGGCTGGCTCTCGCATGACCTCCTGCACCACTCGGTGTTCGACGACCGCACCAAGGGCGACCGCGCCGGCGCCGTACTCGGCGGCGTGCTCCTCGGGTACTCGGCCGACTGGTGGAAGCGGAAGCACAACCTCCACCACGCGCTGCCGAACGTGCTCGGCGAGGACAGCGACATCGACGTGCTGCCGTTCCTCGCGTTCAACGAGCACGACGTGCGGCGCGCGGGTCCCTTCGCGCGGGCGATGGTGCGCGTGCAGCCGGTGACGGCGGTGCCCATCGTCGCCCTCGCGCGGGCGAACTGGGCGGCGCAGGGGCTGCTCTGGGCGCTCTTCGCCAAGGGCGTTCCGCACCGCGGCCGCGAGGTCGCTGCCATCGCCGCGCACTACGCGTGGACCGCCGGGCTCCTCGCGCTGCTCCCGACGTGGGGCACGCGCCTCGCGTTCTACGGGGTCGCGCAGGCGGCGGCGGGGCTGATGATCGGGTCGGTGTTCCTCGTGGGGCACAACGCGCGGCCGATGGTGGCGCGGAGCGAGGCGCCGGGCTTTCACGCGCTGCAGGTGCTGACGACGCAGAACATTCGAGCGCACTGGTCGTACCGCTGGTTCTTCGGCGGCCTCGAGCGCCAGATCGAGCACCACCTCTTTCCGACGATGCCGCGGCACCGCCACGCGGAGCTCGCCGCCGAGGTGCGGGCGCTCTGCGAGCGTCACGGCCTCGCGTACACCGAGCGCGGCTTCGCGCAGGGCCTCGGCGACGTCTTCGCGGTGCTGGCGCGCATGTCCCGGGTACGGGCGTCGACGGCCTGAACGGTGTACGAACGGGGCACCCGGATGTCGCGCCCGCCCCTCGTCGCAGCCCTCGCAGCCCTCGTCGCGGCGTCGTGCGCCAGCCCCGCGCACCCGCCGCCGGTGGGCGTCGCGAACGACCTCGGTGCCGTGGATGCGGCGCGCGACGCGGTCGCCGACGACGCACCGCGACCCGTCGACGTCGTCGCGGCGGACGTGACGGTGACCGACGCCGTCGTCGATGCGAGCGCGGTGGACGCGCCGTCGGCGGATGTTCCTCCCGATGCCGTGCCCGATGCGCTCGCCGACGCCGTCGTCGTCGATGCTCCGACGCTCGACGTTGCAGCGGACGCGGGCGCCGTCGATGCCGGAGTCCTCGATGTCTCCGCGACGGACCTCGGCGTCGTCGCGGCGGACCTCGGGAGCCCCGACGCGGGCTTCGACGCGGGCTTCGACGCTCCGTCCACGGACGTTCCGGCGGACCCCGATGCGACGGGGGATCCGTGGGTGAGCCTCGGCGACGGCGGCTGCAACGCGCGAGCGCGGCGCGTGCCCACGCTCCCGGGGCTGCACGTGGACCCCGACGCGGGCACGCCCGAGTGGCTGACGAACCCGCCGAGCTCGGGGCCGCACTTTCCGTTCTGGGCGCACTGGGGTGCTTGGCCCGACGTTCCGCGCGGCAACTGGGTGCACAACCTCGAGCACGGCGGCGTGGTGATGCTCTACCGCTGCACGTCGGGGCCGTGCGTCGACGCGCGCAACGCGCTGGTGATGGCCATGAACGCCGTGCCGCCGGACCCGGCCTGCGCGCCCTGGGACGCCGGCATGGCGCAGGTCCGCGTGGTGATCACCAACGACGCGCTCATCACGACGCCCGTCGCGGCGGCGGCGTGGGGCGCGGTGTACGAGGCCCAGTGCGTCGACGTGCCGTCGCTGGTGGCGTTCTACGAGATCTACGCGGGCCACGCTCCGGAGGACTTCTGCGCCGACGGCTACGTGCCGTGACGCTGGCACGGGGCGTGGATCGAACGAGGCGATGAACGTGCGAGAATTGCTGTTTTCGAAGGCGTTTCGGGCGGCGAGGGTGGCAACTGCGTTGGCGGCGGCGGGGTGCACGCGGTCGACGCCGGAGCCGGTGCGTCCCACGCCGGCGGTGGTCGACGCGGGGGCTTCGACGGCGACCGCGGCACCGGCGAGGGTGCCGGGCACGGGCCGCGTCGAGGGCGTGGTGCGGCTCGTCGGGGTGGTTCCGCCGCCGTCGCCCATCGTCATCGACCACGACGTGGAGCAGATGCGCGGGTGCGCCGCGGCGGCCCGCGGGTACTACGCGACGCCCTTCGGCATCACGGCGCCGGGGCCGCTGCCCGAGGCGCTGGTCACCGTCGACGCGCACTCGGCGACGCAGCCCACGCCGCAGCGGCGCCATGCGACCTACGACGACTGCTCCATCACGCCGCGCTTCGTCGCGATGTTCCTCACGGACACGCTGGTGCTGCACGCCTCGACGGACGCGCACCATCTCACCATGGTCGACGGCGCCGGCGCGACCATCGCGCAGATGCTCCTCCCCGGCGAAGACCAGGAGAAGCACGTCACGCGGCCCGGGCGTTACATCCTGCACTCGCGGCTGTTCCCGAACTGGATGCAGTCGCCGCTGGTGGCGGTGCTGAACCCGTACTTCGACCAGACCGACGCCGCGGGGCGCTACGTCGTCGAGAACGTTCCGCCGGGGACCTACGCGATGCATGCGTGGTTTCCGGGCGCGGGCGCCGTCGACGCGAGCGTGACCGTGGTCGCCGGGCAGACCGCGCAGCAGGACTTCGCGCTCTCGGCGCTGCCTCCCTCGGCGGTGCGTCCGCCGGCGGCGCCGGACGCGGGGCCGCCCATTCCCTGAGGCTTGACCGCGCGCCGCGCAGTGCTTCCACTGCCGCGCATGGACCTCGAGCTGCGTGGCAAGGCGGCGTTGGTGGTGGGGGCGAGCCGCGGCATCGGGCGCGCCATCGCGGTAGCGCTCGCCCGCGAGGGGGCGCGCGTGGCGCTGGTGGCGCGCGGCGTCGAGGCCCTCGAGACGGCGGCCGAGGCCCTTCGCGCGGGCGGCGCCGAGGCGGTGGCCATTCCCGGCGACGTGTCGACGGAGGCCGGGGCCGAGGCGGCGGTGAAGCGCGCCGTGGCGGCCCTCGGCGGCCTCGACGTGCTCGTGAACAACACCGGCGGGAGCCTCGGGTCGGGCCGCTTTCAAGACGCGACGAGCGCGCAGTGGCAGTCGGTGCTGGACCTGAACCTCCTGGCCGCGGTGTGGTGCTCCCGCGCGGCGCTCGACGCGTTGAAGGTGCGCGGCGGGGCGGTGGTGCACGTGTCGTCGATCAGCGGGCGCGAGTACTGGCCGACGTCGCCGTACGTGGTGGCCAAGGCCGGGGTCATCGCGCTCGCGAAGGAGATGGCCGTGAGCCTCGCGGAGCACCGCGTCCGGGTGAACAGCGTCGCGCCGGGGTCGGTGATGTTCCCCGGCGGGAGCTGGGATCGGCGCGCGAAGAACGACCCCGCCATGGTCGAGCGCATGCTTCGCGAGGACCTTCCCTGGGGCCGCTTCGGCACGCCCGAGGAGGTGGCCGACGTGGTGGCGTTCCTGTGCTCGGCGCGGGCGGCGTGGGTGACCGGGGCGTGCGTCACCGTCGACGGGGCGCAGGGGCGCGCGGTGTGACCGCCGTGGTTGCCAACGGGGGCCAGCGCGGTGCACCTTGCGCGTCGCAGGCACGATGGCGCTGATCGAGTTCGCAGGGGTCCACAAGTCTTTCCCGCCGAAGGTGGTGTACGCGGGGCTCGACCTCACCATCGCCCGCGGCGAGGCGTTGACCATCGTGGGCGGCTCCGGCGTGGGCAAGAGCGTGATGCTCAAGCTGCTCATCGGGCTGCTGAAGCCCGAGCGCGGCTCCATCACCTTCGACGGCAAGAGCGTCGTGGGCATGAGCCCGCGGGAGCTCGCCGGGGTGCGGCAGCGCATCGGCATGGTGTTCCAGGGCGCGGCGCTCTTCGACTCGCTGACGGTGCGCGAGAACGTGGCGTACGGGCTCCGCGAGCACTTCACGATGACCGAGCCGGAGATCGACGAGCGCGTCGACTGGGCGCTCTCGCTGGTGGGCCTGCCCGGCATCGAGGGCATGAACCCGGCGGAACTCTCCGGCGGCATGCGCAAGCGCGTGGGCCTGGCGCGCACCATCGCGCTGCGCCCCGAGGTGCTGCTCTACGACGAGCCCACGACGGGACTCGACCCGATCAACACGACGCGCATCAACAACGTGATCATGTCGTTGAAGAGCGCGCTGAACGTCACGAGCATCGTCGTCACGCACGACATGCAGAGCGCGTTCACCATCTCCAGCCGCCTCGCGATGGTCTACAAGGGGCGCATCGTGGCCTCGGGCACCGTCGACGAGTTCCGCAACAGCAACAATCCCCTGGTGCACAACTTCGTGAAGGGGCACGCCCCGGTGGACGAAGACATGGCCTCCCTCATGGCGCGCACTCAGTAGGGCCCGAGCAGAGCACCCATGAGCCGCAACGTCCGCGTCGGAATGTTTCTCGCCCTCGGACTCATCGTCGGGGCGATCCTCATCTTCCTGGTGGGCGACGAGCGGCACATGTTCCAGCGCCACGCGACGCTGCACGCCACGTTCAACGACGTGGCGGGGCTCAAGGTGGGCTCGCCGGTGCGCATGGGCGGCCTCGACGTGGGCCAGGTCACGCACATCACCTTCGGCCAGCAGCAGAGCGACCGGCGCATCCACGTCGAGTTCACGATGCTGTCGGAGCAGATCCAGCGCGTGCGCAGCGACAGCGTGGTGCGCATCGTGAGCAAGGGCCTGCTCGGCGACAAGGCCATGGACCTCACCATGGGCAGCAGCCGAGGCCAGGTCATGGCCGACGGCGCGACGGTGAACTCCGAGGAGAGCGACGACATCGGCAACGCGCTGCACGCCGCGGGCGAGGCGGCCACGCGGGTGAACGCCGTGCTCGAGAACGTGTCGCACCTGACGGCCACGCTCGGCTCGCCGGAGATGAACGCCGACCTGCGCGCGCTGCTGCACGACGTGAGCGCCATCACGCACCAGGTCGCCGTGGGACCGGGACCGGCGCACGAGCTCATCGCGAGCGAGGAGATGGCGCGGCACCTCGATGCGACGCTGTCGTCGGTGCAGTCCATCGCGTCGCGCGCGTCGTCGACGATGGATCACGTGGACGCGCTGGCCCGCGACGCCCGCACGGGCAACGGCCTCGTGCATGCGCTCGTCTACGACCGCGAGGGCGGCACCATGGTGCGCAGCCTCGCCGGCGCGGCGAACGAGATCGGCGCCATCACCCGCGACGTGCGCACCGGCAACGGCGGATTGCACCAGGTGATCTACGGCAACGAGACGACGCAGATCCTCGCGAACATCAACGACCTCACGGGGCAGGCGCGGGCGCTGATGACCGACGTGCGCGCGGGCCGCGGAACGCTCGGCGCGCTCCTCGTGGACCCGTCGCTGTACGAAGACCTGAAGAGCCTCGTCGGCAACGTGCAGCGCAACGAGGTGCTGCGCGCGCTGGTGCGGTACTCGATCCACCAGGATGAAGGTCCGCAGCGGCCGGTGACGGCGGCGCCGGCGCCGCGGCGGTAGCGCGCGACGCGGGGCAGGGGACGGTTTCAACAATTCAACATTTCGGTGGGACCGGAATTCCGGTCGGTCGGAATTCGAGATTTCGAGCGTTTCGTCATTTCGAAATTCCGGTGTGACCGGAATGGCAACTTGTTGAAACCGTCCCCATGCCGCATTGACCTGCGTCGCGCCGGCGGTGTCTCTTGGGTGCAACATCCCCTCGGAGGTCCCCGATGCGCCCAGTGTCCCGGCTCGCGTTGTTCGTCGCCGCCCTCAGCCTCGCAGCCTGCAGCGGCGAGAGCCTCTCCGTCGTCGGCGGCGGCGACGCCGCGGTGAACGACCTCGGCACCGTGGACGCTGGCCTCGACGCGCCGGCCTTCGACGCGCCGGCCCTCGACGTCGTCGACGTGCCCGTCGCCGTCGATGCGCCCGACGCTCCGCCGCCGGACATGGGCCCCGCGCGGTGCACCGGCGACGCCGACTGCGTGGGCAACGCCGACGGTCCCGCGTGCGACGTCACGTCAGGGCGCTGCGTGACCTGCACGCCCGCGAGCGACCACTGCCCCGCGGGTCAGTACTGCGTCGGTGCCACGCACGCGTGCGCCAACGGCTGCCGCGACGATGCCGCGTGCGCGTCCACCGTCGACGCCGGCACCGCCTCGGGGCATTGCGACGCGTCCACGCACGTGTGCGTGCAGTGCGTCGTCGACGAGCACTGCCCCGCCGGCGCGCTGTGCGTAGGCAACCTCTGCGTCGCGGGCTGCAACGCCGGACGCGCGTGCCCGACCTCGCAGACCTGCTGCAGCGGGGCGTGCGTCGACCCGCAGTCCAACACCGCGAATTGCGGCGCGTGCGACGCCCGCTGCGTGGTCCCCAACGCGACGCCGCTGTGCCTCAACAGCGTGTGCACGGTCTCCACCTGCGTCGCGCCGTTCGCCGACTGCGACGCCATGCCCGCCAACGGCTGCGAGGTCGACACGTCGCGCGACGTGCTCCACTGCGGCGGCTGCGCGACGCCGTGCGCCACGCGGCCCCACACGGTGACGACCTGCGCCGGCGGCGCGTGCAGCTACGTGTGCGCCACGGGCTACGCCGACTGCGACAGCGACACGAGCAACGGCTGCGAGGTCGACACGCGCAGCAGCGCGGCCAACTGCGGCGGCTGCGGCGCGCGCTGCGCCCCGGCCAACGCCACCGCGACCTGCGCCGCGGGCGTGTGCGGCATCGGGGCGTGCACCGCCGGCTACGGCGACTGCGACGGCAACCCGACGAACGGGTGCGAGGCTGACCTCCCGGTGTCCGTCAGTCACTGCGGCGTCTGCGGCAACCGCTGCCCGGCGAACCCCAACGCCGCGCCGGTGTGCGTCGGCGGAAGCTGCTCCTCGGTGTGCACCGCGGGCTTCGCCGACTGCGACAGCATGGCCTCCACGGGCTGCGAGGTGGACGTGCGCGTCGACCTCGCGAACTGCGGCGGCTGCGGCCGCCGGTGCAGCGCGACGGGCGGCGCGGCGACCTGCGTGGGCGGCTCGTGCAACACGCACTGCGACGCCGGCCGCGGGGACTGCAACGCGAACCCCCTCGACGGCTGCGAGGTCGACACCACGACGAGCCACGCCAACTGCGGCGGCTGCGGCGTGGCCTGCGACGCCAACGCGACCTGCGCGGGCTCGACCTGCACGTGCAACACCGGCTACGCGGGCAGCGGGCTCACCTGCGCCGACGTCAACGAGTGCCTCACGGGCAACGGCGGCTGCGACGCCAACGCGACGTGCACCAACACCGTCGGCGGGCGCACGTGCACGTGCAACACGGCGTTCACGGGCAACGGCATCACCTGCGCGCCGGTGGTCATCGAGCTCACCATCGCGAGCAACACCACGGCGTACAACGTGTTCCTGCAGGCCGGGGCGCCGATGATCCCGCGCGTGGTGCGGGTCACCGTGAACCCCGGCGTCGTCGTCGGGTCGAGCGGAACGTCCATCCCCGCGCTGACGTCCGGCGCCTTTCTCGCGGGCTCGGAGCTGCGCCTGGTGAACCGCGGAACGATCCAGGGCGCGGGCGGCGCGGGCGGCGCGGGCGGCGGGTACAACGGCGCCTCGTCGAACCCGCAGACCGCGGGCGGCGCGGGCGGCGCGGCCGTCGCGACGTCGGTGCCCATCGTCATCGACAACACCAGCGGCAACATCTGGG
>CAIMWA010000672.1 GCA_903845045.1 uncultured delta proteobacterium | reverse complement strand
GGGCCTGGGGCCTCGCGCGCGCTCCCGCGGCCGGCGTTTCGCCCGCGGTTTGCGGGGTTCCGTCCCGTAGCTCTTCGGAGGCCCGGCCGCCGCGGCCGGCACGATCCCGACAGGGCAGAGCCCGGCCGCTCGTCCGCCGGGCGTGGGCGCTGCGAGCCGTTTCGTCGGGGAGAGTGGGGAAATGATCCGCCCCACCGGGAGCTCGTAGATGTGTAGAAGTGATAGGGCTGAAGCCCACGGAAAATGGGGTGAAGCCCGCAGAGCGGGCTGCAGCGCCATCGCACCCACCGGATGAGTCCTGCGGAAAGCCCGTGGAACGGGCTTCACTCACACTGCCGTGGGCTTCAGCTCGCGGCGACGGAGATGCTCGAGCGAAATCGACGCTGAGGCCTCAGCGCGCCGCGCGAAAATCGCGGTCGGCGAGGCGCACGCGGCGCAGCAGCAGATCGATCAGCAACAGCGCGACGGCGGCGCCCGCAGGCCATCGCCACGCCGGCTCGTCGTGGCGCACGGTCTCGCCGCCGGAGTCGAACATCGCCGAGGGCGCCGGATCGACGACGCCGCCGGTGACCCGCGCCAGCGCCGTGAGGACCTCGGTGTCGGGAGCCATGCGTGCATACTCGAGGGGGTAAGGATGCACGAGGCGCCCGCGGCTGGTGCCGACGACTGCGCCGTCGCGCCGATGCACGCCGCGGACGGTGTACGACCCGTAGCCCGGGACCGGGAGCGTCGCCTCGTAGCGCCCGGGGCCGACCTGCCGGAGCATCACCGAGCGCTCGGCGGTGGACGGCCATGGTCCGCGCACGAACGCCTCGACGTCGAGCCCGTCGTCGAAGCCGTCGTCGTCGCGCACCGCGTCGAGGACGATGCGTGCCTCGTCGTCCTCCATGGTCGCTTCGAGACCGGCGTCGTCGCGGCGGCGGGCGCGCATGTGCTCGCGCACGGCCTGGGCCCAGAAGGCCTGGAAGCGTGGCCAACGCACCCAGTCCGCGGCCCAGCGCGCCTCGAGGTCGCTGGTCCACGCGAGGGCCCAGCCGAGGCCGGCGCGAACGCGCGCGAGGAGCGGCTCGCCGCCGTCGGTCTCGACGAGCACCTGCGCCGGCGCGGGCTTCGCGCGGGTGCTCACGTAGCCGTAGAGCAGGGGCAGGGTTCCCTGCGCCTCGCGGAGGAACCCGGCAGAGCCGACGACCCGCGGCTGCACCGGCGCCTCGACGGCCGCGTTGCGTGCGACCTCGGTGGTCTCCCGCAGAAAGATCTGCGGAAGGTTCTGCGGGTCGGCGGTGAAGTACGAGCGCCCGTGGCCGCCGTGCGCGAGGGCCTGGAGCAGCTCGCGGTCGACGGTCGTGCCGAGGCCGACGGTGCTCACGGTGATGCCATCGGCGCTCATCGCCTCGACGAGCGCGCGGAGCCGCGGAGGCTCGTCGGGCTGTCCCTGGCCGTCGGTGAGGAGGATCACGTGGCGCGTGCTCGCGCGGGCCAGCGAGAGATCCTGCTGCGCGGCCTCGAGGGCCGGGAAGATGGCGGTGCCGCCACCCGTGCGCAGACGTCGGAGCGCGTCGTCGATGCGTGCCCGGTTGCGCGCGGCCTGCAGCCGCAAGACGCGGTCGGGCTCGACGTCGAAGGCCACCACCTCGAGGAGGTCGTCCGGCGCGAGGGCCCGCGCGGCCGCCACCGCGGCCGACTGTGCGAGGAGCAGCGGCGCGCCCTGCATCGAACCCGAGCGGTCGATGACGAGCGCGAGCGCCACGGCGGGCTCGTCACGGCGCCGCTCGCCGTCCATGCGCACCGGCAGCAGCCGCTCGAGCGCGGTGCCCTGCCACCCGCCGAGGCCGAAGCCCCGCGCGCCGCCGGCCATGAGAAACCCTCCGCCGAGGTCGCGCACGTAGCGCCCGAGGGCGTCCTGGGCTGCGGCGCCGACGGACTCCGCCGCGACGTCGGCGAGCACCACGAAGTCGAAGCGCTCGAGCTCTGCGAGGGACCGCGGGACCCCCGCCGCCGCGCGCACGTCGACGTCGAAGGAGGCGCCGGCGAGCGCCGCACGAAGCCACTGCATGCGCGCGGGATCGCCCGCCACGACGAGCACCGACGGCCGGCCGGGCACCGTCGCCGTGGCCGCGGCGCGGTTGTTCGTCGCGAAGCGATCGGGGCCCGCCGGGACGACGCGCGCGGTGTAGGTGACGTCCCCCGGCGCGCGGACGATGGAGCGGAATACGAGGTCCGTAGAGCCCGCGGGGACGTCGACGTCGCGAGCGCCGTCGAGGCCGTTGGGCGCATCGCCCTGGCGCAGCGTCACCGTCACGTGCGCGGGCGTCGTCGCGTAGACGGACACGTGAACGTCGAAGGGCTCGTCGAGGCGCAGCGTCTCCGGGAGCCGCACCTCGCGCAGGGCGACCTCGGCGGGGGGCGCACCGCGCGGGAGCACCACCGACACGCGCACTCCGAAGCGCGCCGCGCGATCGGCCTCGGCGAGGACGTCTCCGCGCGTCTGCACGCCGTCGCTCAGCACGACCACGCGCCGCACGGCGTCCGCCGGAAGGAGCCCGAGAGCCATGGTCATCGCGGCGGCGAGGTCGGTGCCGTCGCGCGGTCCGGCGAGGGCGGGATCGAAGGGAGGCAGCGGGTGCGTCGCGTCGACGCGGCCCGGCAGCGCGAGCGCCACGGGGCGACGCGCGAAGAGCACGACCCGCGCCGATGCGGCCCCCTTCGCGCTCAGCGCCGCCGAGACCGCCACGTGGAAGCCCGCGAGGGCCTCGGGCGTGACGCTGTCGGAGACGTCGACGAGGAACACGGTGCACACGTCCGCGCCGTCGCGCGGCACCGACGGCAGCGCGAGGGCGGCGAGCAGCGCCGCGAAGAGCGTCGTCCGCGCGGCGAGCGAGAGCGCGCGCTGAACCGGCGCGAGGTCCGAGAGCGTCGTTCGCGCGAAGAGAACGAACCACGGGAGCAGCGCGAAGCCTGCGAGGGCGCCGGGACGCGCCAGCCGAACGGTGCGCGGCCACGACGCCGGGGCGCGAAGCGATGCCAGCAGCGCGTCGAGGTGCACCGCGCGCGGAGCGACACCCGCCCACCGATGCAGCGCCACACCGAGGACGACCGCGGCGCCGAGGGTGGTCAGCAGTCGAAGCGCGACGCGTGCGCGGCCGGTCACGCCCGGGGTGTAGCAGGGATGCCCCCGACGGTGCAGGACGGCGGGTCAGCTCCCGCGAAGGCGCTCGACGAGCCGGCGCGGCACCGTCTTGCCGCGGAGCGCGAGGTGGTTCGCCCCCTGCTCGACGAACACGGCCACGGTGTCGAGGGAGCGGAACACCGCGTAGCGACCGCCGCCGCTCCAACCGTCGGGGACCTCGCCCGTCGGCACGAAGGTGCACGCGCCCTCTTCGCTGCGTCGCAGCGTCGCGCCGCGGTCGGGCACCTCGGCGCCGGGCCAGCCGAGCCGAGCCAGCGTTGCGTCGACCTCGAGCACGTACAGCGCATCGCCCTGTCGCGGGGCCGCCATCCAACGATCGCGTCCGCGCTCCGGGGCCGGGTAGAGCATGAGCGTCGCGGTGCCCTCGCGCATGACCGCGAGCTGACCCGCGAGCCAGAACTCCTCGCCGAGGAACAGCAGGACGTCGTCGACCTGGTACGCCCCGGTCGGCGGCGCGGGCGCGGGCTGGGCCTCGGCAGGCTTCGCATCGGCGCGACCGTCGGCGGCACGGCGCGCATCGACGCGCTCGGCCCCCTTGCGACGCCACCGCGACACTGCAGCCGCCCCGCCGGCGCCGATGGCCATGAGCAGACCGAGGGACACCGGGTCGATCATGCGCCTCCGAGCGCGCGGTGCAGCGCGCGCGCAGTGGACGTCACCGACGCGTCGTCGACGACCAGCGCCCCGATGACGGCCCCCGCCCGCGCCCCCGCCTCGCGCACGAGCGGCGCTCGCGCAAGGGTGATGCCGCCGATGGCGACGACGGGCGATCCCTTCGCATCGCGGACCCGCGCAGCGAGCGCGTCGAGCCCCACCACCGGCGCCGCGTCGGCCTTCGTCGCGGTCTCGAAGACGGGCCCCACGGCGAGGTACGCCGCTCCGGTGCCCACGCCCGCGGCGAACTCCGCCGCCGTGTGCGTCGAGAGCCCGACGGACAACGACGGCGTGGCGCGGCGAACGGCGTCGACGGGAAGGTCGTCCTGGCCCACGTGGACCCCGGTGGCGGCGGCGAGCAGGGCGATGTCGGCGCGGTCGTTCACGTAGAACGGCACGCCCGCGGACGCGCACATCGGCTGCAGCGCGCGAGCGAGCGCGAGGGTGTCCGCCGCGGAGCTTCCCTTGGCCCGGAGCTGCATGGCCGCGAGGGCGCCGGCGTCGAGGAGCCGACGCGCGAAGTCGGTG
Source organism: uncultured delta proteobacterium (assembly GCA_903845045.1). Classification (GTDB taxonomy): domain Bacteria; phylum Myxococcota_A; class Polyangia; order Polyangiales; genus SCUS01. The sequence goes on along the minus strand of CAIMWA010000672.1, from coordinate 1,405 downwards.
ACGTTTGCGCCGCGAGCGCGCAGCGTTCCGACGTCGACGATGGCGTAGAGGCCGTGGTTCACGCTCAGCGCTTGTGCTTCTGCGCTTCGGACATGGCCGCCGCGATCTTCTCGCCGCCGCTGGCCTTGGTGAGGGCGTTCACCATCCCGGGCGAGATGGCGAAGAGCTGCGCGCCGAGCACCTGCTCGAAGGCCGCGACGTCGATCTCCGCGACGTTCTTGCGAACGGCCTTGAGCACCGCGCGGGCGACGTCGTCGGGGCTCCGCGTGCCGGCGCCTGCGGGCAGCGAGACCTTCGTGTCGGCGAACATTCCCGCGTCGCGGATGAAGCCCGGGAACACCGTGCTGACGCCGACGCCGTGGGCCTCGAGGTCGCCGCGGAGCGCCAGCGCGAAGCCGCGCATGCCGAACTTCGTGGCGTTGTAGAGCGACTGCCCGGCGGTCGCGACCTTGCCCGAGATCGACGAGATGAACACGATGCTGCCGCGGCCGCGGCCCGCCATGCGCTCGCCGAAGTGCCGCGCGCTCTGCACCGGGGCGCGGAGGTTCACCGCCAGCACCTTGTCGATCTGCGCGGGGTCGTACTCGAGGAGCGGTCCGCTGCCCGGGAGCGCTGCGTTCAGCACTGCGACGTCGATGTCGCCGGCCTCGGCGTGCATGCGCTCCACGTCCTCGGTGAGCGCGAGGTCGGCGACGATGACGCGGGCGCCGATCTCCTCGGCGAGGGGCGCGAGCGCGTCGGCGCGGCGGCCGGTTAGCACGATCTTGGCGCCGGCGGCATGCAGCGCGCGGGCGATGGCGGTGCCGATGCCGCCGTTGGCGCCGGTGACGAGGGCGACGGACTCCGAGGTGATTTCCATGGGGAGCACGCGGGTACCGCAGGGAGCCCGCGGTCGCAAGCCCGGCGGGGCCGTCAGTGCGTGGCGGGCGGCGTGATGACGAAGGGGAACACGAGGTTCTGCATCGGCGCGCGGAACGGCGGGAAGTGCGCGCGCTGCACGACGCCCTCGATGCACGACCCGACGGGCGTGCCGGAGAACTGTCCGCTGACGGTTGCGCTGCGCACCGCGCCGTCGCTGCCGATGACCATCGCCACCGGGGCCGTGCCCGTCTGACCGCCGGCGCAGGACCGCACGGGGCTCGCGAGGCGGCCGAGCACGCCGGTGATGGCTGCACGATTGAGGCGCTCCGGGAGCTCCGCGGCGGGGGCCGCCGCAGCCGCCGGGGCCGCGGCCGCTGCAGGGGTGCGCGAGCCCGCGGCGCGGTCGAGAAGCTCGTCGACGGAAGACGGACGTCCTGCCGGGGCCGGAGCCGCGGCACCTGCATGGGCCGGAGCCGCAGGGTGCGCCGCAGCAACCGCCGGGGCCGGAGCCGGAGCGGCGGGCGGGGGCGTCGGGGCCGGAGCG
>CAIMWA010000671.1 GCA_903845045.1 uncultured delta proteobacterium | reverse complement strand
CGTGCGTCGTCGCGCGTCCGTCGAGCGAGTCGTCGCCGAGCGTCGCGTCGCCTACGGTCACCCCGAGCGCGCGCGGGTCGAAGCGGCAGCGCGCGAGGGGCAGCACCTCCTTCACGGCGCAGACGGTCCGCGCCTCGCCGTCGAACCACGTCGCCCAGAGCTCGCCGACGGCGTCGCCGGGGCGGCCCTTCGGCACGAACACCGTGTAGCGCATCCAGAACGCGAGCGGTCGCGACGGGTGGTTCGCCCGCAGGAACCAGCTCTCGTAGTGCCCGCCTGCGCCGCCATCCCATCGGAACCCGTTGCACCAATCGCGGTTCATGGGCCGACGGTGGCACGTCGCGGGGCTTGAAGAAATGCTGACCGTATGGTCAGCTCATTTGCGGCACCCCCACCTGGAGGACTGCGATGGCCGACGGAGCACTGCACGAGGCTGGAACGCGCCGCATCGGCGCCGACGAGGCGAGGGTGATCCTGGCCATCGCCGAGGCCGCGACGCCCGCGGGGCGCTGGGTGAAGGCGCCGGCTGCGGCGACCCTCGACGCGCTGGAGACGGTGCTCACACGCTTCGGCGAGCCGGCCGAGCGGGCGTGGCGCGCGGGGCTTCGCGCGCTGGACCTCGCGTCGCTGCCCTTCGCGGGCTCGCGGCTGTCGTCGATGCCCCTCGCGGCGCGCGCGGCGATGCTCGCGCGGCTCGCCGAGGGCACCGCGACGAACGCCCTGGTGCGCGGGGTGACGGCCCCGCTGAAGCTCGCGCAGGTGCTCTCGTCGGAGCTGCCCGCGTCGCTCGGAGCGCACGTCGGCGTCGCCGGGCTGCCAGTGATCGACGAGCGTCCGCGGTGGCACGAGCGGCTCGTCGATGCGCGCGAGCTCGGCGCCGGCGAGACCCTCGAGGCCGACGTCGTCGTGGTCGGAAGCGGCGCCGGCGGCGGTCCCGTGGCGCGCGCGCTGGCGAGCGAGGGCCACGCCGTGCTCGTGCTCGAGGAGGGCGCGTTCTTCTCCCGCGCCGACTTCACCGGACGCGCCTGGGAGCGCGCGATGCGCATGCAGCGCCAGCGCGGGGTCGTGGGCAACGGCTTCATCGCGCTTCCGACGGGCGTCACCGTCGGCGGTTCGACCACGGTGAACTCCGGCACGTGCCTGCGCACGCCGGCCGAAGTGCTGCGCCGCTGGCGCTTCGACGACGGCCTCACGGACCTCGCGCCGGACACCATGGAGCCGTACTTCGCGCGCGTCGAGGCGATGCTCGAGGTCGGCGTGGCGCAGGCGTCGGTGCTCGGAGGGTGCGCGCGGGTCGTGGCTCGCGGGGCCGACGCGCTGGGCTGGTCCCACGGGCCGCTGACGCGCAACGCGCCGGGCTGCGACGGGCAGGGCATGTGCTGCTTCGGTTGCCCCACCGACGCGAAGCGCTCGACGAACGTGAGCTACGTGCAGGCCGCGCTGCGGGCCGGGGCGATGCTCGCGCACCACTGCCGCGTCGAGGAGGTGCTCATGGCCGGCGGCCGCGCCGTCGGCGTGGTGGCTCGCGCCGTGGGCGGAAACGGCGCGCGCATCCGCGTGCTCGCGAAGACCGTGGTGCTCGCGGGCGGAACCATCGGCACCCCCTCGCTGCTGCTTCGTCAGGGTCTCTGCAACGCGTCCGGCGAGCTGGGGCGCAACCTCACGGTGCACCCGGCATCGAACGCGTGGGCCGAGTTCGACGAGCGCATCGCCGGCTGGGAGGGGATCCCGCAGTCCTACGGCGTCGACTCCTTCGTCGGCGAGGGGCTGCGCTTCGAGGGAGCGTTCGTGCCCGTCGACGTCGCGGCCGCGACGCTCGACGCCGTCGGTCCTGCGTGGACGCGCTTCGTCGACCGCTTCGACCACATGGCCTGCTACGGCTTCATGCTCGCCGAGACGTCGCGCGGGCGCGTGTCCATCGGACCCGGCGGCGCGGCGCTGCTCACGTACCGCACCAACGACGTCGATCGCCGGCGCATCCTCCGCGGCCACGGCCTCCTCGCGCGGCTCTTTCTCGCCGGCGGCGCGCGGTCCGTGCAGCCCGGCGTGCGGGGCGTCGAGGCCTTTCAGTCCATCGCCGACGTCGAGCGCTTCGAGCGCGACGCGCCGTCGTCGGTGCCCGTGCATCGCCTCGAGCAAGCGGCCTTTCACCCCCTCGGAACGTGCCGCATGGGCGCCGAACCGCGGCGCTCGGTGGTCGGTCCGACGCACGAGACCCACGACGTGCCGGGGCTCTTCGTCGTCGACGGGTCGTGCGTGAACGGCCCCCTCGGCGTGAACCCGCAGGTGACCATCATGGCCCTCGCCGAGCGCGCGAGCGGGTTCATCGCCCGGAGCGTCGAGGCGTCGTCGCGCCCCGCGCCGCGCCGCGCCGCGCCGATGCCGACGGACACCCAGGTGGAGTTCACCGAGACCATGGCGGGCACCTGCGAGCTGCTCGCCGGCGGGCGCACCGTCGCAGCCTCGTTCACCGTGCGCGCGGGCGCCCTCGACGGCGGCGCGATGTTGCGCGCGCTGCTCCGCGAGGGCGGTGTGCTGCGCCTCGAGGGCACCGCCACCGTCGCGGGCCTCGCGACGCGCGCGCCCTGCGACGGCACCCTCGCGATCCGCCCCCTGCGGCGCCACGGGACCCTCGTCTACGACCTCGCGTTCACCGGCGACGACGGCGTTGGCTACGCGCTGCACGGCGAGAAGAGCGTGCGCCTCGCGACGGTGCTGTCGGGCATGACCACGCTCGTGACGGAGATCGCCCGCGTCGTCGATGGCGTCCCCGTGGCCCGCGGAACGCTCCGCTTCGCGCTCGACGACGTGCTCCCCTGGCTCGCGACGTGGAGGGTGCGCGGCCGCGCGTCGGTGGTGCGCTGAACGGTGGGGACGGTTTCAACATTTCAACATTTCGGTGAGACCGGAATTTCATTCGATCGAAATGCTTGAAAACGAGTGTTCGATACGATCGAAATTCCGGTGTGACCGGAATGGCAACTTGTTGAAACCGTCCCCCCCGGGGGGTCTCGGCTATCCTCGCCCGATGCGCCTGCCGACGCCGCTCGCCGCCACGGTGTTCACCCTCGCGCTCGCCGCGTGCAGCACCGGAGACCGCACGTTCACGCCCGACGCCGCTCGCGCCGACGCCGCCATCACCGACGCGCCGCCGGCGATGGACCGCGGCCCCGCCTTCGACGTGCCCCCGCCGGATCGCGCGACGACGTGCGTGGCCGGAGTGACGTACTGCGCCGGCGCCGACTACTACACCTGCGACGCCACCGGCGCCGTCGACCAGCGCGGCACCTGCGCGGCTCCGCTCACCTGCGTGCAGGGACGCGGCTGCCTCGCGTGCGATCCGAGCTCCGCCCGCTGCGACCCGACGATGCTCCAGCGCGCGCAGAGCTGCCGCGCCGATGGCTCGGGGTGGTCCGACGGCGTCACCTGCGACGCCGCCATGGGGCAGACCTGCGTCGCCGGCCACTGCGTCGACCGTTGCTCCGACAGCGCCCTCGGCAACTCGTACGTGGGCTGCGACTACTGGCCCACGGTCACCGCCAACGCGGGCCTCGACCCGACGTTCCAGTTCGCCGTGGTGCTCGCGAACCCGCAGACCTACGCGGTGCACGCGACGATCACCGGCGGCGCCCTCGACGCCCCGCGCAACGTCACCCTCGCGCCCGGTGCCGTCGAGACCGTGGTGCTCCCGTGGGTCGTGCCGCTCGTGCAGCTCGACCCCGCGGCGATCCACATCGGACCGTTCCACCTCTCGGGCAACCCCGCCGTCTCGGTGCTGCAGCGCAACGGCGCCTACCACGTGCACGGCGACGGACCGTTCACCGCGTACCAGTTCAACCCGCTCACGTTCATGTCGACGGCGGGCTACTACTCGTACACCAACGACGCCTCGCTGCTGCTGCCGCAGGGCGTGCTCACGCAGCACTACACCGTCGTCACGTACCGCAACTTCCCGTGGATGAGCGGCAAGACGCAGTACTGGTTCGGCGGCTTCGTCGCCGTCGTCGGCGTCACCGGCGAGACCACCGACGTCACCGTGCATCTCGCCGGCGACGTGCGCGCGGGCACCGGCGTCCCGGCCATGCACGCGGGCGAGACGCGGCTCTTCACGCTGCAGCCCGGCGACGTGCTCCAGCTCGTGGGAACGGGCGACGGCGACCTCACCGGCACCACCATCGAGGCCACCAACCGCGTCGCCGTCTTCGGCGGCCACGACTGCACCAACGTCCCCACGGACCGCGTCGCCTGCGACCACCTCGAGGAGCAGCTCCTGCCCAACGAGACCCTCGGCCAGACCTACGTCGTCTCGGCGCTGCGCGACCGCGGACCGACGGTGCCGTCGCTGGTGCGCATCCTCTCCCGCGGCGCGGCCAACCACCTCGTCTTCGACCCGCCCGACGTGCACCCCGAGGTCGACCTCGGCGCGGGCGAGCTCCTCGAGCTGCAGAGCGCCCGGCACTACATCGTTCGCGGCACGCAGCCCTTCGCCGTCATGCAGTTCATGATCGGCCAGGGCGACGACCGCGGCGGCGCCGGGGATCCCGCCATGGTCGTCGAGGTGCCCGTGGAACAATACCGGTCCTCGTATGATTTCACGGTGCCCGGTACCTACGTGTCGAACTTCGTCGACGTGGTGGTCACCGGAACCGGCGGCCTCGTGCTCGACGGAACCCCGGTGCGCGGCTCCTCGGAGCCCCTCGGGGCGTACACCGTCTACACGCTCCCCATCGGCCCCGGGAACCATCACCTCGGCAGCGCCGACGGTCAGCCCCTCGGGCTGAAGGTCTACGGCGTCGCGCCGTACACCTCGTACGCGTACCCCGCCGGCCTCGACCTCGCCCGCATCACCCCGGGCTGAAGGTCCACGGCGACCCGGGCAGCCACCCCGGCCAGCGCAGCCGCCTGTGACGGGGGGTGAATTGCGGGTTTCACGGCTTTGGAGTAGACGCCGCCCGTCACGGTGAACGGCGATTCAGAAAATCCACGGACGCCCTCAACCCTTCGCGGGCGGCTCAAGGTATTGACGAGCCAGGGCATCCTCGAGGCCGCCGAAGACGTGTTCGCCCGGCAGGGGCTGCGCGCGCGCATGGAGGACATCGCGGCCACCGCCGGCGTCTCCGTCGGCACGCTCTACAACTACTTCGCCGACCGCGAGCAGCTCGTCGCCGGGCTGCTCACGTACCGGCACCAGCAGCTCTGCGAGCGCCTCGACCGATCGGTGTCGGCCCCCGTCGACGCGCCCTTCGAGCGCGTGCTCCACGTCCTGGTCCGTGACTTGCTCGAGCATTTCGACGCGCACCGCGCCTTCTTCGCGGTGCTCATGCAAGGCGAGCCCATGGAGAGCGTGCGCACCCGGTCCCTCTGCGCGATCCAGACGTCCCTCGACGAGGTGGTCGACCGCCTCGACCGCGTGCTCGCGCGCGGCGTCTCCTCGGGCGTGCTGAGCCCCACCGAGGCGCCGCTCTACGCCGCCGCCCTCTTCGGCATGCTCCGCGCGACCGCCGTGCGGACCTACCGCACGCAACCGGCCGCTGGAGTGGCCACCCAGTCCGAAAGCCTCGTCCGGCTGTTCCTCGACGGCGCCCGCGCTCCCGGAGGCGCTCCCTCGCGCATCGAACCCACCCCGAAAGAACCGACCCCATGACCCTGTCCCGCGTTGCTCCCGCCACTGGCCGGCTCGGCCTCCTCATGCCCGGCATGGGCGCCGTCGCCACCACCGTCATCGCCGGGATCATGCTGGCGCGCCGCGGTCTGGCCGCGCCCATCGGCTCGCTCACGCAGCTCGGGTCGCTCCCGATGCGCCGCGGCGACGCGTCGAGCGAGGTACCCATGCGCGAGGCGCTCCCCCTCGCGGGCCTCGACCAGATCGCCTTCGGCGGCTGGGACCTCTTCCCCGACGACGCCCTCGCCACGGCGACGAACGCCGAGGTGCTCTCGGACAAGCACCTGAACCTCGTGGCCGACGAGCTCCGCGCGGTGCGCCCGATGTCCGCGGTGTTCTACCCCGAGTTCGTGCGGCGCCTGCACGGCACCAACGTGAAGACCGCGCCGTCGAAGGCCGACATGGTCACGCAGGTGCGCGAGGACATCCGCCGCTTCATGCGCGACGAGAAGTGCGACCGCGCCGTGGCGGTGTGGTGCGGCTCCACCGAGGTCTACCGCGAGCCCGGCCCGGTGCACGCGACCATCGAGAGCTTCGAGGCGGGCCTGCGCGCGAGCGACCCGGGCATCTCGAACTCGCAGATCTACGCGTGGGCGTGCCTGCAGGAGGGCGTGCCCTTCGCCAACGGATCGCCGAGCCTCACCGTCGACATCCCCGCGGTGCTCGAGCTCGCCAAGGTTCGCGGCGTCGCCATCGGCGGCAAGGACTTCAAGACCGGCCAGACGCTGATGAAGACCCTCATCGCCCCGGGCTTGAAGACCCGCATGCTCGGCGTGCGCGGCTGGTACAGCACGAACATCCTGGGCAACCGCGACGGCGAGGTGCTCGACGACCCGGAGAGCTTCAAGTCCAAGGAGGTCTCGAAGCTCGGCGTGCTCGAGAGCATCCTGCGCAAGGACAAGATGCCCGAGCTGTACGGGAACATCAGCCACAAGGTCCGCATCGACTACTACCCTCCGCGCGGCGACCAGAAGGAGGGCTGGGACAACATCGACCTCTTCGGGTGGATGGGCTACCCGATGCAGATCAAGGTGAACTTCCTGTGCCGCGACTCGATCCTCGCGGCGCCGGTGGTGCTCGACCTCGCGCTGTTCCTCGACCTCGCGCAGCGCGCGGGCATGAGCGGCATGCAGGACTGGCTCGGCTTCTACTTCAAGGCCCCGATGTCCCCGGCGGGGACCAGCCCCGAGCACGACCTGTTCGCGCAGCACGAGCGCCTGCACGACACGCTCCGCCGCGTCGCGCGCGAGCAGGTGTGAGAGGCGAGTGACCATGCGAACGCTCCGCGGCGCCGTCGTCGGCTACGGCTTCATCGCATCGCGCGGGCACGTTCCCGCGTACCTCCAGTCGGGGGCCGCGGGTGACCGCGCGCGCTTCGACGTCGTCGCCGTCGCCGACGTGACCCCGGCGCGCCTCGCCGTGGCTGCGCAGGACGTTCCGTCGGCGGAGCTCTACGAGGACTGGCGCGTGCTCCTCGAGCGCGAGGCCAAGGACCTCGACTTCGTGGACGTCACCGTGCCCCCGTCGATGCACGCCGAGGT
>CAIMWA010000670.1 GCA_903845045.1 uncultured delta proteobacterium | reverse complement strand
GAAGTACATCGTCGCGACCGCCGACGACACGCGCACGCCGGCGCTGCTCGCTCGCATCGAGGGCGCGCGAAAGCCGTTCTCGGGGCTGCGCGAGACGGGCTGGCTCGACGAGGCGGCGCTGCGCGAGGCGTGGCGCGCGAACGGCCCCGGGGCCGCGGTGGCGTCGGCGGGTTAGGCCCGACCCATGACCCGCCGGCTGCGCGTCCAGTTCATTCACGGCCTCGAAGGGTCACCGCAGGGTGCGAAGCCACGCTTTCTCGCGATGCACTTCGACACCACCGCGCCGTCCATGGACACCAGCGACCTCGAGGGGTGCATCGCCACGCAGGCCGCGGCGCTTGCGAAGATCGATCCCGACGTGGTGGTCGGGTCGTCGTATGGCGGCGCGGTCACCGTGGCACTGCTCGACCGCGGGTTCTGGCGCGGACCGACGGTGCTGCTCGCGCCCGCGGCGGCGCAGCTCGGCGTGCGCAACGTCCTGCCCGACGGAGTCCCGGTGACCATCGTCCACGGCGTCGACGACGACGTGATCCCGATGGACGACAGTCGCGCGCTGGCGGCGACGGGGAGCGCCGGATCCGTACGATTGATCGAGGTGTCCGACGATCATCGACTGCGCTCGCTGCTCGACCCCGGCGCGCTCGCCGACATCGTGCGCGAGACGTACGACCGCACCCGTTGATCGCGACGTCCCGGCGGTGATCTACTTCGCCGCCATGAACCGCTCCGCCATGGTCTCGCTCTTCGTCGTCGGCGCCCTCGGCGCGATCTCTCCGGCCGTCGCGCAGACCCCGCCGCCGGCCACGCCCGTCGCGTTCACCGCGCTGCGTGTCGTTCCGTCGCCCGCCGCGCACATCGTTCACGGCGTCTTCGAGGGCCACCGCGCGCGCTTCGCCGCTTGCGCGCCTGCCGGTACCGTCGGCACCGTGGGGCTGCGCATGGCCACCGACGCCAACGGTCAGGTCGCGACGTCGTCCGAGCGGAGCACGTCGTTCGCGGCGCCGCAGCACGCCATCGTCGCGTGCGTCGTCGAGGCGTCGCGGTCGCTGCGCTTCCCTGGCTCCGTGCAGGGCACCCTCGACATCGAGGTGGTCGTGCAGTTCGGCGCGCCGCCCGCTGCGGCGCACGGACACTAGACCTCGCTGAGGGCGCGCGCAGGGCAAGGCGTGGTGATCCCGCCTGCCACATACTTGCCCTGCGACCCTCTTCGATGCCACCGCACCCAGCCATGCGCCGCCCGCTCCGCGTCCTGTGTGCCGCCGCCCTCGCGATGGCGGTCCCGACGTTCTCCGTCGCGCAGCCGCGCCCGTCGCCGCAGACCGTCGCCGCGATGCCCGTGCATCCGCCCGGTCCCGGCCGCCTCGCGCTCGCCGCTGCGCAGAGCGCCGAGGACGAGGTCGTGCTCCCCCGCGTCGAGGTGCGCGCCCGCACGACAGCGCCGCGCCCTGCGCAAGAGGCCGCTCGCGTGGTGCGCAACGCCCGGCTGTGCTTTCGCCCGGTGGTCACGGTGCGCCGCCAGCGCTCCGGCGAGATGCCGTCATGGACCGGTCCGCTCACCGACTGCGCGGGGCGCCCGACGGTCGCGGCCCTCGCGGCGGTGTCGCTCCTCGCGCAGCCCGGACGCATCGGCGACATCGACGTCGCCAGCGCCGCCCAACAGCTTCGCGCCGCGGCACCCGCCGCCGGTCTCGCACTTGCCGACGATCGCCCGACGCGGCCGAGGGCGCGCCCACGGCTCCACGCGCCGGGTCCGCAGATCACCCGGGACCGCCTCACGCACGACCCCGTCATCATGCTCACGCGCACCGCGCGGGTTCTGCATCCGCGGGTGATCCAGCTGCTCCAAGCGCTCTTCGATCGGTTCCCCGGGCGCGTCGCCGAGATCATCTCGGGGTACCGCCCCGGCGAGAGCCGCAGCCGCCACGCCCACGCGCGCGCCCTCGACCTGCGCCTGCGCGGCGTGCGCCACGAGGACATGCGCGACTTCGCCCGCACGCTCCCCAACGCCGGCGTCGGGTACTACCCGAACAGCGTCTTCGTGCACCTCGACACCCGCGACGCCAACGAGGGCGCGGCGTTCTGGACGGACTTCTCGGGCCCCGGCGAGACGCCCCGCTACGGCCACTGGCCGCCCACGGACCAGGAGGTTCGCTCCGAGGTCGAGTGGATGGTCAACGACCGCGAGAACGAGCTCAACGACGCCCGCGACCGCGAGCTCTCGACGCCGCCGGTGGCGCCGTCGGACACGCCGCCCGCGTCCCCCTGACGCGCGCGAAGTGTACGCGCATCGCGCTGCGATTTGCAGCCTTGAACATCGGCGCGCGGAGGGTCATGGTAGCCATCGTCCCTCTTCTAGACAGGTGCAGGATCCGTACATAGCCCCGCTCTATTTGCACGAACCCGGGGATCTCCCTCGCGGCGGTGTGCAGGCCCGGAATCTTCACCGGGAAGCCTGAAGCCGCGATACCGATCCCCACCTGGACCTGTGCCAGGGGTTCCGTACGGTCCCACGGTCGATGCGGTCAGGACGAGTTCGGGGGGCGGCGGGTCGTGAGATCCTCCGCCCTTCACTTTTGTGGCGGGCGCCGCGCGTGCTCGCTCACCCCGTCCGTGCTACGAGAGCTGCGCTGCGCTCGGGAGGCGCTTTCGCTCGTGCCTACGGTCTGGTCCCACCGTTTCGAGGTCTCTCTGCGTCCGCTGCGCGACGTCGCTGCGGCGCCGATGATCGTCGTGGTCGAGACCCGCACCGCGGCGCAGGCCGCACGAGACGCGGCCACGCGGCACCCCGGCATGAAGATCGTTGCGGTGCAGCGCCTCGACGCGCCCACCGAGGAGTAGGCATCAGCGCGCCGTGTCGCGCACGCGCCGCGCAGCCTCCCACGCCGCGAGCGCCGCGAGGCCCGCCACGCCCGCCGCCACCGACGCCGGCACCCACCGCGCGACGAGCAGCAACAGCGCGCCGAGCACGCTCCCCACGGCGTACGCGTAGTTGTCGACGAGCGTCGTCGCGCGCCCGCGCTGCGCCGAGGGACCCTGCGCGAGCACGGCGTGGCGCGCGGGAATGTCCGCGGCGTAGTAGGCGACGTAGACGCCGCACGCGCACGCCACCGCGGCGACGGCCCCGGGAACGCCCGCGAGCAGCGCCGCCGAGAACGCCAGCGTCGCCGGGTACACCTGCAGACCGCGGCGGCCGAAGCGCGCGAGGAAGCTCCCCGACACCAGCGACTGCACCGCGAGGATGAGCACCACGCTCCCGAGGTTGTAGATCGCGTAGAGCACGCGAAAGCGAGCGTCGTGGTGCTCCGCGGCGGCGTCGAGCGAGGCGATGACGTGGAACGCGAGCCAGCTCATGGCCACCCACCCGAGCAGCACCGTCGCCGAGAGCGGTCGCAGCACGCGGTGCTCCCGCGCCGTCGCGAGCACCTCGCCGGGAGCGTCGTCGGTCTCCGTCGGCGCGGCGCCCGGCACCGGTGCGAAGCGCACGGCACAGAGCGCGGCGGCGCCGGCACAGAGCGCGACGGCGAGGGCGAGCAGCGCGACGTCGATGCGCACGCTGGCCCCGGCGGACGCGCCGATGGCGGCGGAGAACCCGTAGCCCACGAGCTGACCCACGGTCTCGCCGGCGGCGATGACCGGAAAGAGCCGCGCGGTGTCGCGGTCGGCGTAGGTGTCCATGGCGAGCGTCCAGACGACGAGGGGCACGAGCGCGACCTGCTGCGCCGAGAGCACGTAGAGCGCGGCGTACACCGGCGCGCGGTGCAATGGCGCGACGAGCAGCAGCGCGCACATCCCGTAGCCCACGCCGAAGGCCACGAAGAGCCGCGCCGCGAGGGCCGAGCGCGGCATGCGGTCGATGAAGCGCGCGCACACCACGCCGGCGACGAGCGCGAGCACGGTGTCGGCGATCCAGAGCACCGGGAGCTCGCGGGTGCCGAGGGAGCCCACGAAGCCCGCCGTGGCGACGACCTCGGCGAGCTTGATCACCAGCGCGTGCAGCGCCAGCAGCGCGGCCAGGGCGGTGACGCGCGACCGGCGCACGCGAAGGGCGGAGAGCACGGGCATGAAAGTTCCGGGCGGATGAATAGGGGCGCGGGCCCCGCCGTCAACGGGCGGCGTTGCGGCCGAGGGTCGCACCGCCTAGCGTGCCGCGCCCATGCGAATCTGCGTCCTCAACGCGTCCTACGAGCAGTCGAAGTCGGACTTTCGGGGTCATGACCCGTACTGCGATCCGTCGCGCCATCTGCCCGAGCACACCTTCGAGCGCCACCTCATCGAGAAGGCGACGGCGGTGCGGCAGGTGCGCGACCTCGCGGCCAAGGGCTTCGACGCCTTCGTGAACCTCTGCGACGGCGCGTGGGACGAGGACCGCGCGGGCATCGAGGTCGTGCAGGCCCTCGAGCGCTTCGGCCAGGCCTTCACCGGCGCGGGCAGCGGCTTCTACGAGCCCACGCGCGAGATCATGAAGATGGGGTGCCGCTACGCCGGCATCGACACGCCGGGCTTCGTCTTCGCGCGCACCGCCGACGACGCCGCGCTGGCCCTCGCACAGCTTCGCTTTCCGATGATCGTGAAGCACCCGAACAGCTACGGGAGCGTGGGCATGACGCGGCTCGCGCGCGTCGAGACCGAGCGCGACCTGCGCGCGCAGCTCCGGAAGACCATCGCGTCCTTCGGAGGAGCCCTCGTCGAGGAGTTCATCGAGGGGCGCGAGTTCACCGTGCTCGTCGCCGAGGCCCGCGACGGCGAGACGGCGCCGGTGACCTACGCCCCGATGGAGGCGCGGTTCCCTTCCGGCGAGACCTTCAAGCACTTCGACCTGAAGTGGGTCGACTACGACCAGATGACCTGGGTGCCCGTCGACGACGCGGACCTCGCCGCCAGGCTCCGCGACGTGTCCGCACGGTTCTTCGCGACGCTCGGCGGATCGGGCTATGGGCGCTGCGACCTGCGCCTCGCGGCGGACGGCGCGCTGCACATGCTCGAGATCAACCCGAACTGCGGCATCTTCTACCCCGAGGGGTCCTACGGCAGCGCCGACCTCATCCTCGCCGAGGACCCTGCGGGGCACCGAGGGTTCCTCGAGCACGCGCTGCAGAGCGCGCTGCGCCGCCGCCGCCGGGCCGAGAAGGTCTGGGAGGTGCGCTACGACGCCAAGGGGGGCTACGCGCTGCACGCCGCGCGGGAGCTCCGCGTCGGCGAGGTCATCGACCGCTGGGAGGAGCGCGCGCAGCACCTCGTCACCCGCGCCCACGTCGAGGCGCACTGGAACGCGCAGCAGAAGCGCTGGTTCCGGCAATACGCGTGGCCGCTCACGGACGAAGTGCACGTGATGTGGAGCGACCGCCCCGAGGAGTGGAAGCCCCTCGACCACGGCTGCGATCCCAACGCGTGGCTGTCGGGCCTCGACCTCGTCGCGCGCCGCGACATCGCTCCCGGCGAGCGCATCACCGTCGACTACGCGACGTTCTGCGGTCCCCTCATGGAGGACTTCGAGTGCCGCTGCGGGAGCCCGCTGTGCCGCGGAGTGATCCGCGCCGCCGACCATCTCGCGCCGTTCGTGAAGCAACGGTACGGCGCCCACGTCTCTGACTACGTACGCACGGCCCAGGAGAGAACCCGATGAGCAACAACCCCGACGTGTCCCGACTCGCCCTCATCACCCGCGGCGACCTGCATCAGAGCGGCGTGGTGACGCGCGTGTCGGCCCCCGCGGGCGCCGTGCTGGCGTCCTTCGCGGCCAGCACCGACGCGCCCGAGGCGACGAAATACACGGTGCAGTCCGGCGAGACCGCGCACATCAACCTCGCGCCGGACATCCTGCGGTTCATCAACCACTCCTGCGCGCCCAACGTCTATTTCGACGTCGACGCGCGGCAGGTGGTGAGCCTGGTGCCGGTGTGCGAGGGCGACGAGCTCACGTTCTTCTATCCGTCGACGGAGTGGTCCATGGCGTCGCCCTTCGCGTGCGCGTGCGGCGCCCCGACGTGCGCGGGAACCATCAACGGCGCGCGCCACATGCCCGCCGCCGCGCTCGCGGGACAGCGCCTCGCGCCGCACATCCAGCGCCTCCTCGCCGCGCACCGCGGCTGACGGCCGACCGCTCATCCGTCCGATGAAATTCTAATCCGTCGGATATGGGTCGCTCGGCGCTCAGCCGACGTGCACGCGCACCAGCGCGAGCCGCGCGCCCCGCAGCTCGCCGTGGAGACCGAAGCGCAGCGCCCCGGGAACGCCCGGGATGGTGAGCTCCACGGTCACCGCGGCGTCGTGCTCGGCCACCACCGCGTAGCGCGCCTCGGCGGCGTCGTCGGTGCGCGTGAACATCGCGAGCACGGCGTCGCGCCCGCGGTGCTCGGTGCCATCGCCCTGCACGAACGCCACGTCGTCGTGCAGCGCGGACTCCAACGCCGCGGCATCGCCGTCGACGAGCGCGCGAAGCAAGCGTGTCACCGAGGGCGTCATCGCACGTCCAAGGCTTCGAGGGTCCAGATGCCGGTGCCGTCCTCGCGGTCGTCGACGCCGTAGCCGCCGCGGAGCCCGAGCACGTCGGGGAGCAGTCGCCCCGCACCGCGCGCCACGCCGTCGCGCGCCGACACCTCGCGCCATCGGATCGACATGCCGCCCCCCGCGAGGGCCTCGCCGTCGAAGGATCCCTCGCGGAGCTGGTACCGGTACGTCGCGCGAAAGGTCCCGTCGGCGGGGGCCGTGAGCTGCGTCTCCACGGCGACGCCGGGCGGAAGTCCCGTCCATCGTCCCAGCCACAGACCCGGCGATGGAGCCGTGCGCGCACGCCCCGCGCGTCGCAGTTCGATGGCCTCGCCGTCGGCGGCCCCCTCTTCGCGAAGCGTTCCGTCGCCGCCGCGCACCAGCCGTACCGCGCGCTCGCGCCGCTGCTGGATCGCGATGACGCCCTCCTGGCGCCACGCCCCCACGAAGGCGTCGTCGCGCCACCGCCCCGCGAGCTCGCCGTGCCACGGCGGCAGGTCCCAGCTCCCGCGCACCGTGGAGCCGTCGACGTGTAGCCACACGGCCACGCGCATGCCGTCGGGCACCTCGCTCCAGCGTCCCCAGTAGAGCCCCGCGACGTCCCGCGGGCCCTCGACGCGCGCCGGTGCAGGAGCGCGTCGCGCACCGCAGCCGAGCACCATCACGGCGAAGGCGAGGCTCCAGGCGGTTCGCACGCGGCGCATCGGCGTGCGGAAGATGCCGCACCGGGGCCCCGATTGACTATGCTCCTCGCGGTGAAACCCGCCGGGGTGACCGTTCGTGCGCTCGTGGGGTCCGCCGCGGCGGTGGCGGCGCCCCTCGCGACGCTCGCCGCCGTCGCGCCCTGGGTGCATCTCGAACCGCTGCCGTCGGCGATGCTGGCGTTGACGGTGGTGTCCGCAGCCATCGTCGGTGCGGCGTGGCATGTGCCGGCGAGGCCCCTCGAGGCCCGCGATGTCGTCGTCGTGGTCGCGCTCGGAGCCGCGCTCATGGGGCTGGCGTGGCGCGCGCCGCCGGTGCTCGGCGGGCTCGTCGGCGCCGTGGGTCTCGTCGCCGTCGCCAGCGCGCTCGGAGGCGCCGTGGGCGGCCGCATGGAGGCGCCGGGACACCTCCTCGCCGTGGCCCTCACGTCGAGCGCCGTGGACCTCTGGAGCGTGTCGTCGCCGTCCGGTCCGACGCACCACGTGGTGCAGACGCCGGCGTTGCTTCGGCTGCTCACCGTGGGCGTGGCGATCCCGCCGGAGCGCGGACCGCACCCCGCCGTGGGCTTCGGCGACGTGGTGTTCGTGGCGCTGTACTTCGCCGCCGCGTCGCGCTTCGACCTGCCGCGGCGTCGCATGGCGGCGGCCCTCGCGGCGTCGCTCGTCGGGGCGGGGGCGCTCGCGCTGTGGCTGGACCGTCCGGTGCCGGCCCTTCCGGCGATGGGCTTCTTCGTGGTAGCCACGCAGCCTCTCGCACGCGGCATCAGGGCGAAGGACCGGCGTCCGACGCTGCTGGCGGCACTCCTGCTCGCAGCTTCGGCGATACGCGCGGCGACACGGTAGGACGGCAAGCGATGTTCGAGCGATGGGGACACTTCGTGTACGCGCGGCGGCGGGCGATGCTGCTGGTGAGCGCGTTGTTCCTGGTCGCCTCGCTGGCGGTCCTCGCCACCGGCGGGCGCCTGGGCACGGCGCTCATCCACGGCATCGAGGCGCAAGATGCGATGGACCTCATCGAGCGCGAGATCCCGCACGCCGGCGCCAGCGGCATGACCGCGGTCTTCGGCCACGCCGAGTGGACCGCCGACGACCCGCGCTTCCACGACGCCGTGCTCGCGGCGCTGGCGAGGCTGCGCCGGGACCCGCTGGTGCTGCGCGTGCGGTCGCCCTTCGACGACGACGTGCAGTCCGGCGAGGCCTCGGCGATGACGTCCCTCGACGGGCACCACGTCATCGCGCTCATCGCGCTGCGCCCCGAGGCCGCCGTCGACACGCGGCACTACCCCGCGCTGCGCCGCGAGATCACCCCCGGTCCCCTCGACGTCGCGGTGACCGGCGTCGGATCGTTCCGCGCCGACTTCGACGCGACGCTCGAGCACGACCTGCAGCGCGCCGAGATCTGGTCCGCGCCGCTCACGCTCATGGTGCTCCTCGCGGTCTTCGGATCGCTCATGGCCGCGCTGCTCCCCGCGGGCGTCGGCGTGCTCGCCGTGCTCGCCGGCGTGGCGGCGGTGTTCCTCGCGTCGCGGCACGTCGCCGTCGCGCAGTACGCCGTGAACGTCGTCTCCCTCGTCGGCCTCGGCGTCGCCATCGACTACTCGCTCTTCATGGTGAGCCGCTTTCGCGAGGAGCTCGCCGCAGGCAAGAGCATCGACGACGCCGTCGCCCGCACCGTGGCCACGTCGGGCCGCGCGGTGGTGTTCTCGGCCCTCGCGGTGGTCATCGGCCTGTCGGGGCTGTTCTTCTTCCGCGGCTCGTACCTCTCGTCGCTCGGCCTCGGCGGCACGCTCGTCGTCGCCTTCGCGGCGCTCTACGCGCTGACGTTCCTCCCGGCGCTGCTCGCCGTGCTCGGACCGCGCGTGAACAAGGGCCGCATCCCGTTCCTCGGCGCGATCCACTCGGGCGGGTTCTGGCACAAGCTCGCGCGCGGCGTGATGCGCCGGCCGGTGATGGTGCTCGTACCCACGCTCGGGATGCTCCTCGTCATCGGGCGGCCGTTCCTCGATTTCCGCATCGCCATCCCCGACATGACGATCCTGCCGGCGCACACCGAGACGCGCCGGGGCAACGCGCTGCTGGCCGAGCACTTTCCCGAGCGGGCCGCCACGCGCATCGTCGTCGTCGCGAGGTTCCCGGGGCCGCCGCTGCAGACGCCGGAGCGCATCCAGGCGATGCGCGCCCTCAGCGAGCGCATGGCCGCGGTGCCCGGCGTCGACCACGTCGAGAGCCTCGTCGACCTCGACATGGGCTCGGACCCCGCGACGCAGGCTCAGCTCCTGATGGACCCGTCGCAGTACACCGAGGGCCACCAGATCCTCGTGCGCGAGACGCTCGGCGCGCACATCGCGGTGCTCTCGGCGATCACCGACGCCGGCGGCACCTCCGAGGCCGCGCGCGACATCGTCCGGGCGATCCGCCGCGAGCGGCGCGTGGGCGACGGCGACTTCGTCGTCTCGGGCCAGACGGCCATGGACCTCGACACCGCGAAGTACATGCGCGCGCACGTCGTGCCCGCCGCCATCTTCGTGGTGCTCACGACGTTCCTCGTGCTGCTGGTGCTGCTGGGGAGCGTCGCGCTGCCGGTGAAGGCCGTGCTCATGAACCTCCTCTCCATCACCGGCTCCTTCGGCGCGCTGGTGTGGATCTTCCAGGACGGCCACCTGCAGAACGTGCTGCATTTCACGCCCGCGCCGCTCGATCCGTCGCTGCCCATCATCATGTTCTGCGCCACCTTCGGCATGTCCATGGACTACGAGGTGCTCATGCTCACGCGCATGCAGGAGGAGTGGGTTCGCACCGGCGACAACACCCTCGCCGTGGCCGAGGGGCTCGAGCGCTCGGGGCGCCTGGTGACCAGCGCGGCGGCCATCATGGTGGCGGTGTTCTCGGCCTTCGCCATGGCCGACGTCATCGCGTTGAAGGCCCTCGGCGTGTCCATGGCGCTCGCCGTCGCCCTCGATGCGACGGTGGTGCGCGTGCTCGTCGTGCCCGCCACCATGCGCCTGCTCGGCGACTGGAACTGGTGGGCGCCGGCATTCATCCGCCGCGTGAACCAGCGCGTCGTCCGTCAGGGTCACTGAGCGCCGCCGTCGCGCGGGGCCTTCGCGGGCAGCTTCGGTGCGCTACCATCGGCGCATGGAGCACCGCTGTCCGATCTGCCGCACGGCCGTGGCGAACGCCTCCGCGGGACGCCGGCCGTACCCGTTCTGCTCTTCGCGCTGCCGCGACGTCGACCTCGGTCGATGGCTCGACGGCGCGTACCGCGTGCCCGTGACCGACGAGGCGCCCACGGAAGAGGAGATCGCCCTCGCCGTGGCCGTGGAGCGCACGGGCTTCCGGGGTGACGCGTGATCCCCCGGCGTCTCGTCGCGGCCCTCGGCGGAGCGGCGTCGTTGCTCCTCGCCGGCGGCGCCGCGGGCGCGCAGTCCATCGCCGACCACGACTGGCTCGTGCTGCAGCCCGAGGTGAGCCTCGCCTACGCGAACATCGTCGCGATCAACAACAACGCGCTCTTCCCGACGGCCAACGCCACCGGCGGCTGGGGCGCCCACGTCGGCGTCGACGCGGGCATGCGCTTCGGTCCCTTCACCGGCGGGGTGCGCGTCGACTGGGCGCGGTACACCGCCTACGACGTCGGCGGCGCGGGGCTCTTCGCCGAGCTCCGCGCGCCGATCCCCTTCGTGCAGCCGTTCGTGCGAGTCGGCTTCGGCTACGCGTGGCTCGGACACCTCAACGCCGACCCCGCGTACCTCGCGTGCGGCGCCACGGGAACGGGCGCGGGCTGCCCGTCGGTGTCGGGATGGTACGGCTCCGCCGGCGGCGGCATCGACTTCCCGCTGCAGCGCCACTTCACCCTCGGCGTGCATGGCGACGCGACGTTCCTGAACCTCACCCGCGGCGCGTCGCCGACGTCGGTGCAGTTCGTGAACCCCGGCGACAGCGTGGGGCTGCAGGTCACCGTGGGGCTGCACGCGGCGCTGCGGATCTGAGCGGCGGCTCGGCGTCCACGGAGCCGAGCGCGCCGTGCCGTGCGCGTGGGCCTCGGACTCCAGGCGGGATCGCAGCACCGCCGGGGTGGCGGCGGCGAGGTGGTACACCTGGGTGTACGCACCGATACACCTGGGTGTACCGCCTCGGCATGCGGCGTCTCGATGCGAGAGCGCCGGGGCTTGCGGCTCCGCGGCTGCGGCCCGGGCAAGCGCGTGCAGGCGCCCCCGGCGGGGGGCTTCACCGGTAGGCGATGGCCGGCACTGCCGTTCACGGACGTTCGTGAAGCGCACCATTCGAGCCCGGACCCCGCGGGCTCGCGCCCCGCCTCCGCCGCCATGGCGGCCGCCACCCGCCACCCCTGGCGAACCGACACGATTCATTTGATACCAGCCAAGTCACGCGCGGCACGAGACCGGCACCGGCGGCCCTCCCGCCATGGCCGACGGGTCCGTCACGCATGCCCACGTCGGAGCCCGGGAGCCGATGCGCGACTCGGTGGTGTGCGATCACACTCGTCGAAAGAGCGCCGATTTCGCACGCGTCGGCCTTCACCGCGGG
>CAIMWA010000669.1 GCA_903845045.1 uncultured delta proteobacterium | reverse complement strand
CCGCCACCACGTAGCGCCGCGCGTACTGCCAGTAGCTCGGGATCTGCGACTCGGCGTAGTGCACGAACGGTCCGAGCGGATTGCCGGTGTCCGAGTGGAGCTGCGCGTTGCGGTCGAAGCCGTTCATGGCACCGCCGGCGAAGGCCATGATGGCGCCCGGGTGCGAGTGGCGGATGTCGCCCGGAAGGTCGCCGTTCGGAGCGAGGCGGAGGGGAACGTGCGCGCCCGTCGAGCGCACGCCGAAGGTCGTCGTCTCGGCCCCGGGAAAGCCCGTGAAGAGGTTGTCGAAGGTGCGGTTCTCGCGCACCAGCACGATCACGTGGTGGATCGGCGTCGGGAACGCGAAGCCCCCAGCGTCCACCGGCGGCGCGGGAACGTCGCGCGGTGCCGGCGCATCGACGACGGCGACGGCGTCTCGGGAGGCGTCCGCGAGCGCATCCATGCCCGCGTCGCGCGCCGTGGGCACGTCCCTGGGCGCCGGCGCGTCGAGGCCCGGCGCCGCGTCGACGGGAGCGGTCGCGTCGTCCAAGGCGTCGTCGATCCAGTCGCCACCGTCGAGCCACTCGAGGTCCTCGAGGTCGGGGGTGTCGTCGACCTCCTCGACGTCGGGGTTCGCGACCGTGTCCTCGTCCGCAGAGCACGCGCCCGCGCACGCCAGCGTGACGAGCAGCAGCAGCGGGGTTCGCGACGGGCGCACGGCGACGTCGACGATACGGCCAGGCGTCAGTGCGCGTCGCCCCAGTTCGCACCCCAGCCGCAGTCGACGACGAGGGGGATCGCCAGCGTCATCACCGATTGCATGGTCTCGCGCACCATCGGACCGACGCGCTCGCGCTCGCCTTCGGGCACCTCGAAGAGAAGCTCGTCATGCACCGTCGACACCATCACGGTGCCGAGGCCCTCGGCGCGCAGCCGCTCGTCGACGCGGAGCATCGCGAGCTTGATGAGGTCCGCCGCGGTGCCCTGGATCGGTGTGTTCGTCGCGACGCGCTCCGCCGCCAGACGCAGCGCGCGGTTGCTCGAGCGCAGGTCCGGGAGGAAGCGCCGGCGCCCCAGCAGCGTGCGCACGGCCTCGCCCGCGCGGGCCTTCTGCAGCTCGTCGTCGATGTAGCGACGGAGCGTGCCGAAGGTCTCGAAGTACTGGTCGATGAAGTGCTGCGCCTCGTCGCGGGTGATCCCGAGGCGCTTGGCGAGGGCCGCGTCGCCCTGGCCGTAGAGCACCGCGAAGTTCGTGGTCTTGGCCTTGTTGCGCATCTCCTTGGTGACGGCCTCGCGGGGCACCTTGAAGATCTCCATGGCGGTGCGCACGTGGATGTCGTCGCCGCTCTGGAACGCCTCGATCAGCAGCGGATCGCGCGACAGGTGCGCGAGCACGCGGAGCTCGATCTGCGAGTAGTCGGCGGACAGGATGAGGTGCCCCGGCGGCGCCACGAACGCGCGCCGGATCTCGCGCCCGAGGGGCGTGCGCACGGGGATGTTCTGCAGGTTCGGGTTCGTCGACGAGATGCGCCCGGTCGCCGCCACGGCCTGCTGGAACGACGAGTGGAGCCGGCCGTGCTCGTCGATCTGCGCTGGGAGCGCGTCGAGGTACGTGCCGATGAGCTTCGTGAGCGCGCGCACCTCGAGGATCTTCGCAGGCAGCGGGTGCAGCGACGCGAGCTCCTCGAGCACCTCGGCGTCGGTGGATCGCCCGGTCTTGGTCTTCTTCTGCACCGGGAGGTGGAGCTCGTCGAAGAGGATGGTCTCGAGCTGCCGCGGCGCGTTCACGTTGAAGGTGTGCCCCGCGAGCGTGTGGGCCTCGGCCTCGAGGCGGAGCACGTCCTCGCCGGCGGTCTTCGAGAGGCGCTTCAGGTGCGACGCGTCGAGCAGCACGCCGTGCTCCTCCATGCGCCCGAGGAGCAGCGCGAGCGGCACCTCGACGTCGCGCAGCAGCGGACCGAAGCCGTCGTGCTCGACCTTGGGGCGCATGCGCTCGACGAGGCGCACGACGACCTCGGCGTCCTCGGCGGCGTAGCGGGTGGCGCGGGCGATGTCGACCTCGTCGAAGGTGACCTGCTTGGCCTTCGACTCCTTGGTGACGCTCTCGTAGCTCACCATGGTGTACGAGAGCTCGGTCTTGCTGATCTCGTCGAGCTTGTGCGTGTGGCGCTCGGGGTCGAGCAGGTAGCTCGCGAGCATGGTGTCGAAGGCGTAGCCCTGCACCGGCACGCCCGCGCGCCGCAGGATGATGTCGTCGTACTTGATGTTCTGCCCGAGCTTGGCGACGGACGCGTCGGCCAGCAGCGGACGCAGCCGCTCGAGCACGAGGTCCACCGGGAGCTGCTCGGGGTCGCCGAGCACGCGGTGCCGCAGCGGGACGTACACGCCGTGCAGCGGCTTCCACGCGAGGGAGACGCCGACGAGGGTGGCGTGCGTGGCGTCGAGGCTCGTGGTCTCGGTGTCGACGGCGAAGGCCCCGGCGCGGCGGCACGCGTCGAGGGCCTCGTCGAGGGCGGCCTCGGTGAGCACCGACTCGTACACCGTCGCAGCGGCCTCGGCGGCGGCGGAATTCTTCGCCTGCTCCTTGGCGGTCTCGGCGTCGAGGGCGTCGACGAGGCGCTGGAATTCCAGCTCCGCGAAGAGCGCCCGGATGCGCGCGCGGTCGAAGCCTCCGTAGGCGAGCTTCTCGACGTCGAACTCCATGGCGACGTCGTGCTTGAGGCTCACGAGCTCCCGCGAGAGCCGCGCGTCGCCCTCGTGGTCGCGCAGGTAGTCACGGGTCTTGCCCTTCACCTTCTCGAGGTTCGCGTAGACGCCGTCGAGGGTGTCGAACTCCGCGAGCAGCTTCGCCGCGGTCTTCTCGCCGACGTGCGCCACGCCTGGAACGTTGTCCGACGTGTCGCCCATGAGCGCGAGCAGGTCGCGCACCCGCTCCGGCGGAACGCCCCATTTCTCCTTCACTTCCTCGATGCCGTAGACGCGCGAGCGCATCGCGTCCCACATGATCACGTCGTCGCCGACGAGCTGGAGCAGGTCCTTGTCGCCGGAGCAGATGACCGTGAGAAAGCCCTGGGCGCGGGCGTGGGCGACGCAGGTCGCGAGCAGGTCGTCGGCCTCGAAGCCGTCGTGCTGCAGCACCGGGATCGCATAGGCCTCGGCCACCTGGCGGCAGCGCTCCATCTGCTGCGAGAGGTCCGGCGGCGGCGGCGGGCGGTTGGCCTTGTAGTCGGCGTAGAGCGCATGGCGAAAGGTCGGACCCTTGGTGTCCATGGCCACCGCCAGGTGCGTGGGGCGCTGCGAGCGCACGAGCGCGTGGAGCATCTGCGTCACGCCGAGCGTCGCGTGCGTAGGCTCGCCCTTGCTGTTCGAGAGCGGCGCCATGCCGTGGTACGCGCGAAACACGTACCCCGACAGATCCATCACGTAGAGAGCCCGCGGATCCCCCGGCGGAGGCAGCTTCGTCGCCATGGCCCGAAGGTGTACCAAGGGTGCAACGGGGACACAGTTACGTTGTTGCATTCAGATGCGCGCGAGCGCCCCGCCCAGCGCCATTGCGTGAAACATCGTGCAATTTGCGGCTTCGTCGGCCCATCGGCGGGCGTGAATGCAACAACGTAAGACTGTCCCCGGCGACACCCGGCGGCGCTTCGGCGGGCGTGAATGCAACAACGCAAGACTGTCCCCGCCCCCGCTGCGATGATGCGCCGATGCCCCGACAGCGCCTCGTCGTGCAGCTCGACCCCCCGCACAACACCCGCGGCGGCGACTGGCTCTACCGCACCTTCGCACCGGGACGCGCGCTGAGCGCCGTCGACGGCGTGCGCGTGGTCAACTGCGACCGCCTGCACCGCCATGCGCCGCGGCTCCTGCGCGCCGCCGACGTGCTCGTGCTCAACAGCGTCTGCGACGCCGACCTGCTGCCGGTGCTCGCCGAGCGCGCGGCGCGGGGAGCCGTCACGGTGTTCGAGGTGAGCGACGACTTCGGGGCGATCCAGCCGTGGAACCCCATCTATGCGTTCTTCCAGTCGCCGGCGAACGTGCGGCTCTACAAGCAGCTCGTGCGCGCCTCGTCGGGCATGCAGTGCACCGTCGCCGAGCTCTCCCGGATCTACGGCCACCTCGGCCGACAGTGCCGCGTGTTCGTGAACCACCTGCTCGAGGTTCCGCCGCCGCCGTCGCGCGACGACGCGGGGCCCCTCGTCGTCGGTTGGGGCGGATCGAGCGGGCACCGCGAAGACATCGCCCTCGTCGCGCCGGCGCTCGTTCGCTGGGTGCTCGAAACTCCCGGCGTGACGCTGCAACTCATGTGCGCCGACTCGATCTGGAGCCTCTTCGCGGCGCTCCCCGACGACCGCAAGGCCCGCACACCCACCGGCGGCATCGGGGACTACTACCGCTTCGTCGGCGGCCTCGACGTCGGCCTCGCGCCGCTCGCCGACACCGGCTTCAACCGCTCGCGCTCCGACGTGAAGTTCGTCGAGTACGCCGCGCACGGCGCCGTCGCGGTGCTGCAGGACCTCGTGCCGTACCAGGGCGCCGCCGAGGACCGTGTCAACGCGCGCTTCTTCGCCGCCCCCGACGACCTCGTCACGACGCTCGCGGACCTCGCCCGCGACCCGGCGCAGCGAGCGCGGCTTCGCTCCGCCGCCTACGCGAAGGTCGCCGCCGAGCGCCGGCAGTCGGACCATGTTGCCGAGCGCCTCGCGTTCTACGCCTCCCTCGAAGCCGCGACGTACACCCCGACGGAGGATCCGACGCAGCTCTTCGACGAACTGCGCACGTGGGAGGGCGCCGAGGTGGTGGACCGTCACGCGCTGCTGGCGCACACCGCCGTCGAGCGCTCGCTGCACGACGCCCTGGTGCTCTCGCAGCAGGACCAGCGTCACGACGACGCCAAGGCCCTCCTCGCCGACGCCGCGCGGCGGAGCCCGTCGCTCGACCTTCCGCACCTCTATGCCGGGAGCCTCTACGGCGACGCGGCGGCGCTGCAAGCCGCCCTCGCCCGCAACCCGCGCTCGGTCAACGCGCTCGTGGCGCTGGGACGCCTCGCCGCGACGCAGGGCGATCCAGCAAGAGCACTGGGGCATTTCGTGCGCGCCCTGGAGCTCGCGCCCACCTGGGACGAGCCGTACGTGCTTGCAGCGCAGGTCGCGGCCGGGCTCGGCGCGACGAACGACGCCCGCGCGCTCGTTGGGGCGGCGAAGAGCCTGGCCGAGGCACTCGAGGCGAAGCCGGGCGTCGAAGCGTCGCGGTCCCGCACGCGCAGCTGACACCCCGCGGGGTGCGGCGACGGCCCGCACCGCCAGCCCGACGCGCGTGTACGCTCGCGTGGTCTCACCCGGAGGACACCCGTGCGCGTCGTCATCACCGAGTTCATGGACACCCGCGAGGTTCTCGAGCTCGTCGCGGGCCACGATGTGCTCTACGACCCCCGCCTCGTCGACGATCCGGAGCGGCTGCGCATCGAGGCCGCCCGCGCCGAGGTGCTCGTGGTGCGGGATCGAACGCCGGTCCGCGGCGACCTGCTGGCGGACCTCGCGCGGTGCCGAGTGGTGTTGCAGCAGGGAGGACCGCGCGACAACGTCGACGTGGCGGCATGCCGCGCTCGCGGCATTGAAGTGGAGCACGGGGCCCCCGTCGAAGCCCCCGCGGACCTCGTCTACGGGTGCCTCACGCACGTGCCGCTGTGGATCGACTTTCCTGCGTACGTGCGCCCGATCTACCTGGGCGCGGCGCAGCGCGAGGGCGCGCTGAACCTCCGCGATCTGGCACCCGAGTGGGACCGCCACCACCCCGTGCTCGCCGGCCTCGCCGGCACCTTCGCGCTCAAGAACTACGTGCGGCAGCAACATCCCGGCGCGCGCACCGTGGGCGTGTGCCAGTACCGCAAGTTCATCGCTTCGGCGCGGCTGGGCGCAGCGTCCGCGACCTTCGGTCCCATGAACGTGCTCCGCAAGAGCGACCTCGCCCGCCTCTCGCTGCACGATCTCATGGCTCCGCGGCGGACGGCGTTCATGATCGGACTCCCGGGCCTGCTCCTGCACGACGGCGCGGAGCGAACGTACCTCCAGCAGTACGCCGCGGTGCACCACGTCGAGGACCTGCTGCGGTTCACCGCCGAGGCCGTCGCGCTCGGTGTGCTCGACAAGGGCGACGTCGAGCCGTTCTTCCAGTCACGGCTGTTCTTCACCGGCGGTGTCGAGCTCGGATTCTACCCGGCGCCGTTCTGGCTTCGCGCCGTCACGGAGCTCGAGGCCGTCGTGCGCGCGTGCATCGCCCGCCATCCCGAGCCCCGCACCGGTCCACAGGCACGCGCGTGGGCGTTCTGCGCCGAGCGCTTGGGGAGCTTCGTCCTCGCACGCCAGCTGAGGCTCGAGCACGCCGGCGTCGACTGGGCCCGCGAGTACCTCGGCCAGCTCTATACGGTGAACGAGACCGACGGGCTCGAGTACGTGAGCGGCACGTGACCGCCGCGACCGCCGTCAGTTGAACCCGACCCGCGACTTCTGCACGTGCGGCTTGTTGCGGCACTCGCGCTCGAGGGCCGACAGCAGCGCGCGCGCGTCCACCGCGGTCTCGAGGAGCAGGGCCTGGCGGCGCACCGTCGCGAAGTCGCCGGGGGTGAGCGCCTCGAGGCGATCGAGGGCGCTGCGGTAACCGGCGGCCTCGTCGGGCGCCACGGGCTGTCCGAGGATCTCCAGCGTGCGCTCGAAGAGGGCCATGCGCTGCTCCGGGCGCAGCGGGTCGAACTTGATCTTCAGCGTGAAGCGGCGCAGCGACGCCTCGTCGAGGTGCTCGAAGAGGTTCGTCGAGCAGACGAAGAGACCCTCGAAGGCCTCCATCTGCACGAGCAGCTCGTTCACCTGGGTGACCTCCCAGTGCTGGCTCGCGCCGCGGCGGTTCTGGAAGAAGCTGTCGGCCTCGTCGAGGAGCAGCATCGCCCCCTCGTCGCGCGCCTGCTGGAACATCTCCGCGAGGTTGCCCTCGGTCTGCCCCACGAACGGACCGAGGATGTCCGACGCGCGCTTCATCAACAGCGGGAGCTGCAGCCGCTCCGCGAGGTGATGCGCGAACGCCGTCTTGCCCGTGCCCGGCGGACCGTACAGGCAGATCGACCCGTGCACCGTGCGCTGCTCCCGCGCGCGCTTCTCGAGCGTCTCGACGAGGCGACCGAGGTCCTCCGACGCGTTGAGGAAGCGCAGGTCGTAGACCTCCGGCGCCGCGGGCGCGCCAGGACGCTCCGGGGCTTGCACCGCGAGGCTGTTCTGCAGCACCCGCGTGAGGCACGGCTCGAGCTCCTCGGCCTTGGCGTAGCCCGCGAGCCGCGCCACGCGCACCGCCCGTTCGATGTGCGCCGGCGTGAGGCGCTCGTCGTGGGCCACGCGCTGCACCCAGCCGGGCCGCGCCGTGAGGTCGCCGAGGTGCTTCTCGAGGATGCGACGGCGCACCGCCAGCGGCGGCGTGCGCAGCTCGAAGATGAAGTCGAAGCGGCGAAGAAACGCCGAGTCGATCTGGCCGATCTCGTTCGACAGCCACAGCGTCGGGACGGCGTTGCCCTCGAGGAGGCGGTTGGTCCAGCCCTTGTCCTCGCCGCTGCGGCGCTGACGGCCGAAGAACGGGTACCAGCGGTCCGGGAACACGTCCTCGATCTCGTCGAAGAGCACCACGGTGTTCGTGCGCCGGCCGAGCATGCGCTGACACAACAGGTACGCCGCGAAGCGCCCGGGACCCGAGATCGGCGAGCCGTCGTCGGCCTCGACGTTCACCTCGTAGAGGTCGCCCTTCAGCGCCGCTGCGACCGCGCGCGCGAGCTCCGTCTTGCCCGTGCCCGGGAGACCGTGCAGCAGCACGTTCACGCCCGACGCCTGCTGGTCCATCGCGCCGCGAAGGAAGCGAACGAGGATGCCCACGTCCTGCGACGCGTGCGGAAAATCCCCGAGCACGAGCTTCGCGTCCGGCGACCGGCGGAAGAAGTTCGCGAGGATCGCCTCCGGCGTCTCGTACTCCGTCAGCAGGATGTTCTCGAGGCCCTCCATCACCTCGAAGGGGTCGTCCCAGGTGCGGCGCACGTCCGTCGCGACGCGCACGAGGCCCGTCGTCGCGAGCGGGGCGGTGCGCTTGAGCGCCTCGCGCACGTCGGCCACGGGCACGTCGAGCACCAGCGCGAGCAGGTCGTGGAGGCGTCGCACGGAGAGCCCCTCGAGGTGCTCGAAGCACGCCTGCAAGGGCTTGTGGAGGTCGAGCACGATGGCGAATGCGAGCACCTCCTGCTCCACCGCGGTGAGCGAGAGCAGCTTGCCCAGCGTCTCGACGTTGCGGAACAGCACGCCCTCGCGGGTGACGGTCCCGGTCTCGATCTCGGCGAGGCGAGCCTTCGCGAGGCGCCGCGCCATGGGCAGCGTCACCGAGTCGTCGCGAAGGTGCGTCAGCCCCACGACGTCGAGCGGCGTGTGCTCGTCGAGGTCGTCGTGCATGAAGTACTTCGCCGTGTCGGTGTGCACCAGCGCGCGCGCGGTCCAGACGATGAGCAGGTCGTAGCTCGGCGTGCGCTTCGCCCGCGGCTTGCGGGCAGGACGCGTCTTCGCGGCGGCGCTCGCCTTCGCGGTGGGGCGCGCCTTCGGGCGTGACTTCTTGGGGCGGGGTGCCATGGAGGGGGCGCACCTTGCACGCCGCGACCGGTCCGCGCAACGGCGTCGGAGCCCGCGCTTCGTCGATGACTTGCGAGCCCCGCGGCGCTGCACGAGAATCCGCGCGATGCCCGCCGTCGGCGACACGCTCGGAGGCCGCTACCGCCTCCTGCGCGTCCTCGGCGAAGGGGGCATGGGGCAGGTCTTCGAGGCGCGCAACGAGAACACCGGACGCGGCGTGGCCATCAAGACGCTGCACGCCCGGGCCGTCGGCGACGCGGCGCTGGAGCAGCGGTTCCTGCGCGAGGCGAAGGCCGGCGCGGCGGTGGTGCACCCGAACGTCGTCGACGTGCTCGACCTCGACGTCGACGCGGCCACGGGCCTGCCCTTCATCGTTCAGGAGATGCTCGACGGCGAGAGCCTCGACGCCCGCCTCGACGGCGCCCCGGGCTACCGGCTGCCGCTGCGCGAGGCGCTGCAGATCGTCGTTCCGCTCATGGGCGCGATGGTCGAGGCGCACCGGCGCGGCGTGGTGCACCGGGACCTCAAGCCGGCGAACGTGATCCTCGCGCGCGTCGCCGGGGGCGGCGTGGTGCCGAAGATCATCGACTTCGGCGTCGCACGGGTCATGGACGCGCGACCCGACGCGGCGTTGCGCACGCAGGACGGCGCGAGCGTGGGCACGCCGTCGTACATGTCCCCGGAGCAGGCGGTGGGCGTTGGCGAGGTCGACGCGCGCGCCGACGTCTGGTCCCTCGGCGTGGTGCTCTACGAGCTCCTCGCGGGGTGCCTGCCCTACGAAGCGCCGAGCCCCAACGCGATGATCGCGAAGATCCTCTACGAGGAGCCCGCCCCGCTGCGGGTGCGCTTGCCGGACGTGCCGGCCGACCTCGCCGCCATCGTCGATGGCGCCCTCGTCCGCGACCGCGACGGGCGATGGCCCTCGATGGAGGCGTTCCGCGACGCCGTCGTCGCGAGCCCGTCGTGGAGCGCACTGGGCCTCGCCGGGTGGTACGCGACGCAGGGCGCGCCGACCCACGCCGCAGCGCACCGCGAGTACGTCGTCGCGGCCCCGGCAGAGCGCTCCCGAGGAGCGCGGGGCCCGTCGTCCAACGTCGCGTGGTCCCTGCCCGCGAAGGCGTCCTTGGCGCCGCGGCGCCGTCCCTTCGGCGCGAGCGTCGGCGCGGTGGCTCTGGTGCTGGTGGCGGTCTCGGCGCTGGTCTCGCACCGGCTCTCCGCCGCCCGCCAAGGGGCCGTCGTCGCGCCCGCAGCCATGCCCCACATCGTCGCCGCCGCAGCACCGGTCGTCGCGCCTGCGATCGCGCGCCCCGCGCCTGCGCCCGTCGTCACGACGTCGGTGACAGCGATACCCGATGAAGCACCCGCCGGGCGGCACCCTCGCCGCCACCGTGCCCGGCACGGCGCGCACTCCACACACCATGGACCGCGCCACCACGTCGAACGGCGGCGAACGCGCTGACGCGAAGGCTCAGCGGGGGCTGGCCGAGACCTGGCCCTCGCCGCGACGAAAGCCCTTGCGCTTGAGCATCTCCACGAGCGTCGTGCGGTGCAGCCCGAGCAGCTGCGCGGCGCGGTTGCGATTGCCGCCGGTGCGATCGAGCGCCTGCAGGATCATCGCGTTCTCGAAGTCCGTGATGGCCGAGCGCAGGTCGATGCCCGACGCGGGCAGGAGGTCCGACGCGGGCGGAGGCGGTGGCATCGACGCGCGGCGCAGCGCCGGCGGGAGGTCGTCGAGGCCGACGAAGGGACCGTCGGTGAGCAGCACGGCGCGCTCGACGGCGTTCTCGAGGGTGCGCACATTGCCCGGCCAGTCGTGGCCCGCGAGCAGCGCCAGGGCCTCCGGCGTGAAGCCTCGCACGTCGGGGCGCTCGAGCCGCGCGCAGATGGCCCCGAGCAGGTACTCCGCCAGCGGGACCACGTCGTCGCGGCGCTCGCGCAGCGCGGGCATGTGCACGTGCACCACGTTGAGGCGGTAGTAGAGGTCGTCGAGAAACGTCCCCGCGGCGACCATGGCCT
>CAIMWA010000668.1 GCA_903845045.1 uncultured delta proteobacterium | reverse complement strand
GGGCAGCCGTTGCGACGCGGGTCCGACGAGGGGACGCCGGGCACGCCGGGGCACGCGTCGGGGGGCTCGGGCACGCCGTCGTGGTCGTCGTCGGGCAGCGGACACCCGCTGCGCCGCGGATCGGGGAACGGCACCCGCGGGTCGTCGGGGCAGGCGTCGTCGGCGTCGGCGATGCCGTCGTGGTCGCGGTCCTCGGCGGGGCAGCCGTTGCGAGTGGGGTCTGGCGACGGCAGGCCGGGCACGCCGGGGCACGCGTCGGGGGGCTCGGGCACGCCGTCGCGGTCGTCGTCGGGCAGGCCGCAGCCGTTCCGAGCCGGGTCGGGGTACGGGATGCGCGGCACGTCGGGGCAAACGTCGTCGGCGTCGAGCACGCCGTCGTGGTCCCGGTCCGACGGGGGAAGCGAGACCGGCGGCGACGGGTCCGGGTGCTAAGCGACCTCGGGGATGCGCAGCGTGAGCGACGCGCCGGCGCTCAGGAACAGCGCGTGGTCGCCGCCGTTGACGGTGCCGTCGCCGACGACGTCGTGGACGCGCACGTACGGTCCGAGCCCGACGACGTGACCGATCTGGAACTCGAAGCCCACGCCCGCGTCGAAGCCGAAGGCGCGGTCGTCGCCGGTGAAGACGATGCCCGCGTTGCCGTCGATCCAGAGGCGCCCGAGGCGCCGCACCCAGGGCTCGGCGCGGAGGCCCGCCTGCAGCGCGAGGGTGCGTCCCGTGCCCGCGGCGCCGCTGCCGAGGAACACGCCGTTGTTCACCGACACCTGCGCCGACAGCCAGTCGAGGACGTTGTACGCGAGGCGCGCGGTGATCTGCAGGTGCGCCCCGTCGTACGCGAGGGCGCTGCGCGAGCCGTAGCCCAGCGTGGTGCCGGCACCGTCCTCGAGGCGAAGGGCGAAGCGCGGGAGCACCTGGGCCTGCGCGGGGATCGCGATCAACAGGGCGACGAGCGCGCCGAGCACCGCCGCCGCGATCCGCCTGCCTGCGTCCCTCCAGCTTCGCATCGCGGTCTCCGTCGGTCGGTCACTCACGGCAGCACAGCACGCCGCCGTTGGCCGCTCCGCTCTTGGTCACCGTGCGGCTCTCCATGGTCTCGCCGTTGCACTGCCAGGTCGTCGTGAGCGCCGTGCAGTTGTTCCCGCTCGCGCGGTCGAGGCCGTCGCAGTCGGTGGTGAGCGGCGTGCCGAGGGTGCCGCAGCCGAAGAAGTCGTTGTTGAGCGTGCCGTTGGCGAGGCAGCCCTCGAGGCACGTCGTCGGTCCGCACGTCGCGCCGGTGAGCGTGCCCGTGGGCAGCGCGCAGACGTTGCAACCGGTGCCCGACACGGCGGCCGCGAAGAAGGTGTTCGGGGGGATGTCGGTGGTGCTGCTGCAGCCCTCGACGGCGCGCGCGCGCACCTCGCCGCCGGCGCAGATGTGCCAGCCGCGGGCGCAGAGGTTCGACGACGCGCAGCCCGTGCCCGAGGTCGACGTCCCGTCGTTGCCCGACGTCGCGCAGGCCGCGACGGACTCCGCGGGGATCGCGGGAAAGATCCCCGGGAGCGACCACGCGCCGGCGCACGCGGCGATGTGCGGGAACGCCGTGGCGTCGCGGAAGGCCTCGCGGGTTCCGTCGGCGCAGCCGATGGGGTCGACGGTGGCGAGGGTGACGCAGCGGCCGCTGGCGCAGATGTCCCCGGGGGCGCACGCCTCGCCGCAGCCGCCGCAGTTGGCGGGGTCGTCGCCGAGGGTCACGCACTGCGTTCCGCACCGCGTGGCGCCGCTCGAGCACGTGCTGGCGCAGAGGCCGTTGGCGCAGACGAAGTCCGTCGGGCACGCCACGCCGCAGGTTCCGCAGTGCAGCGAGTCGCTGGTGAGGTCGGCGCAGGCGCCGCCGCAGAGGACGCGGCCGAGGGGGCACGCCACGTCGGAAGTGGGCGCGTCGGGCATGAAGAAGCCGTCGGGCATGAAGAACCCATCGGGCACGACGAACCCGTCGGGCTCGACCACGTCCGGAAAGCCAACGTCGGGCGCGACGACGTCGATCGCGCCGAGGTCCGTCGCGTCGGCCGTGGTGCCGTCGTTGACCGACGCATCGGGCTCCATGACGTCGGGCGCGGTGCCGCCGTCCATGCCTGCGTCGAAGCCGGCGTCTCCAGGCGCGACGACGTCCTTGCGCGCGGCGTCGGCGGTCGCATCGGCGGCGGTGGAGTCCGTGGCCGTCGCGTCCACGCGGCGAAGGATCGTCTGACCCACGGAGCACCCGGCGCCGCCCCCGAGGAGCGCCACGGCGCACGCGGCGAGCACCGGCGAAGCGACCTGGAGGCGCACAGCGCGTTGGAGTGTACCCATGCGACCCGCAGCGACCGTCGCATGGCGCCGGATCACGAACAAGACCGGAAAGGTCGTCGGGTCAGAGCGAGAGCGGTTGCACGACGGTCACCGACGGACGCGCGAAGGGAGGCACGTGCGCGGCCCGCACCGCCCGAGCGATGCACGCGCCCGCGGGCGTCGAGGCCTGGTCTCCCTCGACGGAAGATCCCGTGGCGTGGCCGTCGCTCGCGAAGTCGACGTGGACGAAGACCCGTCCGCTCACGCCGCAGGCCCGGGCTCGCGACGCCACGGCGTCGATGGCCGCGCTCACGTCGGCGGCGCTGGGACGGTTCGGGAGCGACGCCGCCGCCGCGGGGGCCGCAGCGGGGGGCGCGGGTGCCGCCGGTGCCGCATGGGCCGCGGGCGCCGCTGGTTCCGCGGCAGCGCGGGCTCGCGACGCCCGGCCGCGACGTCCATGACGTCCCGTCGGTTCGGCCTCGGGTTCCGGGGTCGCCGCCGCCGGCGCCGGGGCTGCGGGTGCCGCCGGGGCGACCGCCGCCGGCGCGGTGGGCTCCGCGGGCTCCGCGGCAGCAACGGCTGGAGCGGCCGTCGGTGCGGCCGGGGCCTGCATGGGAGCGACGATGGGTGCCACGGCGGGCGCGGCGGCCGGAGCCACGCGCGGGGCCGGCGGCGTCGCTCGCAGCACGGACATGTCGGCGGAGGCGCTGGGCGTGCTGGCACCGTTGTTTCGCAGCGCGAAGGCGCCCGCGGCGGCGATGGCGAGGACGACGCCCGCGGCGACGGCGACGCGTCCACGCCCGGCGGCGGGAGCCTGCGGTGCGGGCGACGACGCGGGCAGCGTAGCCGGCGTGGTGGTGTCGGCCGCCGCCGGCGCGGTCACCGCCGGAGGGAACGAGCCCGGGCGGAACGCCTGCATCGCGGGCATGGTCTCGGCGCCGCCGAGATCGGGGAGCTTCACGAACGTCGCGCCGGGCAGCGCCTCGACGAGCGCGCGCAGGAACGCGCCGGCGGACTCCCAACGGTCCGCGGGGTGCGGCGCGAGCGCGCGGAGCAGCACCGACTCCCACGCGCCCACGTCGAGGCCCAGGCGCCGCGGCGTCGGGCGCTCCGGGGCGAGCACCTCGCGGTACAGCGACGTGATGTCGCGGCCGCCATAGGCCCGCTTGTCGAGGAGCATCTCGACGAGCACGAGGCCGAGGGCGTGCACGTCGGTCCACGGACCGGTGCGGGCGCCGCTCACCTGCTCCGGCGCGGCGTACTTCGGCGAGAAGGCCGAGGCGCCCGACGCCGTGCGCGTCATGCCGCTCATGGGCAGGTTGACGTCGCCCTCCATCACCTTCGCGATGCCGAAATCGAGCAGGCGGAGCGACGCTCCGTGCGCCGACTCCACGACCATGATGTTCGGGGGCTTGATGTCGCGGTGGGCGACGCCGGCCTGGTGCGCCACGTCGACGGCCTCGAGCACCGGACGCAACAGCTGGAGGCACTCCGCCGGGGGACGGCCGCCCTTGCCGAGGCGCTCGATGAGGATGTCCTCGAGCTGGCGACCGTTGATCCACTCGAGGACCATGAACGGCGCCTCGACGCCGCTCGGCATCGTCGCGGTGCCGAAGTCGACGACCTGCACGATGGCCGGGTGCTGCAGCTTCGCGATGGTCCGCGCCTCTTCCTTGAAGGTCGAGAGGAACACCGACGCGTACTTCGGGTCGTCCGGGGTCTTGAGGACCTTGATCGCGACCCGGCGGTCGAGGCCGAGCTGCACGCCCCGATACACCAGACCGAAGCCCCCTTCGGCCACCACCGCGTCGACGTGAAAGCGACCGACGAGGTCCGTTCCCACGAGCGCGAACAAGTCTTCCGGAGCAGCTCCGGGTCCCTCACCTGCCATGGGCCCGGACGCTACCACGGTGCCGCGTGCGCGGTGAGGGCGGCGTATACACGCGATGGAGCCCGGTGGTATCCACGGCCCCCATGGTGGACATCGCTGCGGGTGCCCTCGTCGCGGAACGCTATCGCCTCGTCGCGCCGGTCGACGACGCGGGAGCCGGCGAGGGCTGGAGGGCCGAGGACACGACGGACGGCGCCGCGGTGGTGCTCACGCTGCTGCCCGCGCGGGACGAAACCACGGCCTTCGAGGCCTTCGCCGCGCGCCTCGCGACGCTGTCCGCCAAGGGCATCGTCCGCACGCTGGGCCACGGCGTCGTCGACGGGCGTCCGTACCTCGTGACCGAGGCCGTCGAGGGCACGTCGCTGCAGCGCGGGCTCGACGACGCGGCGGCGCGCAACCGGCTCCTCGCACCGTCGGTGCTCGCGGCGGTGCTCGACGGGGCCTGCGAGGCCCTCGCGGCGCTGCATGCCCTCGATCCCGCGCTCGCCCACGGCGCGGTCACGCCGGCTTCGCTGATGGTCTCGCGCGAAGACGGCGCGCTCGTGGTGCGCGTGCGCGACGCCGGCCTCGCGGGCCTCTTCGGACGCTCCGTCGCGGGCGCCCACGCCGCCGACTACGAGGCGCCGGAGCTCGACGACGACCCCGCCGCGGTGACCCCCGCGTGCGACGTCTTCGCGCTCGGCGCGATCACCATGGAGTGCACCAACGACCGCCGCGGCGGTGCCGGCAAGGGCGGCGGCGCCAAGGACGACTTCTCGGCGATCTCGTCGCGGCGCAACGATCTGCCGCCGGCGCTGACGGTGCTCAGCGGACGCGCGATCCAGGTGAACCCGTCGCGCCGGCACGAGTCCATGGCGGTGCTGCGCGCGGCCCTCGCGACGGCCTTCGAGGGCTCCACGGCAGAGTCCGGCACGCCCGCGTCGGCGGACGGACCGACGGCGTGGATGCGCTTCGTCCCGGAGCCCGGCGATGCCGTCGCCGCGCCAGAGCCCGCGGAGGAGCCCGCGACGACCGGAGAGCCCGCTGCTCCGTCGTCGCAGACGATGATGTACGACGACGAGTCGGCGCCGCTGCGTCAGCCCCCGCCGCGCCTCGCCGCGGGTTCCATGGACCGCACGGTGATGGCGTCGGGAGCCTCGCCGGTGGAGGCCTCGGCGCCGGTGCGCATCCCGCCGCCGTCCATCGACCGCACGATGATGGCGTCGGAGGCGGGGTTGGAGGTCTCGGCGCCGGTGCGCATCTCCGCGCCGTCCATCGACCGCACGATGATGGCGTCGGAGGCGCAGTCCGCGGACGCGCCGGCGGCGACGGTGCTGGCCGGCGCGCCGAGCATTCCGTTGGCGGCCCCGGCGCGGCTCGGGGACATCGCGTCGGGCGCCCGCGAAGGGGCCGGCGAGACCATGGTGATGGACGGCACGGCCCCGGGTCTCACGACGCCGCCGGCGAGGCTGAGCGCGCCGGTGCGCCTCGATGCGCTCGCCTCGAAGCCCGATGCGGCGCCGCCCTCGAAGCCCGACGCGGAGCCCGCGGCGAAGGGGCTCCCGATGCCGGCGATCATCATCGGGGCGCTGGTGGTGCTGGCCCTCGTCGCGGCGCTGTTGCTGCGGCACTGAGCCGCGACGCGGTCACTCCTCGGCGACGGCGAGGGCCTTGTCGATGTCCGCGAGGACCTCGGCGATGGCCTCGCGCGCGGCGTGCTCGACCTCGCGCGCGTGCGTCCGAAGCCGATCGACCTCTTCGCCGGCGCGGGCCTGCGTCTCGTCGGCGCGCTTCTTCGTGGCGTGGAGCTCGTCGGCGAGGTCGAGGGCCAGCAGCGCGAGGATCGTCGGGAGGCCCGCGCCCTTGGCGGCCCGCTGGATCGCCTCGACGCGCTCGTTGACGATGCCCGCGAGGCGCTCGACGTGCTGCGGGTCGGCGTGGGCGCTCAGCCGCAGACGCTGCCCCGCGACCTCGACGGACACCGATTGCTTCGCGTTCGACACGCCGCGAGGGAAGCATCCCGCCTCGACGCACACAAGGGGGACCTGATGCGCGCGCGCGCCGCGCTGGTGTCC
Source organism: uncultured delta proteobacterium (assembly GCA_903845045.1). Classification (GTDB taxonomy): domain Bacteria; phylum Myxococcota_A; class Polyangia; order Polyangiales; genus SCUS01. The sequence continues at coordinate 13,751 of CAIMWA010000668.1, read as the reverse complement.
AGGCCGCGCTCTGGTACCGTGCGCGCTTCGCCCGTCGCCATGTCGTAGAGGGAGGCCGCCGTTGTACCGAAGGTCGCTGATCCGCTGGTCGCTGCTCGCGACGCTCCCCCTCGCCGCATCGTGCGCGGCCAACGACTCGTCGGATTTCAACGTCTCCTTCGAGGCCGGGCTGCACACCGACGCCCGCGCCGTGGACACCGGACACCCTGCGGACACCGGGCATCCCGCCGACGCGGGGCGCACCGACGCCGCGCGGTCCGACGGCTCGGTGACGGGCTCCGACGGCGGCACCGCGGGCGGCGACGGGAGCACCGCGGGGGACGGCGCGAGCGCGGGTGACGACGCCGGCACCACGTCCGCGGGCTGTGGGACCCGCGAGCTCTGCAACAACGGCCTCGACGACAACTGCGACGGGCAGGTCGACGAGAACTGTCCGTGCTTGCCGGGCATGACGCAGCACTGCTTCCCCGGTGATCCGTCGCGGGCCGGGCGCGGCGTCTGCGTGTGGGGCACGACGACGTGCAACGGCACCGGCGAGTTCGGCACCTGGGGCGCGTGCATGGGCGCGGGCTCTCCCCAGCCCGTGACCTGCGCGGGCATGGACTACCGCTGCGACGGCATCGTCGACGAGGGCTGCGGCTGCGACGTCGGCGCGACGCGGTCCTGCTACACGGGTCCTGCGGGCACGGACACCATGGGCGTGTGCCGCGACGGGACGCAGACCTGCGAGCACACCGACACCGGCGCCGCGTGGGGCGCGTGCGTCGGCGAGATCATCCCCGCCGCGCGGGACCTCTGCGACGGCGTCGACCGCGACTGCGACGGCACGGCCAACGGCGGCTGCGTCTGCGCCATCGGCGCGAACCGCCTCTGCTACACGGGCCCCGCGGGAACGCAGGGCGTGGGCATCTGTCACCAAGGCACGCAGCCCTGCGTGCACGGTCCCGACGGCATCAGCACCGACTGGGGCGCGTGCCTCAACCAGGCCGTGCCCGCCGCCGCGGAGATCTGCGCCAACCACCTCGACGACAACTGCAACGGACAGGTCGACGAGGGCTGCCCGCCGCCCGCGACGACGTGCCCCGGCGGCGCCCCGCTCTGCGGCGGAACGTGCTGCGCGGCCGCCGATGCGTGCGCCCTCGGCGTGTGCGTCGGCAACGGCCAGCTCCGCTTCACCCTCACCTGGGACGTCATGGGCGACCTCGACCTCGCCGTGGTGCCCCCGTGCGGCACGGAGATCTACTACGGCAACACCAACGCGTGCGGCGGGTCCCTCGACCACGACTCGTGCCCGGCGCTCTCGCCGTACGCGGGCGACAGCTGCCACGGACCGGAGAACATCTTCTGGTCCGCCGCGCCCGCCACCGGCGGGTACGTCGTGTGCGTGAACCCGTGGGAGATGAACTCCGGCAGCACCGCGCACTGGACCGTCAACGCCTACCGCGGCACTGCCCTCGTGCAGACGTGGACGGGAACGCGCACCGGCAGCAGCGGCTACGTGCGCTGCAGCCGCACATCGGCGACGTACGTGGGCACGCTCACGATCTGACCGCGCACCCTACGCCCGTCCCGTGTTCCCCGCCCGCGCGAGCAGCAGGCTCCGCTCGCGCGCGTTCGTCGCGAGGGCGGCGGCGCGGGCGAACTCGGCGCGCGCTTCGTCCCGGCGGCCGAGCTTCGCGAGAAGATCACCGCGCACGCTCGGGAGCAGGTGATAGCGCGCGAGCGACCCCGCGGCGGCGAGCGCGTCGACGATGGCGAGAGCGGCCGCAGGACCGTGCGCGAAGCCGACGGCCACGGCGCGGTTGAGCTCCACCACCGGCGACGGCGTGACCCGCGCGAGCGCTTCGTAGATCGCGGCGATGCGCCCCCAGTCGGTGTCGGCCGCCGTGACGGCGCGCGCGTGACACGCCGCGATGGCCGCCTGCAGCGCGTACGGTCCCGCCGCGCCCCCCAGCGCAATGGCGCGATCGAGGGCGTCGAGGCCGTGCGCGATCAGTGTCTGGTCCCAGCGCTGGCGATCCTGGTCGAGCAGCAGCACGGGCTCTCCCGCGGGGCCGGTGCGCGCGGCGAGGCGCGATGCCTGCAGCTCCATCAACGCGACGAGCCCATGCACCTCGGCGACCTCCGGCGCGAGCCCCTGCAGCACGCGACCGAGGCGCATCGCGTCGTCGCAGAGCCCGGGACGCGTCCAGTCGTCGCCGCGCGTCGCGGCGTAGCCTTCGTTGAACACGAGGTAGAGCACCTCGAGCACCGAGCCCACGCGCTCGCGCAGGGCCTCGCCGCGCGGCGCCTCGAAGGCCACGCGGGCCTCGGCGAGGGTGCGTTTCGCGCGCACGATGCGCTGCGCGATGGTGCTCTCCGGCACGAGGAAGGCGCGGGCGATCTCCGCCGTGGTCAATCCGCCGAGCAGTCGTAGCGTCAAGGCCACGCGCGCCTCGGCGCCGAGCACCGGGTGACACGCGACGAGCATGAGGCGCAGCAGGTCGTCGCCGACGTCTTCGTCCAGCACGGCCTCGAGATCGAGCCCCGCGAGCTCCTGCCTGCGCGCCTCGTCGTGCTCGAGCGCTTCGAGCTTGCGAGCCGCCAGCCGCGCTCGGCGCTGCCGATCGATGGCGCGGTGCCGGGCCGTCGCGAGGAGCCACGCCCCGGGCTTGTCCGGCGTTCCAGACTCCGGCCAAGCCTCGAGCGCGGCGACGAGGGCGTCCTGCGCGAGCTCTTCGGCGATGCCCACGTCGCGCACGAGACGCACGAGGCTCGCGACGAGGACCGGCGCCTCGACGCGCCACACGGCTCCGACGGCTCGGCGCACCTCGTCCACGCACCGGGGCTAGTACGTCCCGCTGCACATGCGCAAGCGCCTGCGCAGAAGTCCTTTGCGAACATTCGACGGCGGCTCGTCGATGCGCCGCTCGCTGCTTCGTCGTCTCCCTGGAGCGGGACGGTCCCGCCCCACGCCCGCCCGACGCGGGACCACGGAGTCGACATGCATCCCACCTGGCAACGAAACCTCGGGCGCACGCTGAGCGCGATCGCCCTGCTCTTTCTCGCGTTCGACGGCGGCGGCAAGGTCGCCGGCCTCGCTCCCTTCGTCGAGGGCACCACGCGTCTCGGCTTCGCGGCGAGCGCGGTGCCGGTCATCGGCGTGCTCGAGGTGGCGGGCGTGCTGCTGTACGCGATCCCCGCGACCGCGCCGCTCGGGGCCGTGGTGCTCACCGGCCATCTCGGCGGCGCCGTCGCGACGCACGTGCGCCTCGGGAGCCCGCTCTTCACGCACACGCTCTTCCCGGTGTATGTCGCCGCGTTCGTCTGGATCGGACTCTTCCTGCGATCGCCGCGGGTGCGAGCTCTCGTCTCGATGTCGGAGGTCCCATGAGCACGGTCGCTTCGAAGGACGGAACCCTCATCGCCTACGAGAAGCAGGGCTCCGGGCCCGCGCTCGTGCTCGTCGATGGTGCGCTCTGCTGGCGCGGCTTCGGGCCCATGGGCAAGCTCGCGGCGCTGCTCGCCGGGCAGTTCACGGTCTACACCTACGACCGCCGCGGGCGCGGCGCGAGCGGTGACGCGGCCACCTACGACCGGTCGCGCGAGGTGGAAGACCTCGCTGCGCTCCTGCGCGAGGCGGGCGGACGGGCCTTCGTCGCGGGGCTCTCGTCGGGCGCCGCCCTCGCGCTGGAGGCCGTGGCGAGCGGGCTCCCCATCGCCAAGGTCGTCGCCTTCGAGCCGCCGTACATGCCCGACACGGTCACGCGCCACGCCGGCGCCGATCACCCCGGCAAGCTTCGGGCACTGCTCGCGGAAGACCGCCGCGGCGACATGGTGCGGTACTTCATGCGCGACATGGTGGGCGCGCCCGGTTTCGTGGTGTTCATGATGAGCGCCGTGCCGTGGGTGTGGTCCAAGCTGAAGGCCGTCGCGCACACGCTGCCGTACGACGCGACGATCATGGACGGGTTCCGCGTGCCCGTGGCGCGGCTCGGCGAGATCCACACGCCGACGCTCGTCGTGAATGGCGGCAAGACCGACCCGAACCTGCAGGCGTCCGCGAAGGCCGTCGCCGCCGCGGTGCCGGGTGCCGGGCATCGCGTGCTCGACGGGCAGACGCACAACGTCGCGCCCAAGGCGCTGGCGCCGGTGCTGACATCGTTCTTCATGGCGTGACCGGAGAGCCTCGATGACCTGGTTGATCCTTCATCGCACCGACGCGCGCTGGGAGGCCGGCGAGAGGCCGTCGGAGCCGCTCCTCGCGCGGGTCGGATCGCTCGTCGGGGCGCTCTCCCGCGAGGGCGTGCTGCGCGGTGCCGAGGGGCTGCGGGCGTCGCGCGAGGGCGTGCGGCTGACCTTCGAGGCGGGCGCGCGCGCCGTGCGGCCGGGACCGTTCCCCGGGGGCAACGAGCTCACCGCGGGATTCGCCGTGGTGCGCACCGCGACGCTCGATGACGCCGTCGCGTGGGCCACCGCGCTGGCGGGCGTGCTCGGCGACGTCGAGGTCGACGTACGTCCCGTGACGGAGCCCTGGGACATCGGCCTCGCGCCGGTCCCCGAGCCCCTCTCGACGCGGCGCTACATGCTGGCCTGGAAGGCGACGGCGGCGTTCGAGGCGGGCCTTGCGCCCACGCAGGAGCAGCGCAACGGCCTGCGCGCGCTCTACACCCGCATGCGCCGTCACGGCGTGCTCGTCGCCGACGTTCTCCTCGCACCTAGCGGCGAGGCGCGACGCCTCGACGAAGGATCGGTGCGCGATGGGCCCTTCGCCGAATCGAAGGAGCTCGTCGCCGGATACGTGCTCATCGATGTCGCGACGCTCGACGACGCGACCGCGCGGGCCCGGCGCTACTTCGACGCGGTGGAGAGCTCCGAGGTCGAGGTCCGGCGCGTCGTCGCGTGACCCCGCGCCCTTCGGAAAGGGGACGGTGGTAAAAAGTAACACGATGACGATTCGGAGAGACTTCCCGAGATGCGCGATCGTTGCGAGTTCAAGTTACCTATTTACCACCGTCCCGGGCGACCCATGACTCCCCCGGCGCGCAACCGTTCGGGCCTCGTCGCGCTCCTCGCCGCAGCCCTCGTTCTCTGCGGCTTCACGCCTGCGGAAGGCCGCCGGCGCGCCCTGTACGACCTCGCCGCCCACCATCCGCACTGGTACCTCATCGGCTACCCTTCAGGCGGACACGTCGAGTTCGGCCGCATCCTTCGCGAGCAGTACGGGGTGATCCTCCAACTCGCGGGTTGCGAAAGCGACCAGCCCGGCGTGGAGGCGTACAATGCCGTCATCGAGCAGGCGCTCGAACGGCGGTACGGGCGCGGCGTGCTGACCCGTGCGTGGGCGCAAGCGCAGGAGATCCTCCGTCGAGACGGTCCAAGCGCACCGGACGTGCGTCGGGACGGTCCAAGCAGACCGGGCGGTGTGATCACGGATCTTTGAGGGCGACCTGGCCGCGGCGTACCGCCGACGAGATGAGGTTGTCGCCCGGGACGGTGGTCAATGAGTAACTCACGCCCGCGACGATCGCGCATCTCGGGAGATGTCGCAGCATCGCCATCGTTCTACCTTTTTACCACCGTCCCCCTTCCGCATCGTGCGCTCGGAGGCCCGGGCGGGCAGCCCGCGCTACGGCTGCAGCGGCATCATCGAGAAGTCGCCGCCGGCGTAGATGCCGATCTTGCGGCCGTTCTCCGAGCCGAGCAGGCCGCAGTTGCCCTGCGTCGCGTACACCAGGTTCGTGCCGTCGGTGTAGAGGCAGTAGTTGAACGCCGCGCTGTGCAGGCGCATCGGGAATCGCGCGTCGAAGCCGTTCTGGTCGTAGCGCTCCAAGGACCACTGCTGGCTGCTGCTGCCGGTGTCGCAGGCCGCCATGCCGATGGTGCCGAACCAGTCCACCGCGGCGAGGCATCGCATCGAGGCGAGGTTGCGGAACGCGCGCCGTCCGCTGCCCACGTCGACGACCTCCCAGCGCTGGCTCGGCTGGATCGCGTCGCAGGTCGACGTCGAGCGCAGCGCCGTTCCGCTGTCGTAGAGGCAGAGGCCGGCCTTCAGCTTGAGCAGCGAGAAGCGCGGCACGCCCATCGGCGTCGGGTCGCAGGCGTCGCCGATGCCGTCCATGTCCGCGTCGGCCTGCGTGGGGTTGGCGACGGTGGGGCAATTGTCGCGCGCATCGGGAACGTGGTCGCCGTCGGTGTCGGGATCGCTGGTCGTGTCGCAGGCGTCGCCGATGCCGTCGTGGTCGCTGTCCTCTTGCATGGGATTGGCGACCATCGGGCAGTTGTCGCCGGCGTCCGGGATGCCGTCGTGGTCGGTGTCGACGACGTTCGTCGACGTGTCGCAGGCGTCGCCATACATGTCGAAATCGGCGTTGGCCTGGTCCGGGTTGGGGACCGTCGGACAGTTGTCATACGGGTCGAAGACGCCGTCGCCGTCGGTGTCGACGAGGGGCGCCGGGACCGGCGGACAGCCTCCGGGCTCGCAGTGCCAATCGGGGTAGACGTAGTTCACCAGCAGGTTGTCCGGCGCGCACATCTCCTGATCGATGGGGTCCATGGAACACGCGACGGAGAAGTACCCGCCGGGACCGCGCGAGGCGTTCTGGATCACGATGTGCGAAATGACCGTCCCCGCGAAATCGCCGGTGACGGTGACGCTGCCGGTCTCGGTGCCATCGCCGCCGAAGTCGGTGTCTTGCGTGACCGACCCGTCGCCGACGAGGCGCACCGCAAGCATGCGCGTGGCCATGGGGTCGGCGCCGCTCGGGTCGCGCATGTAGTCGTGCACCGGGATGGTGACCGTGTGGTCGCACGCATGGAAGGTGAAATGGCTGACGGCGCGGAGTCCGCTGAGCGAGACGTTCCAGTCGACGGTGCCGCCGTGATCACACGCGCCGTGCCAGTCGCCCGGGCCGCCGGGGTTGTGACACCCGTTCAGGCTGCACTGGATGTCGTCTTTCCAGTGAGCGAAGGCGCGCGCGAGGTTGCCGTTGGTCCACGGAAGCTCCACGGGTCCGCGCGGCGTCGGGTCGCACACGTTGCCGATGCCGTCGTGGTCGTCGTCGCCCTGGTCGACGTTCCAGACGTGCGGGCAGTTGTCCGTGGCGTCGGGCCGCCCGTCGTGGTCCTCGTCGGGCGCGCCCATGGCCTCGCAGGCGTCGCCGACCCGGTTCATGTTGGCGTCGGCCTGATCGGGGTTCGCGACGGTGGGACAGTTGTCGCGGTTGTCGGGAATGCCGTCGCCGTCGCTGTCGGGCTCCGGCTGCGTGCATCGGAGCGCGAAGTTTCCCGCCACGGTCTCGATGGCCACGCCGTCGGTGACGGGCCAGTCGAAGGCCACCTTGATGCCCCGGATCGCCGTCGCCGCGGTGGAGCCCCCGCAGTCGAGGGTGACGATGTGGGTCGCGGGCAGCGGCCGGGTCGTCGCGCCCACGCAATGACCGCCCTGCACGCCGGGCGCGGAGCCGTCCGTGGTGAAGCACACCGTACGGTCCGTGATCGCCTGGATGCGCACGTCGCCGGTCGGCGCCTGAAAATCGTGCCCCGGCCGAGGGACGAAGATCTCCCCGGGCGATGGGACCGCCGGAGGAGCACCACAGCCCGTGCCGAAGGAGACCGTCAGCACCACCACCGCCGCAGCGGTTCTCCCGCGCAGCACGCCCGTCCAGCCTCGCAACATTCGCCGACCATACGACGTGGGGGACGGGGGTAGGAAAGTAGGAACCGCCTTCCTCCGATCCCACCATCGCAAATGGGTCTGAAATTGCGCGGCTCGGTACGCCGGCGGCGGTCGAACCTACTTACCTACCCCCGTCCCCAGTCCCGCGCGCTACTCGTCCGCGGGCGGCGCGGGCCGCGGGCGGCTCTCGCGCAGCACGAGCCCAAGCGCGCCCAGCGGGTCGAAGCCCAGCACGGACTCGAGGTCCACGGACGACGCGAGCTCCGAGACGGCGCGGGTGGCGCGGGCGATCCAGCCGTCGGCGCTCAGCGCCCAGCGCCGCGACTCGTCGGCCGCCGCACGGAACGCGCTCACCCCGGTGGCCATCGCCGCCCACGCGGGCATCGGCTCCACGATGACGTCGCGCACCGCCACGGCCTTCGCCCACACGCCGGGAACCTCGGCGCGCAGCAGGCGATGCACGGTCTCCTCGGGAGCGAAGACGCCCGCCGCCAAGGGACCCAGGTGCTGCTCCACGGCCGCGCGGATCACCCGATGATCGCGGCGGTAGTCGCCGCCCAGCGGTCCGCACCACGCGCGCAGCGACTCGACGCCGTGCACCGCGTCGACGCGCCCGTCGCGCCGCCGCAGCGCCACGCCGCTCACCAATGCGGGACCATCGAAGAGCGCCAGCACCGCGGCGTGACCGTCCGGGAGGATGCGGTCCCAGGCGCCGCGCACCACCTCGACGGGCGGCAGCGGCACCGAGCGCAGCCCCGTCGGGAGCACGTCGAGGGAGCCCTCGTCCATGAGCTCGCGCAGCGCGTTCAGCATCATCAGCGCCGTCGTCACGGCGTCGTCGTCCATGGTGCAGCGGCCGCCGACGCGCTCCATGAAGCGCTCCGTCGCGTCGTGCTTCACCGCGAAGGCGAAGCGCGTGTCGTTCTGCGCCGCGAGCGCCGTGAGCGTCGCGCGTCCCTCCCAGGGACCGTCGGCCGGCACCACGCCGCGCAGCGTGTGCAGCGCCTTCAGGACGCGCACCCCGTCGTGCGCCACGAGCAGCATGCCGCCCGCCAGCGAGCCGTCGCGCACCTGCCGCGATGGAGGCAGCGGCGCCAGCCCCGGGGCCACCAGCGACACGAGCCGTGCCCAGCTCCGCGCGTCCATGCCGCGGAAGAGCGTCTCGTCGTCACGCATCGCCGGTCTCCTCGTGCAGCACCGCCACCGCCCCGGCGTCGAGGGTGCGCCCCTGGTCGCCCACCGTCACGTTCACGCTCGCCACGCCGGTGTTCGCGAGCACCCAGCTTCGCGCTCCCCCGCCCTCGACGACCCGCACCAGCGCAGCGCCCGGCGGATCGATGTGCGCCGTGAGCGTCGTGGTCTCGTTGGCTCCCGCGTCGCCGAGGACCGGCGCCCACGGTGCTCCATGCGCGACGGCCGCGTCCTCGGCGGCGAGGGCGCCGGTGGGGGCCGCGGTGACGTCGTCGAGGTCGAAGCCCCAGCGCGACAGCCACGAGATCGGCAGCGCGCCCAGCACCGCCTCGGAGCGCGCCCGCAGGATGGCGGCGCGGTCGTGCGGCACAGCCACGTGCACGTCGCGCCCGTCGGGGAGCTCGTGCGCCCAGCCGAGGAGTGCCTCCCAGCGCGCCGCGGGGCTGCGTGCGATGCCCTGGTCGTCGAGCACCGCGCCCACCCAGCCTGCGCCCGCGCAGCCGTGCAAGAGCGTGAAGTCGCGCACGCCGGCGGCCAGCGCGATGCGCGCGACCTCGAGGGCGTCGGTGGCCCGCGACGGGGCCTCGAGCGGTGCGTGGCCGGCGCGAAGGTCGACGTGGTGTCCTGCGGGCAGCGTCGTCGCGAGGCGGGCCCCGCGCCAGATCGCGCGCACGCCGGCGCGAGCATGCAGCGCCGCCCAGCCGAGGGCCCAGCGCGGAGCGAGCGCGGCCGCGGCGCCGTTGGCCAACGGATCTCCCGGGATCGTGAGGACCACCCTCGACGCGTCGACGCCGGTCTCCGTCGCGAGGCGCTCGAGGAACGTCGCGAGGGCGCTTGCCTCGGACTCGGCGAGGTCCGCGGTGGCGGCGTCGAGGCCCACGCAGTCCGGGTCCTGCGGGGCGTCGCGGAGCACCGTGGGGTCGCCGCAGCCGACGATGACCCGCGCCACGCCGTCGTCGCCCGCATGCGCGCACGCCGCACGAACCCACGCGCTCGCGGCCTCGACGTAGCGCTCGCTGCGCATCGATGGCACCGGCACCATGCGCAGCCCGTCGGTGGTCCAGCGGGGGTTGCGGCGGCGGGTGTGCGAGCGGGCCGCGGCGTCGTTCAAGATGGCGTCGGGGAGGCCGAGGCGATGGAGGTCGGGCACCGGCGACGGGCCCACGCGGAGCACGGCGCGGGCGCCCGCGTCGCGCACCACGGCGAGGAGCGCGCGCACGTCGTGGTCCAGGCGCGCGGTGTCGGGGGAGCCGTCGTCGTGGGCGTAGTCGCGCCACACGAGGGGCAGGTCGATGGCGTCGAAGCCGAGCGCCACCAGCGCCCGCACCGCCGCGGGCCAGCGCGCGCGATCGAGGTGCGTGAAGCGGAGCGACGCCGCGCGGATCGGGGGGTGCACGGCGGCGGAAGGTAGCACCGTGGCACCGCGGTGGAAGCCTCAGCCGCGCCGCCAGTGACCGGTCTCGCCGTCGTGGCGCAGCAGCACCTCGCGGGCGCCGTCGGTGCGCACGAGCACGTGCGTGACGCCGTTCTCCACGAGCACGCCGAGGACCTCGAGCACCGCGCGGCGCACGCCCCGCTCCCAGACGGCCAGGGGGCGTCCGGCCCCCTCGGCGACCGCCGACGCCTCGACGGCGAAGCCCGTGACGTCGTCGTCGAGCCCGGCCACCGCCGCGATCTCCGCCGCCGTGTCGACGAGCCCGTGCAAGGTGACCTCGCGCACCTCGCCGCCGTCGAGGACCATCACCAGGTCGAGCCCGTCGGCCACGCGGCGCGTGATGGCGCAGCGCTCGCGCCCGACGATGCAGATGCCGCGGAGCGTTCCCGCGTGGAGCTTGCGCGTGAGGCCTCGCACGCGGTGCAGCGGCAGCGAGAGCACCGCTCCGGCGATGCGGGCCTCGAACTCCTCGTCGCGGGACGCGAGGTCCACGGCCTCGCCCTCGTCGTCGATGAACGCCGCGGTGCGCACCTCGGACAGCGCCTCGACCAGCGCCTCGAGGGACGGCGTGAAGTCCGTCGCGTCGAGGCTCCGCGCCCGCAGCGGTCGACGCTCGGCCATCGCCGCCGACCGCTACGGACCGCCGCGTCGCGCGAGGCGCTCGGCCTCACGCAGCGTCGACTCGCTGATCTCCACCCGGCTCCGTTGATGCAGCCGCGTCACCAGCTCGCGCGCGGCGTTCACGCGCGCGGCGACGGCGTACTCGTCGCGGAGGATGTCTCGCGCCTCGTCGTCGGTGCGCGTCATCGGCGGCACCTCCTCGAGCAGCAGCGCCACGTGCACCCCGAAGGACGTCGCGAAGGGCTGCGACAGCGGCTGCGCCGGGTCCATGGCCCAGACCGCCGTCGCGAAGGCGGGCACGTAGGTCCCGGCGCTCGGCGTGCGGCCCTCGCGGTCCACGGGCTCGAGGTCCTCGACGCGGTGCTCGGGACCGGCGCCGAGCCGCTGGGCGGCCGCGCGGAACTGCTCCTCCGTGGGGTGGCCGCCGGTGCTCGTGGCGAGGGCGTCGCGGAACGCCTGCATCTGCGCCCGCGCGGCGTCCAACGCGGCCACGCCGGCGTCGTCGCCGGTCATCCAGAGGGCGTGCACGACGCGGCGCAGACCGCGGTGCGCGAGCTGCGCGCGGCGCCGCGAGAAGATCCCCTCGAGGCGGTCCGCGGGGGCCGCCGAGGGCGGGTTCGGGGCCTCGACGTCGACCACGAGCAGCCGCTGGATGCGCGCGCGCCACGCGATGTCGGCCACGGCCTCGGGGCTCGCCGCGCCGGACCGTACGGCCTCCGTCGCGAGGAGGGCGTCGTCGACGAGCGCGTCGAGGGCCGCCCGGGGCGCGAGGTGCCGCGCCGAGGCCACCGCCGCCACGTCGAGGTCCGTGATGGCGAAGTCGCCCGCGCGCGCCACGATGGTGCCACGGTGCGGCGCGAGGTCCGTCTGCGGCACCGCGCGACGGCGGGGTCCGCACCCCGCGAGCGCCAGCGAGAGCAGCAGCGCCGCGGCCCTCACTCGCCGGACTCCGGCCGCACGAGCTCGATGCCGGCGTGCGACACGAACCACCCGATGAACCCCGCGAGCATCGCCGACACGTAGTCGCGCTGGTCGAGGGACCGCAGCGCCTGCCAGTACGGCACCAGCGCAGCGATGATCATGGCGAGGCCCACGAAGCGCACGGCCCAGCGGAACGCGCGCGCCGCCGTCGAAGGAACCCCGATCTCTCCGCTCCGGCCCTGGGACATCGCGTGCGCAGCGATCCTACCCGAAGGCCTTGCGCAGCGCTGCCGTGAGGTCGTCGAGGGGCGCCCGCGCGGCGGTCACGGAGCCGCCCATGTTGAGGTAGCCGTGGATCATCGACGGGTAGCGCTTCGCCTCGACGGCCACGCCGGCAGCGCGAAGCCGCGTCGCGTAGGCCTCGCCCTCGTCGCGCAGCGGGTCGAAGCCGGCGGTCTGCACGAGGGCAGGAGCGACGCCGGCGACGCTGTCGGCGAACCACGGGGCCACGCGCGGGTTCGTCCAGCTCTTCGGGTCCGGGCAGTAGCGCTCGCGAAACCACACCATCGTCGCGCGCTCGAGCAGGAACCCCGACGCCAGCTTGTCGATGGAAGGGAACGACAGGGTCATGTCGGCGCACGGGTAGATCAGCGCCTGGAAGCACGGTCGCAGCGCGTCCTCGCGGGTGTCGAGGGCCGTCACCGCGGCGAGGTTTCCGCCCGCGCTGTCGCCGCCGACGGCGATGCGCCGGGGGTCGATGCCGAGCGTCGCGGCCTCCCGCGCGGCCCAGCGGAACGCCGCCGTGCAGTCGTCCGGCGCCGCGGGAAAGGGGTGCTCCGGCGCGAGGCGGTAGGCCACCGAGAGCACGACGCAGCCGGCCTCGGCGGCGAGGGCGCGGCACACGCTGTCGTGCGAGTCGAGGCTGCCGACGACGAAGCCCCCGCCGTGGAAGTACACCAGCGCCGGCGCCGGCGAGGGCACCCCGCGGGGGCGGTACGCGCGCACCTCGAGGCCGCCGTCGGTGCGCAGCGTCTCGACCTTCGCGAGCGGCGCGCTGATCGGGGCGAAGATGCCGGCCTCGAGGTCCATGGCCTCGCGGCGCTGCGCGACGGTGAGGTCGGCCACGGGCATGCCGCGGCCCAGCTTCGCCGCGAGGAACAGCATCAGCTGAAGCTGCTCGTCGAGCACCGCGCCGTCGCGCACGACGCGCCCGCCGCCGGCGACGCGCACCATCCACCGTCTCGGGAGCTTCATCATCGCGCGCGCCGCGGAGGCCTGCGCGCGGAGGTGCAACGGGGGCTGCATGGTGCGTCGATGCTGCGCACGTCCCTGCGGCGATCTCAACCCCGGGGCGGACGCCACGCGTTGCCAAGCGCGCCGGGCGCGTGCGACACAAGCTCGTCCTGCTGCCCGCGCAATGCAGCCGCCCCGCGCCATACGTTCATGCTCGGCAGTCCTCGCGGCGGCGGCGGCCATCGCTGCGCTCGTCGCGGCGGTCTTCGGCCGGGCCCTGCGCGGGGGCTTCGTGTGGGACGACGTCACGCTCGTCGAGCGCAACGCGTTGGTGCATTCGCTGCGATGGGTCCCGCGCCTGTTCCACAGCGGGTTCTGGGACACCTCGACGAGCGGCGTCGACGTCTCCGACGTGCGCTACTACCGCCCGCTGATCTCGACGGCGTACGCGCTGCAGTGGCAGCTCGGGCACGGCGCACCGTGGCTGTTCCACGCGGTGAGCCTGGTGCTCCACGCGGCCTGCGCGCTCCTCGGGCTGCGATGGCTCCGCGCGCGCATCCCCGCGGCACCCGCCCCGGCGGTGGCGCTCGCGGCGCTGGTCCTCGTCGCGCACCCGAGCCGCACCGAGAGCGTGGCGTGGATCGCCGGCAGCACGGACCTCTGGGCGACGCTATTCCTGCTCCTCACCGCGGG
>CAIMWA010000667.1 GCA_903845045.1 uncultured delta proteobacterium | reverse complement strand
TGATGGCCGCGCTGCCTGCGGCGCAGGGCGCGATGGTGGCCTTCATGGTCGCCACCGGCGCCGAGTGGGCCGCCGTTCGGAGGGCGCGGCGGTCCGATGCGCATCGCGACTCGACCGCGGTGCTCCTGCGCGGCACCAAGCGCGCGAGCCGACACCGCGAGGTGCCCATCGCTTCCGATTTCCAGCGAAAGCTGCTGCGCTTCGCCGTCACCCACGCGAACGGAGAGCGCGACGCGATGTTCCGGCCGTGGTCCAACGTGGGCCGGGACCTCGCCGCGGCCTGCGGACGGGCCGGCATCGCGCGCTGTTCGCCCAACGATCTGCGCCGGACCTTCGCGTCGTGGATGGTGCAGGCCGAGGTGGCGCCGCTGACCGTCGCGTACATGATGGGTCATCGCGACGCGAGCATGGTCGAGCGGGTGTATGGGCGCCTGCGGCCGGTGGACATCGCGGCGCAGGTCCAGGCGGCGTTCTCGGACGGGTCTGCGGAGCCCGGGGATGCGAGACGCACGCAGTAGCCATTCCCAAGCGCTCGCGACCCGCGCGCGGTGCATCATCCCCGCGTCGAGGGTGCGTACCCACGCGGGGGGACTGGCTCCCTCACGCCCCCGCCTCCGTCCAAAACTCCGACAGCAGCTCCGCCTGCATCAGCACAGTGTTCGTCGCCGTCTCCTGCATGTCCGGCGGGTACCCGTACTTCCGCAGGATCCGCTTCACGATCACCCGCAGCCGCGCCCGCACCGACTGCTTCACCGTCCAGTCGATGGTGACGTTCTTCCGCACGGTCTCCACGAGCTCCCGCGCGATCATGCGCAGCGCGTCGTCGCCGAGCACCTTCACCGCGCTGTCGTTGACCTCCAGCGCGTCGTAGAAGGCGAGCTCGTCCTTCGAGAGCCCGAGGGCCTCGCCGCGCTTCTGCGCCTCCCGCATCTCCTTCGCGAGGGCGATGAGCTCCTCGATGACCACCGCCGTCTCCACCGCGCGGTTCTGGTAGCGCCGCACCGACTTCTCCAGCAGGTCCGCGAACGAGCGCGACTGCACGAGGTTGTGCTTCGAGCGCGTCTTGATCTCCCCGGCGAGGAGCTTTCGGAGCAGCTCCACCGCGAGGTTCCGGTGCTCCATCCCCTGTACGTCGGCGAGAAACTGGTCCGACAGGATCGAGATGTCCGGGCTCTTCAACCCCGCCGCCGCGAAGACGTCGATGACCTCGTCCGACGCCACCGCCCGCGACACGATCTGCCGAATGGCGTGGTCGAGGTCCCCCGACGACTTCTTGTCCCCCGCCGTCGTCTTCGCGATGGCCGCGCGCACCGCCTGGAAGAACCCTACGTCGTCGCGAACGCGCAGCGCCTCGTCGTGCGGCACCGCCAGCGCGAACGCCTTCGACAGCTCCGTCACGGCCTTCAGGAACCGCTCTTTGCCGTCGTCCTGGGCCAGCACGTGCTCCTGCGCGGGAGCCAGGAGTGTCAGACGCTTCGAGGCCGGCCCCGATGTCCACACCGCCCAGTCGAAGCCGTGGAAGATGCCGCAGCACACCTCGTGGCGCTCGAGCATGAGCGCGACGGCCTCGGCCTGGTCGATGGCCGTCTCGCCCTCGCCGCCGCTCTCCGTGTAGGCGTGCAGCGCGCTCTTCAACTGCTCCGCGAGCCCCAGGTAATCGACGATCAGCCCGCCGGGCTTGTCGCGAAACACCCGGTTCACCCGCGCGATGGCCTGCATGAGCCCGTGCCCCTGCATGGGCTTGTCGACGTACATCGTGTGCAGGCACGGGGCGTCGAAGCCCGTGAGCCACATGTCCCGCACGAGCACGACCTTCAGCGCGTCCTCCGGGTTCTTGAACCGCTTGGCGAGCGCCTCGCGCCGCGACTTGCTGCGGATGTGTGGTTGCCAGTCCGGCGGGTCCGACGCCGAGCCGGTCATCACGACCTTGAGGACCCCGGTCTCGTCGCCGTCGCCGTGCCACGCCGGGCGCAGCGCCACGAGGGCCTTGTAGAGCTGCACGCAGATGCGCCGGCTCATGCAGACGATCATGGCCTTGCCGTCCATGACCTCGAGCCGCGCGTCGAAGTGCCGCACGAGGTCGTCGGCGATGAGCCCTGTGCGCCGATCGGCGCCAACCAGGGCCTCGAGCGCGGACCACTTCGTCTTGAGCTTCTCCTTGCCTTCGAGCTCCTCGCCCTCGGTGACCTCGTCGAAGGCCTCGTCGAGGTGCGGCCTCTCCGACTCCTTCAGGGCCAGCTTCGCGAGGCGGCTCTCGTAGTAGATCGGAACCGTCGCCCCGTCCTGCACCGCCCGCTGGATGTCGTAGACGCTGATGTACTCGCCGAACACCGACCGCGTGTTCTTGTCCGTCGAGGCGATAGGGGTGCCGGTGAAGCCGATGAACGAGGCGTTGGGCAGCGCGTCGCGCATGTGCCGCGCGAAGCCGTCGATGAAGTCGTACTGGCTGCGGTGGGCCTCGTCGGCGATGACGACGATGTTCTGGCGCTGCGAGAGCAGCGGAAAGGCGTCGCCCCGCGTCTCGGGCAGGAACTTCTGGATCGTCGTGAACACCACGCCGCCCGCCGCTACCTGGAGCAGCTCGCGGACGTGCGACCGATCCCGCGCCTGCACCGGGGTCTGGCGGAGGAGATCCTTGCAGCGGGAGAACGTTCCGAAGAGCTGGTCGTCGAGGTCGTTGCGGTCTGTGAGCACCACCAGCGTCGGGTTGTGCATCTCCGGGTGCAGCACCACGCGCCCCGCGTAGAACGCCATGGTGAGGCTCTTGCCGGACCCCTGCGTGTGCCACACGACGCCGACGCGGCGGTTGCCCGACGGCCGCGACGCCGCCACCGTGGCCTCGACGGCGCGCCCCACGGCGTGGAACTGGTGGTACCCGGCGATCTTCTTGAGGGTGTCGTCGCCGTCGCTCTCGTAGACGACGAAGTAGCGGATCAGGTCGAGAAACCGCGACGGCTCGAAAACGCCGCGGATCAGGACCTCGAGCTGCGTGAGGGACGTCGGCGCGAGCTGCTCGCCCTCGATGGTGCGCCACGGGAGGAAGCGTTCCTTGTTCGACGAGAGCGTTCCGAGGCGGGCCTCCAAGCCGTCGGAGACGACCATGACGGCGTTGAAGACGAAGAACGCGGGCAGCTCGGTCTTGTAGGTCTGGAGCTGCTGAAAGGCGCTCCAGATCGTCGCGTTCTCCGCGGCGGCGTTCTTCAGCTCCAGCACGGCGAGCGGAAGGCCGTTCACGAACACGACGACGTCCGGCCGGCGCGTGTGGCCGAACTCCGTGACCGTGAACTGGTTCACGACGAGCCAGTCGTTCTCCGACGCGTCGTCGAAGTCGAGGACCCGCACCGCGTCGTAGCCGAGGGTCCCGTCGGGACGCTGGTACTCGACGCTGACGCCGTTCACGAGGTGGTGGTGCAGCTCGCGG
>CAIMWA010000666.1 GCA_903845045.1 uncultured delta proteobacterium | reverse complement strand
GGGCCTTCGGGGCGAACTCGCGGTGGGCGGCGGGGCGCAGGACATCCCGTCGCAGTTCCCGGGTTCGCCGGCGCACGCATACGTGCGGCTCGGCGTCACGCCCTTCGCCAACGCGGGCCTCTCGCTGAGCGCGGGCATCGGCGTGAGCGGGCTCAGCGCCGGCGTCTACGGCGACGTCACCCTCGTGGACCTCGAGGTGCCCGCGACGATGACCGGCCGCATGGGCCTGCCGGCGACGGGCGTGCCCCTGCGCGCTTTCGGCAACATCTCCGCCAACATCGGGCTGACGTTCCTCAAGGGCACCTTTGGCGTCTACGCCGAATTTCCCGGCCTCGGCCGCTCGCAGAAGGAGATCGGGAGCTGGGAAGGCATCCCCGGCTTCGGCGCCCGCGGCAGCATGATCAACGTGCTCAACCGCGACACGCCGGTGTTCAGCCTCTGACCTTCCGCGGGCCCCTGCCGGCGGCCCTTTCGCCCTTCCTTTCTCCGCGGAATCACGTAAGAAAACGTTGCGAACGGTCGCACAGGGCGCCCGGTTGCCTCCTCGAAGGGTGCCTCGCCGATGAGATCGACGTTGGGATGGATCGTGGCGCTCGCGCTTCCGGCGCTGGCGTCGTGTGGTGGCGGAGCGACCTGCGGCACGGGCACGCAGCTCGTGAGCGGATCGTGCGTCGTGAGCGCGGCGGGGCCGAGCCCCCTGGCGAGCGTCGTGGTGAGCGGCCTCGCCTTCGACGGCGCCGCGACGACGCCGCTCGAGGTCGGGCACCGGCTGCCGATCTCGCTGGCGCTGCGGGGCACGCCCCAGGGCGCGCCGAGCGCCACGACGGTGCCGGTGTAGGTGTCCGTGCGCCTCGTGTCGACGGACGCGTCGCAGCGGTCCTGCGCCAGCGTGGCGCTCGTCGAGGGCTCCCCGGGGGCATGACGGGCGTCAGGGGGGCCGGGAGCTGCGTGGAACGGAGTTCTGTCGCCTCGCCTTTTCTCTTGACGCATTGAACCGATGGATCGCCGGCGGGGCGCGCGTTGGGTCCCGCGTCGGTGCCCGGCGAGGGGCGCCGTCGACGATGCGCGGTGTTGGCGCGTGGCCTGCGCGACGCCCGCGGTGGCGCCGTTGCAGACGGAGGTGTGCGCGGTGCTAGGGCCCGAGGCGGGGCCGTAGCAGCGGACCTGCGACAAGGCGCCGAGTGCTATCGTCGGACCATGCACGGCAACGCCGCCCGCGCGCTCGACCCGCTCTTTCCGGGGCTCCGCGAAGAGGTCGTCGAGGGGTACCGCAACGCGCCTCCGACGATGGTCGCCGAGGTCCTCGGCGGTGAGCTGGTGCTCCATCCGCGCCCCCGACGGCGTCACGGAACGGCTGCGTCGCGCCTCGGCGGGCGCCTCGCTCCGTTCGACGATCCGGGGGCCAACGACCCGGGTGGTTGGGTGATTCTCGACGAGCCGGAGCTGCACCTCGGAGCGCGCCCGGACATCGTCGTCCCGGATTTGGCGGGGTGGCGTCGCGAGCGGATCACGGACGGATTTCTCGACGAGGACGACGGTCTCGCGCTGCCGCCAGACTGGGTGTGCGAGGTGCTCTCTCCCAGCACCGAAGCGACCGATCGCGGCCGGAAGATGGACGTCTACCTCCGCGAGTCCGTGGGCCACGCGTGGCTGGTCTCGCCGGCGGCGCGGACCCTCGAGGTGTTCCGCAGCACCGGCGCGGGGTGGTTGCGGGTGACCGCCTACGAGGGCGACGCCAAGGTGCGCGCCGAGCCCTTCGGCGCCGTCGAGCTCGATCTCGCGAGGCTGTGGTCGATCTGACGCTGCCTGCGGGGAAAGCTTCGCGTTGCATCGATGGCGTCGGCGAAGGAGCTCGGGCCGCGTCGTGAGGTCCCGCGCGGCCATGCTCTCGTGCCTCGTCGCCGCCGCGTGCGTGGGCGACGCCGCGCCCTCGGCAGCCCCCGCAGCCCTCCCCTGGACGCCCGTCGCCACGGTGGCCTTCGGCGCCGACGACGTCTCCGCGCCCTTCACGCTGCACCCGCGCGGCGCGGTCACCTTCGTGCGCGTCACCGGCGTGCCCCTCGCCGACACGTGCATGCAGCTCCAGTCGCTCACGGCCCCCGACGGCACCTACCTCGTCGCCGCGAACAACAGCGGACCGTACTGCACACGCTGCCGCTGGCGCGTCGCCACGGCCATCGGCTCGGGGGTCTTCGCGCTGCCCACGGACGGCGCGTTCCCGACCCTCGAAGCACGGCTGCGGCTGCTCGACTGCGACGTTCTCCTCGAGTCCGTGTCGCCGGGCCGTCGACGCGCGAGCGCGCGCGTCGAAGCCCTCGACGGCGCCGTGGTGGTCCACGGAACCTTCGACGTCGCCCTCGCGTACACGCCCTCCGCCGCGATCACCGCCGACGACGCCCTCGCCCTGCAAGCCGACGCGGCGCGGTGGTTCGACGGCACCGGCGTCACCCTGCGGTGGGCTCCGCCGTGCGCCCTCGACGCCGACCTCGACGCCTCCGCCGAGCTCACCTGGAGCGACTTCGCCGCGCTGACCCCTCTCGTCCGCGCTGCCGACGCGCGCTGCCCCGCGGCGGGCGCGCTGCGCGTCTACGTCGCCGGCTGCTGGAGCTACCGCGACCCCATCACCGGCACCACGAGCGAGCCCGAAGGGCTGACCACGCGCATCCCCGCGGGCCTCGCCGGCGGCGTCGTCGACGGCGTCGTGGTGCGCTCGGGCCGCTGCGGCAAGCTGCCGGCGCGCGCCTCGGGCCGCACCGTCGCCCACGAGCTCGGCCATGCCCTCGGGCTCTTTCACTCCGTCGAGATCGACGGCCGCGCCGACGACCTCGACGACACCACCGGCGACGACATCATGAACGCCGTGCCCTCGCTCAACGACCACGGCTTCACCCCGCAGCAGGTGGCGGTGCTGCGGCGGCACCCGCTGATGCGTGAGTGAGGGGGGGGGCATAGGCGTTAACCACGCTTCCTACCGAGTATTTCGAGAATCCGATCGGCGCTCCGCGGCCGCGAGCGCTCTTTCGTGCGGC
>CAIMWA010000665.1 GCA_903845045.1 uncultured delta proteobacterium | reverse complement strand
GCCGTGGAGGTGCGCAACCATCACGATTGACGCGGCCGCGACGACGGCGCAGTGTCCGCCGCGATGGAGGACGCGTTCGTCGACGCGGCGCCGCGCGTGCTTGTGGTGGATGACGAGAAGGTCATCCGGGAGATCCTTGCGGACTTCCTGTCCCTCGAAGGCTTCGAGGTGCGCACCGCAGAGGACGGCCAGCAGGCGCTGCAGGAGCTCGAGGCGTCGGCCTACGACCTGGTCATCTCGGACCTCAAGATGCCGATGATGGGCGGCCTGGAGCTGCTCAAAGAGCTCAACCGGCGTTACCCGAACATCGTCACGATCATCATGACGGGCTTCGGCACCGTGGAGACCGCCATCGATGCGATGCGGCAGGGTGCCTACGACTACGTGATGAAGCCGTTCCGCATCGAGGAGGTCGTGCACATCATCCAGCGCGGCCTCGAGAAGAAGCGGCTCATGGCCGAGAACCTCCGGCTCCGCGAGGCCGTGTCGCTCTACAAGGTGAGCGAGGCCATCGCGGCGTCGCTCTCCCTCGACGAGGTGCTCAACACCGTGGCCGTGGCGGCTCTCGACGACGCCCAGGCCGACCTCGCGCTGGTCTACCTCGGCGACGACGAGACGGGCATGGTCGAGCGGCACCGCGCGCAGAGCCCGCGCTTCCTCGCCGACCTCGGCTCGCCGGACGGACCGCTGGGCTGCGACGTCCCCGTCCTCGCCGACCACTTCGCGGCCACCGGGGCGCTCAACGTCAGCGGGGTGCGCGTGCGGCGCTACCTCCTGAACGCCTCGGAGCAGTACATCGCGCAGGCCCTCGTGGCCGTGCCGCTGCGCATTCGCGGGAGCATCAAGGGGTTCCTCGTCGCCATCGGGTTTCAGCGGGGCCAGCGCTTCGACGAGGGGCAGCGCAAGCTTCTCTCGGCGGTGGGCTCGCGGGCGGCCGCGGCCATCGAGAACGCGCGGCTCTACGAGAACCTCAAGGCCACGTTCAACCAGACGATCCAGGGCCTCGCCCGCGCCATCGACACGATGGACCGCTACACCGCGGGCCACTCGGACCGCGTCGCGTACTACGCGCGGGTGCTGGCGCAGCAGCTCGGACTGCCGCCGGACATGGTCGAGACGGTGCGTCAGGCGGCGCTGATGCACGACATCGGCAAGATCGGCTGCGTGCTGAACCTCAACCGCCCCGGGCGCCTCACGCCCGAGGAGTACGAGATCTTCAAGAAGCACCCGGGCTACGGGCGCGAGATCCTGGAGCCCATCAAGTTCCTGCACCCGCTGCTGCCGGGCGTGCACCTGCACCACGAGCGCTGGGACGGCAAGGGCTACCCCTTGGGCCTCAAGGGCGAGACCATCCCCGTCATCGCGCGGATCATCTCCGTCGCCGACACCTACGACGCCATGACCAGCGACCGCAGCTACCGCCGCGCGCTCCCGCACGACGTGGCGGTGAACGAGGTCGAGCGCTGCGCGGGCAGCCAGTTCGACCCGCAGGTGGCGCACCCGTTCCTCACGGTCATCGAGTTCGACCGCGAGGAGAAGACGGCGCGCGGCGAGACGGTGCCCGAGTGACGCTGCGCTCCCTCGCGCCGGGGCTGCTGCTGGCCGCGCCACGGCTGGGCGATCCCAACTTCGAGCATCGCGTGGTGCTGCTGGCCCGGCACGACGCCAAGGGCGCCCTCGGCTGGGTGGTGAACGGGCGTGCCGTGGGGCGCGTGGGTGACCTGCTGCGCGAGAGCAACCTCCTGGGCGGCGAGGCTTCGGCGCCGAGCGGCGGGCCCTTTGCGCGGGAGGCGCGGCAGGGCGGGCCGGTGCAGGGGCACACCGGGTGGCTGCTCTACCGACGCACCGACGAGGCCCTCGCCGGCGAGATCGCCATCGGGGGCACCCTCGCGGTGACCGGCGACCTCGACGCCCTGGCCGCCATGGTGCGCTCCAACGACCGTGATTTTCGGCTGCTCCTCGGGTACGCGGGGTGGTCGCCGTCGCAGCTCGAGGACGAGGTCGCCCAGGGCGTGTGGCTGCCCGCGGACCTCGACGCGGACCTGGTCTTCGACGGCGACTCCGATGGGCTCTGGGTGCGCGCCTACGAGCAGCTCGCCGGCATCGACCCCGGGGCTTTCACGAGCACCCGCGGCGGCAGCGCCTGAATCCCCGCCCGGGACGCCGCAGGCACCCTTGACCCCCGTGCGCGCGGCACGTAGAACGCCTCGCATTCGTCCGGCGACGCAGCGGTCTCGCAGTGGAGCGGCGCCTGCGGTGCGGAGGGCCCTTCGTCACCGATGTCCAACCCCGAGAGCACTGCGGCGCCGAGCCTCCCGCGATCACGCCTGGGACGGCGCTTCGCCGCGGCGACGATGACGGTGCTCACGGGGTTGTTCATCTGGTTCGGGGGGTCGACGTTGCAGCGAGCGGTGTACGGGTGGCGTCCCCCGAACCCCGTGGATCACGACTGTCGCGGGGGCATTCGACGCCTCCACGGCGCGTACGAAGAAGCGTGGACGCAGGCGCGCGCGGGCGGGGACGATGCCTCCACGCTGGCGCAGCTCGATGCCGACCTCCACGGCCTGCGCGGCCTCTGTGCGCGCGAGGGGGACGGGTCCGCCGAAGCGTTCGAGCACCTCGAGCGCTGGCGATACCGTGCAGAAGACCAGGTTCGCCTGTGGCGCGAGAGCGTGGGCGACGAAGCCGGGCGTGCGCTCGGGCAGTCAGGAAATCTCCGATGAACGAACAGGGTTTCGACTCCTTTGCGCTGAGCGCCCCGGTGCGCCAGGCGCTCGCCGACGTCGGCTACGAGAGCCCCACCGCGGTGCAGCTCGCCACCTTCGCGCCCATCGCCGAAGGACGCGACGTGATCGTCCAGAGCCGCACCGGCAGCGGCAAGACCGCGGCCTTCGCGCTTCCCGTCATCGACCGCGTGCTCAAGCCCGGCAAGGGCGTGCAGGCCATGGTGCTCTGCCCCACGCGCGAGCTCGCGCTGCAGGTCGCCGGCGAATTCGAGCGCCTCGGCCGCCACGCCGACGTGGGCGTCGCGCCGATCTACGGCGGCGCGGGCATGCAGGGACAGATCGCGGCGCTGCAGGGCGGCGCCAAGGTCGTCGTGGGCACTCCGGGACGCGTGCTCGACCATCTTCGCCGCGGAACGCTCGACGTGTCCGGGCTCCGCGTCATCGTCCTCGACGAGGGCGACGAGATGCTCTCCATGGGCTTCGCCGAGGAGCTCAACGCCATCCTCGAGCGCCTCCCCCGCGGACGCCAGGCGCTGATCTTCTCGGCCACGATGCCCGACTCCATGGCGCGCATGGCCGCCCGGCACCAGCGCGAGCCCCTCACCATCGCGCTGAGCACCGACACCGTGGCGCCGTCGGGCATCGCCCACCACGCCTACTTCTCGGCGTCCGGCGGCTCGGTGCCGGACCTGCTGCGCGTGCTCGAGATCGAGAAGCCCACCGCGGCGCTGGTGTTCTGCAACACCAAGGCGGAGACCGAGTCGGTCACGCGCGGGCTTCAAGCGGCGGGGCTGCGCGCCGAGTACCTCAACGGCGACCTCGCCCAGGGTGACCGCGAGCGCGTGCTCGGGCTGCTCCGCGACGAGAAGGTCGACTTCCTCGTGGCCACCGACGTCGCCGCCCGCGGCATCGACGTGCCGCACCTCTCGCACGTCATCCACTGCGGCTTTCCGGAGTCGCCGGAGGCCTACGTGCACCGCTCCGGTCGCACCGGCCGCGCGGGACGCACCGGCACGGCGATCTCGCTCATCGGTCCGCACGACATCGGCAACCTGTACCTCCTGCGGCTCACCTACGGCATCCGCCCCATCGAGCGCACGCTGCCGAGCGCCGCGGAGAACCGCTCGCGCATCGAGGCCGCCCGCGTCGAGTCGCTGGTGACCGCCGCCGCCGGCGCGGTTTCCGAAGACGCCGTGGCCCTGGCCCGTCGGCTCCTCACGCACGACGACCACGAGCGCGCGGTGGCCTGGCTCGTCGACCGCTTCGTGCTCGGCGAGCGCGATCAGGCCGAGGCTCCGGCCCGTCCTGCGACCGTCGCGCCGCCTTCCAATGGGGCATCGTCGACGCCTGCAGCACCGTCGTCCGAGGATCGTTCCCGTCGCGAGCGCCCGGCGCGCCGCCCCCGCGAGGAGCCCCCGCGTCGCGTCGAGGTGAAGCACGGCGACCACGGCGTGCGCGACGAGACCCCCGGCGAGGAGGTCGGCATGACCGGCGTCGAGCTGGCCGTCGGCAAGCGTGATGGCGTTCGCGCCGGCGAGGTGGCACGGCTGCTCCGCGACGTCGCCGGCCTCGACCGCGTCGACGTCGGACGCATCCACGTGCGCGACGGGCTCACCCTCGCCAGCGTGCGTAGCGAGAAGGTCGACACGGTGCTCTCGGCGCTCGACGGCGTGCACTACAACGAGAAGCCCGTCGCGGCGCGGCGCAGCCCTGGCGACGAGCCCGAGGCAGCTCCGGCGCCTGCGGCCGACTGACGGGACGATGCGCGGCGTGCACCGACGGCGGCGCGCGCTCGCGTGCGTCGTGGGCCTCGTGCTCGGGGCCGTGGCGGCGTTGCGCGAGGGCCACGCGGATCCGCCGGCCCCGGCGACGCGGCTGGGCCTCGCGGCGTGCCTCGATCGTGCCGAGCGCAACTACCCGGGCCTGGTTGCAGCGATGCACAAGATCGGCGCCGCCGAGGCGCAGCTCGACGAGGCGTGGGTCGCGCCGTTCTTTCCGGTGAGCGTGCAGGGCTTCGCGTCCATCGCTCCGACGGCGCGCGGCAACCCGACGTACTCGCCGGACGCCTTCGGGCAGAACCCCTTCGACACGCAGACCGGGTACATCGCGCGGCTCACCGTCGACACTGGCGTTCCGATCTCGCCGTGGACGTGGGTGCGCCTGGGGCACGTGCGCGACGCCGCCCGCGCCGGGGTGCGCGCCAGCCGCGAGGAGCGCGAGAAGGCCCGCCTCGAGCTCCGCGCGAACGTTCGCAAGGCCTACTACGGCCTGCAATTCGCGCACGATTCGCTCTACCTCCTGGACCGCGCCGACGGCTACCTCGACGCCGCCCAGCGGCACATCGAGGAGGCGCGCGAGAGCGGCACCGCGAGCGCCAACGGAGAGAACGACTCCTCGCAGCTTCGCCTCGCCCGCGCCGACCTTCGAGCACGCCGCGCGGAGGCTACCCGCGCCGAGCGCGTCACGCGCATCACCCTGGGCCTGCTCACCGGCGCCGGCGAGGACTTCGACATCGTCGACGAGCCCCTGTGTCCCTTGCGTGGCGACCTCGGACCGCTGGGGCGTCACGTGGCGCGCGCGGTGGCGAGCCGGCCCGAGGTGGCGATGCTTCAGGCGGGCCTCGCGGCGCGCCGGGCGGCGGTCTCGATCCAGCAGTACGCGTACTACCCGGACCTCTTTCTCGGGCTCACCGCGGCCGTGTCGAGCGCGCCGACCATCGCCGACCAGCCCAACCCCTTTGCGGCGAACAACGTCAACTACGCCTACTGGGGCGCCGGCATCGGCCTGCGCTGGACCTTCGATCCCCTCGCGAACCGCCAGCGCGTGCGCCGCCTTTCGGAGGAGCTCTCGATGACCGAGGCGCAGCAGCGGCTGGCCCTCGGCGGCATGCGCGTCGAGGTCATCGACGCCTACGAGCGCGCCGCCGAGTGGCGCGAGCGCGAGGCCGCGTGGAACGACGGCGAGGGCGCCGGCTACGAGTGGTTCACCCGGGTGTTCCAGGGCTTTCAGTCGGGGGCCGTGGAGACCGGCGACCTGCTCACGCCGCTGCAGCGCTACCTGCTCGCGCGGTTCTCGCACCTGCAGGCGATCTTCGAGCTCGACGCGGCGCTTTCGCAGCTCGCGTACGTGACGGGCCAGGCGGACCCCGAGGGCACCGCCGACGACACGTGCGCCACGCATCCCCACGAGCGCGAGCATCGCGAGGACCCCGTCGCGGCGCCCGACGAGGGCAGCGGCGACCCCGACGTCGACGCGCTGCTCCGCGCGACGCAGACCGCTCCCGCGGCTCCCGCGACGACCGACGCGGGCGCGCCCGCCGACGCCGCGACACCGCGCCCGACCGTTCGTCACCGCTAGCGCGTCCGTGCGAATTCGTCGGGTGAGCGTCTCCCCACGGGCGCGTTGCGCGGGCAGAGTGCTGCGATGTCCGCCCCTGCTCCGCGCCCGTGGTGGCGCTCCGGAACGTCGCTGATCTTCTTCGGCCTCGCCCTCGGCGTGCTCCTCGGCGGCTTCTTTCCGCAGGACCAGCACCCCCAGGTCTACAACCTCTTCCGCTTCTTCTCGAAGGCGTTCATCGCGCTCATCAAGGGGCTCATCGTGCCGCTGCTGCTCTCGACCATCGTCGTGGGCATCGCGCAGACCGGCGACCTCAAGGCCGTGGGGCGCATGGGCGCCAAGGCCCTCTTCTACTTCGAGGCGGTGACCACCGTCGCCCTCGGCGTGGGGCTGCTCATCGCCAACACGCTTCGCCCCGGCGACGGGCTCCCCCTCGACGCGACGGCGCACGCGGGCGACGTGGCGCACCAGCACGCGCGCGACGGCTGGGAGATCGCGCTGCACATGTTCCCGTCGAACGTGGTGCAGCACGCCGCCGAGGGCGACATCCTGCCCGTGGTCGTCTTCGCCACGCTCCTCGGCCTCGCGCTCGCCCGCGCCGGCGACGCCGGACGCGCCGCGTTCACCTTCTTCGAGAGCTTCGCGAAGGTGATGTTCCGCTACACCGAGCTGGTGATGACCCTGACGCCGCTCGGGGTCTTCGGGGCCATGGGCTACAACATCTCGCACATGGCGGCGGGGCACGTCGTCGACGGCGTGCTCGTGAAGGGCTGGCCCGCCGTCTTCTACCTGCTGGGACGCTACGCGCGCCTCGTCGGCAGCCTCTACCTGTCGCTCTTCGTGATGTTCGCCTTCGTCTTCGTGCCGATCCTCCTCGCGTGCGGCGTGCGGGTGCGCGATTTCCTGAAGGCCATTCGCGAGCCCGCGCTCACGGCGTTCTCCACGGCCTCGTCGGAGGCCGCGCTGCCCAGGCTCCTCGACGAGATGGTGCGCTTCGGCGTGCCGCGCCGCGTGGCGGGCTTCGTGATCCCCACGGGCTACTCGTTCAACCTCGACGGGTCGACGCTGTACCTGGTGTTCGCGAGCCTCGCCATCGCCCAGGCCGCGCACTTGCACCTCTCGGTGACGCAGCAGATCACCATGGTGCTCACCTTCATGCTGTCGTCCAAGGGCGTCGCCGGCGTGCCCCGCGCGACCCTGGTGATCATCGCCGGAACCTGCGCGAGCTACGGGCTGCCGGGCGAGGCCGGCGTGGCGATGCTCCTCGCCGTCGACGAGGTCATGGACATGGCGCGCACGACGCTGAACGTCACCGGCAACGCCCTCGCGAGCGTGGTCATCGCCCGCTGGGAAGGAGTCTTTCGATCCGAGCCCGCGGACGAGGCTCAGCCCGAAGCGCGGGCGGCGTAGCGCGCGAACTGATCGACGTCGTGGGCGCAGAAGACGTCCACGTCGGAGGCGTTCGCGAGGGCGAGCTCGCGCAGCCGGCGGTGGTTGTCGCGCACGCGGTCGCGGTCGCGGGCTACGAGGCCTTCGAAGATCCGGAGGCCGGCGGGCATCGCGGGTGCGGCGGGGTCGACGGCGCTGCGGTGAAAGAACGCGTCGCCGGCGTGCAGCAGCCAGCGGGCGCCGTCGTTCACGGCGATGCACGCGTGGCCGCGGGTGTGCCCCGGGAGCGGAACGGCGAGGATCGTGTCGGGCAGCCCCGGGAGGTCGCGCACGGCGGCGAAGCCCTTCCACGGCTCGCCGGTGCTCGCGTAGCGGTTCCACTGGGGGTCGTGGGCCCAATGGCACGCCCGGTAGCGCTCGCGCTCGGCGAAGGTCGGCTGCATCGCCGCGGCGTGCTCGTCGGCGTGCACGTGCACCGTCGCCGAGGGAAAGTCCGCGAGGCCGCCGGCGTGGTCGAGGTCGAGGTGCGTGACCAGGATGTGGCGCACGTCCTTGGGGTCGAAGCCGAGGCGGCGCACGTGCTCGATGGCCGGCGTGGTGCGCGCGGCGTCGATGCCCGTGATGGTCGTGAAGGGTCCGCCGAGGCGCCCCGCCGGGTCGCGCAGGTCGTCGGTGCCGACGCCGGTGTCGACGAGCACGAGGCCGCTCGAGGGCGTCTCCACGAGCAGGCAGTGCGCGACCATGCGGCCGCGCTCGAAGAGGCTGCCGTCGCCGTTCACGAGGCGCCGCGAGACCGGACACATCGTGGCGCAATCGAGGTGGTGCACGCGCATGCGCGCAGTCTCGCTCAGCCGCGCGAAGCCTTCAAACGCTCGTCGCGCTCGTGCCGCTCCTTGGGGTGCTCGTTGTACCAGGTCTCGTATGACTCCCGGGTGATCACCACCTCGACGAGGCCCTCGCGAAGCACCTTGGCCTGACAGCCCAGGCGCGACGTCGCGACGACGTCGAAGGCCTTGTCGAGGATGTCGTTCTCCTCGTCCTCGATCTCCGAGAGCAGGCCGAGACCCTGGCGCACGTGCACGTGGCACGTCGAGCACGCACAGACCCCGCCGCACGCCGAGCCCTCGGGCGCGTGGGCGCGCTGCGCAGCCTGGAGCAGCGTGGTGCCCGGCTCGACGTCGACCTCCACGGGGCCCTCGTCGCCGTTCACGAAGCGCACCGTGGTCATCGCGTCACCTCCGGAGAAGACGGGTCGCTCGCATACGATGCCGCGAGGTGCGGATGCTCGGGGCGGTCCTTCACCGTCGCCGCGACGTCGTCGACGGCACGCCCGCGCATGGCGTCGCGCACCGCACGGTCCATGCGGCGCTCGGCCAGGGGGTGCGACGCGCGGTCGAGGCCCTCGGTGCGATGGTGGATGGCCTTGCCGTCCTGCGAAGCCACCGCCGCACGCAGCGCTCGCAGCGCCCCGTCGAGCTCGGCGCGCTCGTCCTCGTCGAGGAGCCCGCCGTCGGCCACGAGGGCCTTCTCCGTCGCCGCCATCACGCGCTCGGCCTCGACGATGCGCTCGCGAAGCTGCCGCGCCGCGAAGTCCGCCTCGGCGTGGTCGAAGCTGTCGAGGAGCATGCGCTCCACGTCCTCGCCGGAGAGACCGTACGACGGCGCCACCTCGATCTCCTGCGCGACGCCCGTGGTGAGCTCCCGCGCCTGCACCGTGAGCAGCCCGTCGGCGTCGACGCGAAAGGTCACCTCGAGCTTCGCCGCCCCGGCGGGCATCGGCGGAATACCCCGCAAGGTAAACTTCGCGAGGGAGCGGTTGTCGGCGGCCAGCTCGCGCTCGCCCTGCACGACGTGCAGCTCGAAGCCCGTCTGGTTGTCGGCGTAGGTCGTGAACTGCTGCGCGCGCCCCGAGGGGATCGCGGTGTTCCGCGGCAGGATCTTCTCGGCGACGCCGCCCATGGTCTCGAGCCCCAACGACAGCGGGATCACGTCGAGGATCAGCGCGTCGTCGGAGCGGTCGCCGGCCAGCAGGTTCGCCTGGATCGCCGCGCCGTAGGCCACCACCTGCTCGGGGTCGATGTCCGTGAGCGGTCCTTGGCCGAAGAGCGTCGCGACGTGCGCGCGCACGGCCGGCACCCGCGTCGAGCCGCCCACGAGGATCACCCCGTCGAGCTCCCGCGCCTGCAAGCCAGCGTCGCGCAGCGCCCGGCGCACCACCGGCGTCGTGCGGGCGATGACCGGCGCCACGAGGGACTCGAAGTGCGCGCGGGACAGCGAGAGCTCCCGCGGGGTGCCGTCGAGGTCGACTCTCACCAAGGCGTCCGTGGCGTCGGTGAGGGCGTGCTTCGCGGCGCGGGCTGCGTCGAGGGAGGCACGCACCAGCGCGGGCGATGCGCGCTCCGGGTCCACGGCCAGTTCGCCGAGGATCCACGCTGCGACGGCGCGGTCCATGTCGTCGCCGCCGAGCTGCGCGTCGCCGCCGGTGGAGCGCACCTGGAAGACGCCGTGGTCGAGGGAGAGCACGGTGACGTCGAAGGTGCCGCCGCCGAGGTCGAAGACCGCGAAGGTCCCTGTGTCGCGGCCCTTGTCGAGGCCGTAGGCGAGGGCGGCCGCGGTGGGCTCGTTGATCAACCGCAGCACCTCGAGGCCCGCGAGCCGCGCGGCGTCCTTCGTGGCCTGACGCTGGGCGTCGTCGAAGTACGCGGGCACGGTGATCACCGCGCCGCCGAGCGTGCGCAGCTTCTCCTCGGCCCGCGTGCGCAGCACCCGAAGGATCTCCGCCGACGCCTCGACGGGCGTCACGGCGCGGCCGTGGACGGCGAAGCGCACGGTGTTCGATCCGCCCGCCTCGGCCTCGAGGAACGCGTACGGACCCAGCCGCCGCGTCTCGGGATCATCGGCGCCGCGGCCCATGAAGCGCTTCACCGAGACGAGGGTCTCGACGGGGTGCAGCGCCGCCTTGGCGCGGGCCTCGTTGCCGACCACCACTCCGCCGTGCGCGAGGTAGTGGACCACGCTCGGCAGCAGCGGGCTCAGGTCGCAGTCGAGCACGCACTCGGGGCGGCCCTCGACGGTGTACGCGACGAGCGAATTGGTGGTGCCGAGGTCGATGCCGATGGGCGTGGGCCGCGCGGCGGGGTCGAAGATCTGCAGGAGTCCCATGGTCGGTGCCTCACCCGGCGAGAGCGTCGGCCTCATCGCCGAAGCGCCGGAAATACTTCATCCGCACCACCGATGCGCGGGCCTTCGCGAGGGCGGCGCCATCGAGCGTGTCGGCGTCGAAGAGCGCAACCAGCGCGGACTCCTCGGCGGCCACGCGCCGTGCCACCGCATCCCGTAGCGACTCGATGCGCGGGGCGTCGCCGCGGGCGGCCTCGAGGTCCTCGCGCAGCTCCATGACCTCCATCAACATCGCGGGGTCCGGGCGGGCGCGTTCGTCGAGGGCGGCGCCGTGCACCGCGAGCAGCGCCTCGGCGCGCGTCAGCGGATCACGCAGCGCGCGAAACGACTCGTTGATGGCCATGGCGCGCTCGATGGCGGCGCGGCGCTCGGTGGGCGCGGCGTCGCCGAAGCGGTCCGGGTGCAGCGCGCGGGAGAGGTCGCGGTGTCGCTGCGCCAGCGCCGCGCCGTCGAGCCCGAAGCGCCGCGGGACGCCGAGCACCTCGAAGGGATCGCTCGCCACGCCAGGGCTCCGCTCAGACCCCGAAGCTGTCGCCGCAGCCGCAGCCCGTGGACTCGTTGGGGTTCACGAACTTGAAGCCGTGCTTCATGAGCTGCACCTCGTAGTCGAGCGTGGTGCCGTTGAGGAACACCAGCGACTTCGGGTCGACGACGACGCAGAGCCCGTCGAAGTCGAAGACGTGATCCCGCGTCGAAGGCTTGTCGGCGAACTCGATGACGTACGAGAACCCCGAGCACCCGCCGCCGCGCACCCCGAGCCGAAGCGCAGCGCTGGGCGTGCCGCGCTTCACGAGCGCCTCCTTGGCCTTCGACACCGCCCTCGGACTCACCTTCACCGCGAGCTCGACCATCGTCGCTCCTCCTCCTCCGTCCACGATCAGGCTCCGCTGCGCGAGGACTGCTTCTTGCGAAAGTCCTCGATGGCGCTCTTGATCGCGTCCTCGGCCAGCACCGAGCAGTGGATCTTCACCGGCGGAAGGTTGAGCTCCTTCACGATGTCGGTGTTGCGAATGCTCCCGGCCTCTTCGAGGGTGCGGCCCTTGAGCCACTCCGTCGCCAGCGACGAGCTCGCGATGGCCGACCCGCAGCCGAAGGTCTTGAACTTCGCGTCCTCGATGACGCCTTCGCCGCTGACGCGGATCTGCAGGCGCATCACGTCGCCGCACGCCGGAGCGCCCACGAGGCCGGTCCCGACGCTCGGGTCGTCCTTGTCGAGGGTCCCGACGTTGCGCGGGTTCTCTGCGTGATCGATCACCTTGTCGCTGTATGCCATGGTGCCTTCTCTTCCTTCTCGTGCCGCGAACGGCTCAGTGCGCCGTCCAGGCGATGTCCTTGAGGTTCACGCCCTCCTTCGCCATCTCGTAGAGCGGCGAGAGGTCGCGGAGCTTCTTCACCTTGTCGATCACCAGGCGGGCCACGTAGTCGACCTCCTCCTCGGTGGTGAAGCGCCCGAGGCCGAAGCGGATGCTCGTGTGCGCGAGCTCCTCGTCGACGCCCAGCGCGCGGAGGACGTACGACGGCTCGAGGGAGGCGCTGGTGCAGGCGCTGCCCGACGACACGCCCACGTCCTTGATGGCCATCATGAGCCCTTCGCCCTCGACGTACGCGAACGACACGTTGAGGTTGTTGGGAAGGCGCCGGTCGCCCCAGGCGCCGTTGATGAAGAGCTCGTCGAGCTCGGCGAAGAGCTTGTGCTTCAGGCGATCACGGAGCCCGCGGAGCTTCTCGGCCTCGGCGCGCCACTCCTTGGTTAGGATCTCGCAGGCCTTGCCGAAGCCCACGATGCCCGGAACGTTCAGCGGTCCCGACCGCATGCCGCGCTCGTGGCCGCCGCCGTCGATCTGCGCGGTGAGGCGCACCCGGGGCTTCGACCGCCGCACGTAGAGCGCGCCCACGCCCTTGGGACCATAGATCTTGTGCGCAGTGACCGAGGCGAGGTCGACGCCCATGGCCTTCACGTCGAACTCGGTCTTGCCGAGCCCCTGCACCGCGTCGGAGTGGAAGATCACCCCCCGTTCCTTGCAGAGCGCGCCGATCTCCGCGATGGGCTGGATCGTTCCGACCTCGTTGTTCGCGAGCATCACCGAGACGAGGATGGTCTTGTCGGTGATCGCCGCGCGCACGTCGTCGACGGAGACGAGGCCCTCCTTGCCCACATCGAGGTAGGTGACCTCGAAGCCCTCCTTCTCGAGGCGCTTGCACGTGTCGAGGATCGCCTTGTGCTCGATCTTCGTCGTGATGATGTGGTTTCCCTTGTCGCGATAGAACTCCGCGACGCCCTTGAGCGCGAGGTTGTCGCTCTCGCTCGCGCCCGAGGTGAACACGATCTCCTCGGGGCGGTCGGCGCCGAGGAACGTCGCGACCTGCTCGCGGGCGTAGCCGACGGCCTCTTCGGCCACCCACCCGTAGCGGTGCGAGCGCGACGCGGCGTTGCCGAAATTCTCCGTGAAGAACGGGAGCATCGTCTCGAGCACGCGCGGATCGACGGGCGTCGTCGCGTGGTAGTCCATGTAGATCGGGAACTTCAGCGCCATCGGGGAACTCCCATCTCAGTCGTGTCGGGAACCGTGGAGGCCGGCGACGAGCTCGGGCGCGCCGCAGCCATGAAGATCGCATTCAGGGCACGACGACACGGCCTTCACCGGGGCGCATTCGTCGCAGACCTCGAGGTAGGAGACCGAAGACCGAAGCTCGTCGCGGAGCTGCTGCAGCCGCTCGATCTGCGCCTCGGCGTCGCGGAGCTTGTCTCGGTAGAGCCCGCGGATCTTCGCCATCGCGTCCGTCGCGCTGCGCGATCGCTCCCACTCGCGAACCAGCTCGCGAATGTCCGGGAGCGAGAAGCCGAGGTCCTGCAGCCGCGAGATCCAGCGCACGCGGAGCACCGCGTCGTCGCTGTAGAGCCGAAAGCCGCCCTTGCTGCGCTCGATGGGCAGCAGCAGCCCGAGCTCTTCGTAGAGGTGCAGCGCCCGCACGGACTTCTGCGTCCGCTGGGCCAGGTCGCCCACGCGCAGCAGCAGCACGCCATCGCCCTTGGGCGGGGGCGCGAGCGACTCGGGATGCGCGATGGGAAGTCGGACCGTCATGGGGGTGGCTGAACCTCACGCTCACGTAAGGGTTTGAACGAAACCTTCCCTACACGTGAGGGTCAGGGTCGTCAAGCCGGAAGGTCCACCGCCACCCCCGCCGCCACCCGCCGCCGCCACCCCGCCACCCTGGCGGATCCTTGAATTCCTCGGGAAAGCACTTCGGCACGCGTCGTGATCGGCATGCCGCGGTGCGTTGGATCTTCCCGCTGCTGCTGGCCTCCTTTGCCCTCGGGTGTGCCGTCGGTCCCGCCGGCGGGGTCGCCTGGGCGGTGTTCGGGGTGGCGTCGGCGTTGCTCGCCCGGGCGCGGGGGGCCGCGGCCGTCGGAGCGATGGTCGCGGTGGCGGCCTTCGCGGTTGGTGGCGTCCATGGCGACGATGTCCCCTGGTGGAACGCGCCTCCCGCGGTGCACGCCCGTCGCGTCACGGGCAGCGTGGCCCGGGGATGCGAGGCCCATGGCGATGGCGTCCGCTGCGTCGTCGAGGGCACGGCGCTCGGAACGGTGTCGCTCACGGCTCCCGCGGGGCGCTGCGATGCGGCGCCGGGCGACGTGCTGTCGGCGGTGGTGACCGCGCGTCCGGTGATCCCGTGGCGCAACCCCCCGCTCGAGGACCCGGCGATGCAGTCGCTTCGTCGCGGCGTCGCGTGGCGCGTGCGCACGGCAGCGTGCGAGGTGGAGCCGGGCTCCGGTGGGGCGTGGGCTCGGGTGCGTCGCAGCGCGTGGCGGGCGCGTCGAGCCGTCGACGCGGGGCTCCGTCGAACGCTCGGGGGCGCCGATGCGGCGCGGGCGGGAGCGCTGCTCTTCGGCGAGGAGCAAGGCCTCGACGAGGCTGAACTGGACGCCTTTCGCGAGACCGGCCTCGCGCACCTGCTCGCCGTGAGCGGCGCGCACGTCTCCATGGTGCTTGCGGTGCTCGGGGCCGTCGCGGCGTGGCTCGGGCGGCGCGTGCCGTGGCTTGCGGCGCGAGGACTCGGCGTGCGCGCGGCGAAGGTGCTCCCGCTGCCCGCGGCGGGGTTCTTCGTGCTGATGACCGGGGCGTCGCCGGCGTCGGTGCGGGCGCTCGTGTCTGGCGTCGTGACCGCGGCGCTGGCGCTCGCAGGACGCCGCGCGCACCCCGCATCGGTGCTGTCGGTGGTGGTGCTGGCGATGGTGCTCGCCGACCCCGCGATGCTCCACGACCTGGGGCTGCAGCTCTCGACGGTGGCCACCGCGGTGCTCGTGCTGCACGCACCCGACGAGGCCCCCGAGCGCGAGAGCTCCCGTGTCGCGCGGGCGCGGCGGGCGTTGCGCGAAGCCCTGGTGGCCACGGTGCGCGTGGGCCTCGCCGTGGCCCCGCTGCTCGCGCTGCGCTTCGGACGCGCCCCGGCCCTCGGGACGCTCGGCAACGTCGTCGCGGCCCCCTTCGCCGAGGCGGTGACGTTGCCGTTGACCCTCGCCACGGCCGCCGCGGCGCACCTCGCGCCGGCGCTCGCGGTGCCGCTCGGGTGGCTCGATGCGCACGCGCTGCGGCTGCTCTTCGCCGGGGCGGCGCTGCTCGGACGCATCCCCCTCGCTGGCATCGAGACCGCGGTGCCGACCTTCGCGCAGACCGTTGCGCTCGTGGGCGCGGCGGTGCTCGTGCGCTCGCTGCGGAGCGCGGGCGGGCGCGCGTTGATGGCGGCGGCGGTGGTGGTCTGCGCCGTCTCGGAGCTTCGCGTACGAAGCGAACGCGACACGCACGGCGGCGTTCGCATCACGGCCCTCGACGTCGGGCAGGGCGACGCGCTGGTCCTGGACCTTCCTGATGGACGCACGGTGCTCGTCGACGCGGGCGGCGCGGTGCACGGCGAGGCTGATCCGGGGCGAAGCATCGTCGTGCCGTGGCTTCGCGCGACGCGGAGGTCGGAGGTCGCGCTCGCAGTGTTGACGCACCCCCATCCCGACCACGGCGGCGGCCTCGCGGCGGTGTTCGACGGGATCACCGTGCACGAGTTCTGGGAGACCGGGCAGGGCGAGGCCTTGCACACCGCCGGCTTCTATCGGGCTTTGCGCGAGGCCGCGGAACGCCGAGGGGTGCCGCGGCGCACGGTGCCGTCGCTCTGCGGTCAGCATCGCTTCGGCGCGGCGATGCTGACGGTGCTCGCGCCGTGTGCGGGGCTCACCGCGAACCTGTCACCGAACGCGGCGTCGCTGGTGCTGCGCGTCGACCTCGGACGCGCCTCGGCGATGCTCCCCGGCGATCTCGAGGCGGCGGGCGAGGGCGATCTCGTCCGTCGCGGGCTCGCGCCGGTGACGGTGCTCAAGCTCGGTCATCACGGGAGCCGCACGTCTTCGACGGAGCCGTGGCTCCAGGCCCTCGCGCCGCGGGTGGCTCTAGTGTCGAGCGGTCACCCGTCGCCCTTCGGACATCCCCATCCGTCGGTGCTGGCGCGGCTCGTGGCGCTCGGGATCCCGCTGCGTCGCACGGACCGCGACGGGCAGGTGAGCGTGTGGCTGGGACCGGACGGGCGCTTCGACTGATGGCGGCGTAGCGGGACACATCCTCGCTCGGGCGCATGGGCAGCAAGGCAGCGAGCCTGCAACCCCCGCGTGGTTCGTCGCCTCTGGTAACGTGTCGACCGATGAAGTCCCTGGTGAAGTTCCTCGACTTCATCCCCGGCGCGCACGTCGTCGCGGACGGCGTGTACGACACCGGGTGTTGGTGGGTGAAGCTCCGCCTCGACATCGACGATCCCCTGTCGTGGTGCGTCGTGCAGGAGCTCGGACACGTGCTGAACCTGCTCTCCATGGAGCGCCGCCTGCCGACCCGGTTCTACCCGGTCTCGCCCTCGCCGGCGTTGAACGGCGGTCCCGAAGACTTCTTGTCGTGGTTCATCGAGGCCACCGACGCGAACTTCGCGCCGTCGATGGCCGCGACGTGGCTCGCCGGGCGTCTTCCGCGGCCGGGCGACGATCGGGCGGCGTGGGGCGAGTGATCGAAAGGCAGGGGGACCAAGAGCCCCGGGGACGGTTTCAACAATTCAACATTCCGGTGAGACCGGAATTCGTTCGTTCAAAAATTCTAGAAATCGAGCCTTTTCGCGGGGCGGAATTCCGGTCACACCGGAATGGCAACTTGTTGAAACCGTCCCCGGGTGGAGGATGCTCCCGACGATGTCCACACCCCACATTTCCGCGTCCCCGGGTGACTTCGCGCCGGTGGTCCTGATGCCCGGCGACCCTCGGCGGGCGGCGTTCATCGCCGAGCGTTTTCTGACGGACGCGCGGCAGGTGACCGACGTGCGCAACATGCTCGGCTTCACGGGCACCTTCGCCGGCCGCCGGGTGTCCGTGCTCGGCCACGGCATGGGCATCCCGTCGGTCTCGATCTACGCGACGGAGCTCATCCGCGAGTACGGCGCGAAGGTGCTGCTGCGCGTCGGAAGCTGCGGGGCGATCCAGCGGTCGGTGCGGGTGCGGGACGTCTTGATCGCGCTCGCGGCGGGCACCGACTCGAACGTGAACCGCACGCGCTGCCTCGGCCACGACCTGCCTGCGGTGGGCGATTTCGCGCTGTGCCGCCGCGCCGTCGATGCCGCCGAGCGCCTCGGCGTTCCCGTGCGCGTCGGCACGGTCTTCTCGTCGGACCTCTTCTACGCGCCGCCCTCGGGGCTCAACGAGCGCCTCACCGCGCTCGGCGTGCTCGCGCTCGAGATGGAGGCCGCGGGGCTGTACGGCGTCGCGGCGGAGCATGGCGCGCGCGCGCTGACGCTCCTCACGGTGTCGGACCACCTGGTGACGGGCGAGAAGCTCAGCTCCGACGACCGCGCGCGGAGCTTCGAGCAGATGCTGTCGGTCGCGCTCGCGGTGGCCGCCGAAGAGTCGTGACGGCCCGTCCGTGGCCTTGACGCCGCGGAGAGATTTCCGAAGACTGCGCTCTGTCGACGGAATACCGAGGGGGGTATCACGGGGTGGCGCGCTATCGGCTGGTGTTGCTTGAAGGTCCGGGCGCGACGAGCGCCGCGCTCGAAGACGTCGCGAGGTCGCTGCCGGCGTCCATCGATCGCGCGGCCTTCGACGGCGCGATCCGCGGAACCCTCCGGGCTCCGGTGCGCCTGGCCGGCGGCGACGACCTGTCGGCTCTCGAAGCCGCGAGCGCTCGGCTGCAAGACGCTGGACTCGTCGTGTGCGTCATCGACGACAGCACCCCGTGGATTCGCCTCGTCGAGACCGTTCGCACCTCCCTCGGCTTCACCAAGGTGACCGTCGTCGCGGAGAGCGCCGCGCAGTCCGCGTCGACGCTCGCGCACCGCACCGACGACGCCGGCGGCCCTTCGTTGAAGGTTGGAATGGACCCGCGATGGAGGCGCCTCGGCATCGCCGCCTCGGTGATCGTGCTGCCGATCGGCGGCGCGCTGATGCTGATGACCTTCGCGAGCGAGCCCCGCGAGCATGTCGGCACCGTCGACACGCCGCTCCTCGCGACGACGTCGAGCCCCGTACGTGCTGCAGGTCCGGGCCGGCACCTTCGGATGCACGTCGGCGCCGGCTCCGGCGACGCGACGGAGCCCGCCGAACGCACCACCGGCATCCTCGGCGGACGCGGCGCGCAGAGCCTCGGGCGCGGCGGCGGAGGCCCCGGCGACACCCTCGAGCTCGTGCAGGACGCGGAGTCTGCCACCCCGGCGACGCCCGCCGGTCCAGCGCCGGGGCCGTCGCGCGAGCGAACGACCCGGAAGGCCATCGCCGCCGTCGTGGGGGTGCTCCTCGGCCTCCTCGCGGCCGCGGTGCTGGGAGAGCTCGCCGAGCGTTCCACGCGTACGCGCAGCGCGGCGATCCGTCGCCGGTTGCGTTCCGGGGTGCACGCCGTCGCAGCCCTCGCGGTCGTCGCGGCACCCGTGGTCGGGTGGTCCCTGGGCCACCTCCCGCCGACGCTTTCGCCGGAGACGTCGGCTGCGGCGGCACCGTCGAGCGCCGTTCGCGCCGATGCGCGTCGACCGGCGGCCCACGTCGATGCGCGGTGTGCGGGCGGAGCGTTCGCGCGATTCCTCTGCCGGTCGCGACCCGCGGCGGCGCCGACGCGGCCCGAGCCCAGGCCCTTTGCGACGCTGCTCGCAGGCTTCCGGCGACGGGCCCACGACCATCCCGACGCCGGGCCCGCGGTCGTGCCGGCGGCCGCTCCCGATGCGGCCGTGGTCGCGGCCGTCGAGGCAGCGACGCGCGGGCATCACCACCACCATCGCCACGACGCGCCTCCCGCAACCGCCACCGCCTCCGCCGCGGAGCCGCCCGCCACGTCCGCGCCGTCGGCGCCCCCCGCGACCGCTGCCGCGCCACCGC
The DNA here is from genome assembly GCA_903845045.1 of uncultured delta proteobacterium. Classification (GTDB taxonomy): domain Bacteria; phylum Myxococcota_A; class Polyangia; order Polyangiales; genus SCUS01. The sequence goes on along the minus strand of CAIMWA010000665.1, from coordinate 14,584 downwards.
CCGCCGTCGCGGTCGCACCGGCGGTACCGTCCGCCGTCACCGATGCTTCGACCGCGCCCGCCGCGGCGCCGGAGTCCGTCGTCGTCGAGGCTCCGTCCCCCGGGGCCGCTCCCGCTGACGAGGCTCCGTCCGCGCTCGAGACGGTTCCGGCACGTGCGGGGCCGCCGCGGCAGAGACCCTTGCCGCCGGGGTGGACGGCGCTGTGGTTCTTCGCGGGTCTCGCCGTGGGCCTCGTGGGCACGCCGGGCTGGCGTCGTTTGGGGAGGTCGTAGCCGATGCGCGCGCGATGGATCGTGGTCTTCGCCGCGTTCTCGGGAGTCGCCCGGGGGCAGGAGGTTCCGGACCCGGAGGTGGCCGAGGTCGCGGAGACGGCTCCGAGGGTGAGCGCGGCGCTGGGTCGTGCGGTGGCCGAGCGGTTCATCGCCTGCGCCGGCACCGAGGGCGACGCGATCACCGAGGACGACCGTTCGTTGATCGGAGACTCCGTCGCACCCATGGCCGACGCCGTGGCCCGCGGTCTCGGCGCGACGGACTGCGCGGGCAGCGAGGCCGAGGCGCAGTGCGTCGATCGGGTTCGCGCCGCGGACTGCGATGCGCTCGCGCACGCGATGCAGGACGCACCTTCTTCGATGTCGGGTGGAGCTCCGCCGCCTTGGGCCGAGAGCTATGCGCGCACGCTCGTGGAGCGAATCTCGACTTGTTACGCCGCAGAGCGTGACGGCGCCGTGGCCGACGACGACCGCGCGGCCCTCGCGGGACTGCGCCGGTCGCTGGCGTCGACGGTCGGCCTGCTCGTGGCGTCGGGGCGCTGCCGCATCGACGAAAATGCGTTGTCGGCTTGTGTGGTGAGCGCCGGGGCCATTGCGTGCGACGCCCTGGCGACGCAGCTCGACGGGGAGCTCTCATCCATCGCGACCTCGGTGACGCCGGACTGCGCGCGGTTCCTCGTGTGCGGTGACGCCTCGGACGAAGACGGCGGCGCGGACGACTGACCGGCGGTCGAGGCCGCCCGGAGCAACCGCCCGGCCGCGCGTCGGTCCGTCACGCAGGTGGGCCTACATGACACGTCAGGGTGCGCGTCGAAGCGTGCACCGAGGAGGATGAATCGCACTCAAGTCCCGGCTTCGGCGGACGATGTTCCATGCTTACGAGAGGAGCGCCGCGATGCCGTTCGACTGGAAGGCCCAAGACTCGAAGAGCATCACGCGGCACGCGGGCATCGACTCGGCTCTGGCGACGGTGCCGATCGGTCCGCAGCGGCGCTTGCCGGCGATTCCGCCGCCGGTCTGGGACGCCGAGGTCATCGACGACGTCTTTCCCCGCGAGCGAGCATCGCAGCAGAATTTCGCCGCCGAGGGGTGGGTCACGCCGCACTGCGAAGCCCCGGCCCCCGCCCCCGCCCCGGCCCCGCCGGCGCGCGAGAAGCATGCGAAATTCGGCATCCTCGATGCGCCGAGCCTGCTCGCGCGGGACCTCGCGCAGGCCGACGGCGTGCTCGGGTGCACCGTGCTCTCGCTCGACGCCGACTATTTCAAGTCGTTCAACGCCAGGTACACCGAGCGCGTCGTGGACCGTGAGCTCCTCCCAGAGCTCCATCGCCTCATCGAGGCCATGTCGCGGGGCTTCGGCCACGCCTACGCCGAGGGCGGCGACGACATGGTGGTGCTGCTCCCGAACTGCAACGAGGCGCTGGGCATCACCCTCGCCGAGACGATGCGCTCCACGGTGGTCGGCCACGCGTTCCCCATCGCGGGAGGAACGGTGCGGCTGTCGCTCTCCATCGGTGTTGCGTCGACGCCGCTGATCGAGCGCGGGGCCCTCGCCGAGCGCGCCGACCTCGCCAGGGACGAGGCGAAGCGCGGCGGGCGCAACCGGGTGTTCGTGGCGCGGCCCGAGGGGTTCCTGCCGGCGTGCGTGCGTCCCATCGTCTCCGTGGGCACGCCCATCGACGGAACCGGGACGGGCGTTCGACCTTGGCGCGGGGCCTTTCGCTGACGGCTGGCGGCAGGTCGCTTCCGCGTTCAACGGCGACGCGGCCGCGGACGAAGGTCAGCGCACGGCGTGCGTTCGAAGGTCGAGGCACATCTGCACGTCGTCGATGGACTCGCCGTCGACGCGAAACGCGTCCTTCACGGTGCCGGCCTCCACGAACCCGAGCGCAGCGTAGAGGGCGCGGGCGGGACGGTTGTGTGCGAAGACGCAGAGGTCGATCCAGTCGAGACCGCCCGGCTCGCGCGCCCAGGCGATCGCGGACCGCATGAGCTCTCGGCCGAAGCCCCGTCGGCGCACGTGACGCTCGAGTCCGACGCCGAGCACAGCGCGGTGCAGCGCGGATGCGACGCGTCCCGAGCGGAGGTCCAGATGACCGAAGAAGCGGTCGCCGCTCTCGAGGACCCACGCAGCCTCCCAACCCACCTGGTCCATCGGCGTCGACCAACGTGTGCGAAGCTCTTCGACGTACTCCCGCTCGTCCCGCGAGGCGAGGGCGGTCTGCGGGTGAAAGACGACGTCGCCGTCACCCGACTCCGCAAGGTGCCGCGTCACGTGCTCGTAGAAGCGCCCTTCGTCGCCCGAAACCACACGCCGAATCCGGTACTGCGCGTCGTTCGCGGTGATCGAGCCCATGGAGACGATCGATGTAGCAGGGCGCTCGCCGCGATGTCCACGGGCGACGCGTGCCGGGGAGATATCGGACGAACCTCGAGAGGTCGGTTCGCTCCGATGTCCCGATCGGGGGCTCGCAACATCTTGCATGCACGCAGTCCGTGCTCGGACATGCGCGCTGAAGGCGCAGTGCTCGTCGCCTGCGACCTCCTGAACGAGGATGCGGGAAACCCTGCTTTACCGACAGAGCCTGGAGCTTCACCGTGTCTCCTCGAGCCCCCACCCCCGCCACGCGCCCACCGTTCCAGGCATCCCGGATGATGCGCAGCGCTCGAGGGCGTTCGCGTCGACCGGAGCCCCCGCCTCGAGGGAGGGGCGTCAGACGACGCGCCGAGCGCGGTATTTCAGCGCTTCACGCAGCCCATCACGACCGCCGACGCTCGTTCGTCGCGGCCCTCCTTCGGCGCCCCTCCCCCGAGGCGGGGGAGGTTGAACGGGGACGGTGGTAAATAGGTAAAGGGATGAGAGTTCTGCGATATTTCCGCAGATACGCGATCGTCGCGAGTGCGAGTTACCCATTTACCACCGTCCCGGCCGACAATCTGCGGCGCCGAGGGTTGGACGGACCTCGAGACCTTCGCGGCCTCAAAGGAGTCGCGGCTGGCGACGTTCCTCGAGATGCCCGGTCGGCCGCTGAAGGAGAAGGTCTTCCGCGACCTCTTCGAGTCGATTCGTCCGCGGGAATTCGAGGCGTGCGCGCGCTCCTGGGTGCAGGGGCTCGCCGAGTCGTTGAAGGGGCTCGTCGTCGCGTTCGATGGCAAGGCACTGCGCGGCGCACTGCGGGGAGGGTTCGGTCGGACGGCGCTTCATCAGGTACACGCCTGGGTGAGCGCCCAGCATCTGCTGCTTGCGAAGGAGGCGGTGGAGGGCGCACCCGAAGAGGGTGCCGCGATCCGCGCGATGCTCGACGCACTGAAGCTGCAAGGCGCCATCGTGACGATGGACGACGGGAACACCGCGAAGGAAACGGCACAGAGAGTCATCGACGGGCAGGCGGACGACGTCGTCACGCTCAAGGCGAACCGGAAGAAGTTCCACTCCGAGGTGCGTGGCTTCTTCGAGGCCGCGGAAGCGGACGGCTTCGCCGGGGTCCGCGTGCACCAGGTCCAGACGCGCGATCACGGACACGGGCGAGACGAGGTTCGCGACGTTTGGGCGGTGCCGTCGGCGGCGCTCGGCGAGATCGCAGCCGCTTGGCCGGGCATCCGATCGGTCGTGATGATTCGTCGGACGCGCGTGCTGTCCGACGGAGCGATCCAGCAATGGACGCACTACTACCTGAGCAGCCTGCTACCCAGGGTGAAACATCTCGCCGGCGTCATTCGGGAACACTGGAGCGTCGAGAACGGCCTGCACTGGGTGCTCGACGTCCAGATGCGCGAGGACGACTGCACGATCCGCAACGCGACGAGCGCCACCAACCTCGCGCTCATCCGGCGGATGGCGTTGATGCTCCTCAAACGAGAGACCAGCACCGCTCGAGGCGTGCGAGGGAAGCAGAAGAAGGCGGGCTGGCACAACGACTACCCACTGCACGTGCTCACGCGCGGTATGGCTGAAAATGAAGCGATTTAGAGGACGGCGCCCTGGCGCGGGGGCTGACGGACGTCAGCGGGCCGCGGGGCTTCGTACAAGGGATGTTCTATCGCCTCGCCGACTCGCTTGACGTATTGCACTTCCGATGCGGCACGGGCCGGTTGGTGCGCCAAGCGCCGGATCACGCGCCGGCACCACGTCAGAGAGACACCTCGTGACGATCTCGCGGCAGCCCTCGATGGCGGAGCCACGGACGTCGCCAGGCGGCGTGCCGAAGTGCGGCGCTCGCCCTGCGCGCGGTCGAATCGCGCTCGATTCGAGCATCGATGCCACCGGGGTGGCGCGAGCGTCGGTGAGGTCCGTGTGCGACGGACGCCTCGTCACCGACGCCGACGTCATCGACGCACGAGCGACGCGACCGACCGCTGGCCCCCGGGTCAATTTCCCCATGGGCGGCTGACGGCGTCGCGCAGGCTCCGCGGCCTCGTTCAACCGCGACTTCGCGAAGCGCCCGACGCGCCGCGGTGGACCACCACCGTCACGCGGGGGCGCTTCGCCAAATCGCCATCTCTTCTGTCAACTCCGAGATTCGCTGTACGCATTGGACGCCCCAAGCGCTGAAAACCCGCGCTCTTCGTCTCGCGAACTCCGGCCACACCGGAATGGCAAGTTGTTGAAACCGTCCCCGGCGTCATGTTCGAGAATGATCTACCTTCGACGCGTGTCCGATGACGTGAAGAACGAAGCCGAGGTGCTCGCCTGGGCGCTCGAGGTCGGTGCCGCGAGCGTCGGGGACGTCGTGGCGTGGGCCGATGCGATCATCGAGGCCGAGGAGCACCCGCACTGGTCCGTGTGCGAGCTGGCGACGATGGGTGCGCGCGACGAGCGGGAGGTGGCGTCCGCGCTCCGCGAGGTCCTCGGCGTCGTCGACGAGCGGTGGGTGCGCGACGAGCTGCCGCGTCGTCTCGCCCGCGCGCTCGCCGAGGACCCCTGGCGCGCGGACCGCATCGCCCAGCGTCTCTACATGCTCGCCATGGAAGGCGCGCTGCCCGAAGGCGAGCTCCGCTCCCTCGCGCTGTGGTCTTGGGATGCGCTCGACCTCGCCGAACAGCGCATTACCCAAGAGACCCGCGAAGACGTGATCGCAGCGATGGTCGCGGCGCTGCACGATGCACTTCCGCGACGATGAGACCCGCTTCCGCGTGACACCCCACCGCGCCGCCACGCGTGCTTCCGCTGCCCTCGGAAAGCGTGCAGACTCGCCGCATCGTGCGCCCTCGAAAGCTCTGCCTCTTCCGATCTTCACGCCATCGACACGCGGTCTGCGCGGTGGTGCCGTCGTGAGCTTGAAATCCGTCGTGGGGGCCAGCGGCGGCCTGCGCGGGCTGCTGTTTCCGCTGTTCGCGCGGCTCAACCCCGGTGACGTCACGATCCGGCACCACTACACCGGCGACGCGCTGCGCCTGCACTCGTTCCGCCACCGCGGGTACTGGTGGCACGGACGCGACCGCGAGGCCGACACCATGGAGGCCTTCCGCGGGCTCATCCGTCCGGGCTTCACGGTCTTCGACGTAGGCACGCACATCGGATACATCAGCCTGTATTTCGCGTACCTCGTGGGGCGCGCGGGGCGGGTGCACAGCTTCGAGCCGGGCGAGAACAACCTCCCGTACACGCGCCGCAACCTGGCGGGCCACGCGAACATCACCGTGGTCGAGAAGGCCCTCGGCGCCGAGCCGGGCCGCGCCACGCTCTACCTCGAGGACCTCTCGGGCCAGAACAACTCCCTCGTGCAGAGCTACAAGGGCCTCGCGCTGAGCTCCGGCTCCGCGGTGCGCGCCCACGTCCGCGAGGTCAGCGTCGAGGTCAGCACCCTCGACACCTACGTCGCCAGCACCGGCGCCGTGCCCGACTTCGTGAAGATCGACGTCGAGGGCTTCGAGCTCGGCGTGCTCCAGGGCGCCGACGACGTGCTTCGGAACCGCCGTCCCATGTGGATGGTCGAGACCGCGGGCGAGTCCGCCGACGCGGTGCTCGCGCTGTTCCGCAGCCACGGCTACACGGCCTACCGACCCGACGGCACCGTGGTGACGCGCCGCGACGAGCTCGTGGTCAACACTTGCTTTCTGCACCCCGAGCGCCACGCCGACGCGATCCGCGGCCTCGGCTGGCCGGTCGTTCCGCCGAGCTGAGCGAGCGCCTTCGGGTCAGTGCGCCGCGGCGCCCTCGACGGACCGATCGACGGCGGCGCCCAGCACGCTGCCCGGATAGCGCTGATGGAACCGCCGACGCGCCGCCTCGGCCGCGGGAACGTCGCCACGCGCCGCGAGGCACCGCACGCGAAGGGCTTCGCGCTCCGGGGCGAGCCTTCCGCGCGGAAAGCGCCGGGCGTGCAGCGCGAGCGCCGACGATGCGCCGGCGAGGTCGTCGCGGCCGAACGCCGTCATCGCGCGCTCGAGAAGCGCGAGCTCGGCTTGAAAGGCCTGGTCCTCGTCGACGCGTGCGGAGGCGACGGAGGCGTGCGGCGCGGGCGCCGTCGGAGCGATCGCGGGGACCGCGGGCAGCGGAGCCGGGGAGGCCACGGGCTCCGGGGTGGGCGGTGTCTCCGGCGCGACGCGCGCGGCCTGCGGCGCGACGAAGAGTGGAGCGTGCGTGATGGGAGCTCTCGAGGTTCTCGCGTGCGTCGCGGGCCCGTGCGAGGCCCGGTGCGCGAGGCCGCCGCCGACGGCCACGAGCGCGGCGATGCCGACGACCTTGAGGAGCCACGCGCGGCCTGCGAAGCGCGCACCCGCGAGGGACGCGGCGGGGATGGCGACGCCCACGGTGACGGCGAGGCGCGCGGCGACGCGGCGACGGTCGGCGTCGGGGGCGCGAGGCACGCCGCGGGCATCGTCGAGGAGCGCGGCCACGTCGGCGGGCAGGTCCGGAAGCTCGGGGTCGTTCATGGGCGCTCTCCTCGCTGCGCGCGCAGGCGCCGCACCGCCGCCGTGAATTGCTCGCGCGCCGCCGCGAGCCGCGAATACAGCGTCTTCGCAGGGACGCCGAGGTCTTCGGCGATGACGCGCATGGGCTGCTCCTCGAGGTCGTGCAGGATGAAGACGGCGCGGCGGTCGAGGTCCAGCGACTGCAGCGCCGCGAGCACGAGGTCCCGGGCCTGCGATTGCTCGACGAGGTGGTCCTGCGCCGGCGCCGGGTCCGTCACCTCGACGTCGTCGCCGACGGACTCGCGGCGGTTGCGACCCAGCGCGAGGTGGTCCCGTGCCACGCGAAACGCCACGCCGAAGAGCCACGGACGCAGCGGCCGCGTCGGGTCGTAGGTCATCGCCCGCTGATGCACGACGACGAAGACGTCGTGGGTGACGTCGGGGAGGTTCCGCGGCGCGACGCCGAGGCGCCGGAGCGTGTGCCACACCCAGTCGAATTCGCGCGCGTAGACCGTGCCGAGGTCGAAGGGCGCCGGCGGGTCGACGTGCTGCACCGTCGGCACCACCGGATCGTACGTCACGCCCAGGAATCGGGTCGACGCCGCCAGGATTCTCACGGATTCGTCCACGCCGCGCCGATTGCGAGGGATGCCGCGACGGGCGGGGCGGACCAGAGCACGCCGCCGGCGCTCCCGCCGACGCTCAGCGCCGGGCGCACCGCGAGCCCCGCGACGTCGACGGACGCCACGAGGCGCCACCGCGGTCCGACCGGAACCTCGACTCCCGCGCGCGCCCCGACGAGGACCGCGAACGCCACACCGGTGCGATCCGGCGTGTACCCGCCGCCCCACGCGAACACCGCGCCCGCCGCGGCCGTCGCGCAGCCAAAGCCCACGGTGCGCGCGCCGAAGCGAAGGCATCCCGCGGCGCCGAGTCGCGTGGGCAGCACCGAGACCGTCGCGTTGCGGGCCGCGTCGTCGAGGCGTCCCGGGGCGTCGACGGCGAGCTCCACGGGGAACATCCATCGACCGCGCACCGGCGCGACGCGCAGCACGAGCCCCGCGCCGAGGGCCTCGGTGAACACGCCGGGAGCGACGCCGACGCCGAGCGACGCGAGCACGCCGACCTGCCAGTGCGCACCCGCAACGGGGGCGGGACGGGCCACGCGCGGTGGCGCCACGGCTACCGGCGTGACCACGACGGGCGGTGGCGCAGGTGCCGGGGGAGGCGACGGTGGGGCGCGCGGGGGTGGAGCCGGGGTCGTCACGGGGACGTTCGCCGTTGCCGGTGCCTCGGCGGCGTTGTGCACCGCGACGAGCGGATCGACGGCGAGGGCGAGCACGAGGCTCGCGGCGTCGCCGAGGCGGGAGCAGTCGTTCGCCGCCGCGCGCAGGCGTCGCGAGGTGACGTGGCCGTGCGGTCCGGCGAGGCGGATGCGCACGCTGAACGCGTTGCCCGAGTGCCGGAAGCGGAGCGTGGCGCTGCGGGTGGCGTCGTCGCGGACGGCGTCGCGCCCGAGACGGGCGGAGAGCAACCTGCGCAAGACCGCGGCGTCGGGGCACGACGACGCGCCGTCGTCGCGGGTCACGGCGAGGCGCAGCCCCTCGGCTGGACGAGGCTGCGCGCACGCGACGTACGGTGCTCCCGCGACGGCGAGCGCGGCGGCCAAGGCGAGGGGCGTGGCGCGCGGTCTCATCTGGAACGTGGAGCGGTCCCTCGCGCGATCGGTGCGCTCACGGACATACGATGCCGTCGTCGGGGGTGCCGTTGCAGTTGTCGTCGACGCCGTTGCAGACCTCGGGGACCGGCAGCACCGCGCCGCCGCACGCGCCCCACACGCCAGCGGCGCACGCCTGCACCCCCAAGCGGCACGCGCCGACGCCCGCGGTGCCGGGAGCTCCCGCGTAGCAATCGCGGGTCACGCCGTCGTCGACGACGCCGTTGCAGTCGTCGTCGAGGCCGTTGCAGCTCTCCGGTCCTGGCGTGACGCCCGGCGCGCAGCAGACCGCGCCGGTACACGCGAGGCCCGCGCTGCACGACGACGCCGTCGGGGCGAAGCCGTCGGGCGGACACGCGGCGCCCGACGCGGTGCACCGCTCCACGGCATCGCACGGACCGGCGCTGGGACGGCACAGCGACGCCGGGCTCAGGGTGTCGGCCGGGCACGCCGCGCTCGTTCCGTTGCAGGTCTCGTCGGGGTCGCAGAGGCCCGCGGACGGGCGGCACACCACCGCGGGCCGCGGGGTCCATCGCAGGCCCGAGCCCGCCCGCGCAGCGCCGGCGACGTTGAAGGACACCTGGTCGAAGGTCGCCGCGTCGGCACCCTGGAGGCCCACCGTCGCGCTGTTTCCCGTCGCGCGCCCAGCGGGGTCGTCGAGGCGCCGATAGAGCACGTCGACGAGGTGCGACGACTCCGTGAGCACCACCTCGAAGTCGAGATGGGCCGCCGAGGCCGCCCCACAGCAGAAGCCCGCGTCGCGCCACTCGGCGACCCAGCGGCGATCGGGCGCCGCACCCAAGGTCGCGATGCACACGCCGGGAGCGCGGGTCTCGAGGTCGTCCCAGAGCGCGAAGACGGTGTCCGGCAGCGTCGGCGCGGGAAGCGTCGAGTTCGCCTGCGCGGCGGTGGCGACGGCCGACGAGAACGACACCATGCCGTTCACCGCGAGCACCGCCACGGTCTGGGCATTGCCGAAGAAGCGGAACGAGAAGGGCAGCGCTTCGGCGACGAAGGCCTGGTCCGCCGCGACGAGCACGCGATGCGACCCGGGCGCCGCGCACGCGTCGAGGAACGTCAACGGCGATGCTCCGCGCGTGTACGTCCGGCCGCCCGCGGGCGCGAGAAGGTTCGCGGGGCACGCGCTGCCATCGCCGACGCAGGCCTCCGCGGGGTCGCAGGGGCCCGTCGACGCACGGCACTCGGTGCTCGCCGCGACGTTGCTCCACGCCGTGGGACCCGACACCGTGCCCGCGGGCGGCGCGCACTGCTGGCACGCGTTCGCCGGGTTGCGCTGCATGTTCGTGAAGCACGCGCCGCCGATGCGGCAGAAACCCTCGTCGATGGCGCCGTCGCAGTCGTTGTCGACGCCGTCGCAGACCTCCGTCGCCGTGCACGCATCGCCTCCCTCGGAAGCGTCGACGATGTCGCGCGCCACGAGCACGTCGATGACTGGCGATGTGTCGGCGTGCGCGTCCAACGTCGCCGCGACGTCGCGCGCACCTCCGCCCGCGTCGTCGCGGTCGCCCACCGTCGCCGTGGAGGTGCACGCCAGGAGCGTGGCGACGCACAGCGACAGCGGAACGATGCGACGAGAGAGCAGGATCATGGTGTCGTGGATCGAGGCGGCCCGCGCGGTCAGCGCGTGCGCGCGACGGCGCTGCCCGAGAGCGCCACCGCGAGGGTGTAGTACTGCGAACCGGCGTGGTAGCGCACCGTCACCCGCCCGCCGAAGTTGCCGGCGGCGGTGGGCGCGCAGGTGACCTCGAGGGCCGTGGTCTGACCCGGGAAGATGCACGGCTGGATCACCACCGCGCGGCACGGGTCCGGCGGAAAGGTGTCGTCCACGGTGATGTCGACGACGTCGACGACGTCGCGGCTCACGTCGGTCAGCGCGACGCTGCCGGTGATCGTCGAGCCCACGGCCACGGAGCCGAGGTCCAGCGTCGACGAGCGCGCGGCGAGCGGGGCGTTGTCGAGGGCCTGCGACGCCGACGCGATGTCCTCGGCGCCGCCGACGCAGCCAGGGCCCGCGAGGGCGACGATCAACCGGAGTGCGAGCTTCGTGGTGTGCGTGTTCTTCATGAATTCTCCTCGTGCGAAAGATGGTGGGCGGGCGAGGGCACACCGCGGCGCCGGCCCGCTGCGGGGCTGGTCACGCCGTCGACGGCATCGCCCGGAGCGCCCCTCCGCGGCGGTGCTCCGAGGCGCCCTCGGCGAGCCTCGTGAGGGGATTGGGGCGTCGTCCCGCTTCGTCCGACGCAATCGTCGCGACGCCGTCGTTTTGCCTCAGAGCGAGTCCGACGCGCGGGATCGTCGCGCGCCCGCCCAGCCCACGATGGCCTGCCAGACGGCGTCGACCCGCGGGAGCGTGCGCGTCGCCCGGTGCGTCACCACCCACAGCGGCATCGGCGGCGGCAGCGGCGCCGGGGCGTCGAGCACGACGAGGTCCGTCGCGCCCTCGGCGAGCCGTCGCGTGCTCACCGTCGCGCCGATCCCCGCGCGCACCGCGGCGTGCACCGCCTCCCAGTCGGCGCTCCGCAGCACCGGCGGACGGCCGCCGTGCCGATCGGTCCAGGTGCCCTCGTCGGTGCGAAGCCCCGGCACGTCGAGGACCACCCACTCGAGGGCGTCCCAGGGCGTGCGGCGCCAGCGCGGGTGAGCGAGCACGGCGTGCTCCAGCGATCCCAAGCGCCTCGCCACGAGCCCTTCGCCGCGGGGACGCACGAAGCGCAGCGCGATGTCCGCCTCGCGCCGCGTGAGGTCCGCGACGGACAGGCTGACCACGATGTCGAAGCGCAGCGCCGGGTGCCTCGCTCGCAGCTCCGGGAGCAGGGGGATCAGCCAGTGGTGCGCGAGGCCCGGAGCCACGGCGATGCGCACGATGCCCGACACGCCGCCGTCGAGGTCCGCCGCGCGCGCGCGCACCCGGCCCATGGCCGCCTCGGCGGCCGCAGCCTCGCCGACCACCGCCTCGGCCAACGCCGTAGGAACGAGCCCGCCGCGCGACCGGTGAAAGAGCGCGCCCCCCAGCGCGTGCTCGAGCGCCGCGATGCGACGGCTCACCGTCGACTGCTGCGTGCGCAGCGCCACCGCCGCCCGCGAGAAGCTCCCGGCGCGGTGCGCGGCCAGAAAGAAGCGGAAATCGTCCCAGGGCACGTCATGCACGAATGCATGGTTACCATGACGATTCCGTCGTTTCTCGCACCCTTCGGCGGCGCTACGAACGGAGCCGGAGGTTGAACCCATGACCCACGCCCTCGTGATCGAAGCGCACCCCGACGCGGGCCGCTTCTCGTCCGCCCTCGCCGACGCCTACGCCGCCGGCGCCGCCCGCAACGGAGCGACGGTGTCCCGCCTCGCGCTCCGCGACCTGCGCTTCGACCCGATCCTGCGCGGGGGCTTTCGCGGGAGCCAGGCGCTCGAGCCCGACCTGCTCGCCGCGCGCGCGGCCATCGAGGCCGCCGATCACCTCGTGTGGGTGACGCCGGTGTGGTGGGGCGCGCTCCCGGCGCTGCTCAAGGGCTTCATCGACCGCACGTTCCTCCCGGGCTGGGCCTTCGAGCAGACCGGCGCCGCGCTGCCGAAAGGCCTGCTCGCGGGGCGCACCGCGCGCGTCATCAGCACCATGGACAGCCCCTGGTGGTGGTACTGGCTGAAGCACGGGCGCGCCGCGCATCGCTCGCTGGTGCAGGCCACGCTGCACTACGTCGGCATCGCGAAGGTGCGCGAGACGACGGCGTTCCGGCTGCGGCTCCTCGACGCGACGGCGCGCGGCGCCTTGCTCGCGCGGGTCGAAGCCGACGGCGCCCGGGACGCGTCCCGCTGACAGCGCGGGTGCATCGCGCTATGCCGCGGCGGCGATGATCCCCTACCTCGATGTCGGCGAGTTTCACCTGCTCGGGGTGCGGTTCCACACCTTCGGCCTGCTCGTCGCCATCGGCGTGCTGCTGAGCCACCACGTCGCGGGGCGCCGCGCGAAGGAGGTCGGCCTCGGCCCGGCGTCGACCGTCGATCGACTCGTGCTCATGGTCTACACGGGCGGCTTCGTCGGCGGCCACATGCTCGACTCGGTCTTCTATCACCCCGACGTGCTCCGCCAGGATTGGCGCGAGCTCTTCATGATCCACCACGGGCTCTCGTCCTTCGGCGGCATCGTCGGGGCGAACGTCGCCGGTCTCGCGTACCTCGCCGTGAAGCGCCTCGACCCGTGGCCGTACATCGACCTCTGCGCCTATGCGTTCCCCTTTGGCTGGCTCTTCGGGCGCGCGGGCTGCGCCGTCGTGCACGACCACCCCGGGCGCCTCACGACGTCGCCGCTAGGCGTGCAATTCCCCGGCGGCGCGCGCTTCGACCTGGGCCTCGTCGAGTTCGCGCTCCCGCCGCTGCTCATCGCGCTCGTCGGCGTCGTGGGCCGCCGCACGCGCCGCCCGGGCGTCGTCGCCGGCGCCCTCGCGGTGACCTACGCGGCGATGCGCTTCCCCCTCGATTTCCTGCGCGCCACGGACCTCGGCCCGGAGAGCGACCCGCGCTACGCGGGCCTCACGCCGGCGCAGTGGGCCTGCATCGCGATGCTCACCCTCGGCGCGTGGATGCTCTCGCGCACGCCGCGGGAGAGCGCTCAGGCGTAGCGCGCGCGGGCCTTGTCGAGCTCGTCGCGCACGCGGTCGCGAAGCTCCGCGGGCTCGCGCACCACGGCCCCGCCGCCCCAGCGAAGCACCCAGGTCACCACCTCGGTGAGCCCGGTGGTGTCGAACTCCACGCGAAGATCGCCGCTCGCAAGGCGCGTCATGCGCTGCGTGCGGTGCCACTCGCGGGGCTCGACGTGCGGCGCGAGGCGGGCGTCGAAGTCGACGACGACGTGGTGCGGCGTGGTGCCGCCGCCGAAGATGCCGAAGGAGCCGTCGAAGAGCCGCGCGACGTCGAAGTCGGGATCGCGCGTGAAGGGCGAGCTCGAGAGCGCGCGCACGCGCTTCATCAGGTCGATGGCGAAGGTGCGGTCCGCGTTCTTCACGACGTCGCGGCCGACCACGTACAGCCGGTTCTGGTAGAGCACCAGGCCGTAGGGCTCGATCTTGCGCGTGCCCGCGGTGGTGCCGCCGTCGTAGTGGAACTGCAACGGAAGCGACCGCAGGATGCCGTCGTACACCTCGTAGATGGTGTCCTTGAGGCGGCGGTAGTTGCGCGGCGCGTCGGGGATGAAGAGGAACCGCTCGGCCATGGCGGCCTCGTCCTCGCCGGCCACCATGAGCTTGGCGAAGAGCTGCGCGAAGTCGTCGTGCAGCGGCGTGCCCGTGAAGACGTCGAAGACCCGGCGCACCGCGAAGAGCGAGTAGCGCTGGTACCGCGTGAGGCGGATCGGGTCCGTGGTGCGCCCCGCGCGCACCCGCACGCGCCGCTCGCCGGCGATCTCGACGGACTCCAGCGCGATGCCCGCGGTCTCGAGGGCCTTCAGGTCGCGACGGATGGACCGCGGCGTCACCGCGAGCTCGTCGGCCAGCGCGTCGACGTGCACGCCGTTGGGGCGGCCCTCGAGGAGCTGATGCAGCCGAAAGAGCCGCACGGCCTGGGTGTACTGGCCTTCCGGGCGGCCGGGTGTCGCGCGACGAGGCATGAGGGGAGGGACAGTGAATGTCACATGCCCCCGCGGTCGTAAAGCACCCCCCGCGGAGCCGACCGCCACGCGCGCGCCGACGAAATCGACGTCGCGCAGATCGGTCGCCGGAGACGTGCGTCCACAGCG
>CAIMWA010000664.1 GCA_903845045.1 uncultured delta proteobacterium | reverse complement strand
CGAGCGAAATCGATGCTCAGCTCCAGAGCCACGACACGGGTACCGCGTGCAGGTTGTCCCCGAAGGGGATCACCTCGCTGCCGCCGTAGACCACGACGCCGCGATGAAACGCGTCTCCAGCGAGCGACGCGAGCGCCCGTAGCCCCGCGAAGTCGCTCGCGCCGACGCTGGCCGACGCCTTCACCTCGACGCCGACGATCCGCCCCTTCGGCCCCTCGACGACGAGGTCGACCTCCTGCCCGGTGTGCGCGCGAAGGTGCAGCAGCCGCGCCCGCATCGACGCCGCCTCGACCTGCTTCCTCAGCTCGGCCTGGACGAAGGTCTCCAGCACCGGACCCCGCGCCGCGGACCCGCGGAGCTCGTCGACGGACGTGAGATCGAGGAGATGGCAGACGAGCCCGGCGTCACCGAAGTGCATGCGCGGCGCCTTCGCCAGACGCTTCGCCGTGTTGATGAACCAGGCCGGCACCGGCGCCACGAGGAACAGCGTCTCGACCAGGGACAGATAGCGCCGGAGGGTGGTGTGCGGGAGGCCCAGCGTGCGCCCGAGGTCGGCCTCGTTGAGCAGCCCCGTCACCCGGGACGCGAGCAGCGCGAGCAGGCGCGGCAGGTGGACGAGGCCCTCCACGTCGGCGACATCGCGCACGTCACGGGACAGCACGGTGGCGACGTACGACGCGAACCACGCGCTCCGTCGCGCGGACGTCCGCGTCCTGGCCTCCGGGTAGCCCGACGCGAGGGCCCGAGGCTCCCACGGCCCGCCCCGCGCCTCCCGCGGCGCGAGCGGACCCGCGGCGAACAGGCGCTCCACCGCGTCGCCCGGGCTTCCTTCGATCTCGGCCTCCGAGAGCGGCCACAGCGTGTGGACGTCGATGCGCCCGGTCAGCGCGTCGGCCACGCGCGGCAGCGTGAGCACCTTCAACGCTCTCGAGAAATGACCCACCCCTGCTCGCGAGAACTGACACACCCGTCGTCGTCGGCGGCGGCGCCGGCGTGACCCACCGGGTTCCCAGCATCGCCCGGCTCCGACGTGACCCATCCCGGTCACCTCGACCCTCGCCTGGCGCTGGTCGGCGGGTAGCTCCTCGGGATGACCGTCGAGGACCACCCCCGCCATCGCTGCGCCGAGTGCCGGGGGTGGTTCCGCCCGGCACCGACCGCCACCACGACGCAGCGGGTCTGTAGCCCCGGCTGCCGCGCGTCCCGCGACCGCAAGCTCGCGCGCACCCGCCGCGACCGCGACCTCCTCGCGTCCCGCGACGACGAGCGCCAGCGGCAGCGCGCCTGCCGCGCCCGACGCAAGGCCGCCTCCGCCGCGGCGGCATCCCCCGGCGTGACAGGCCCCCCCGTGACCCCGCGTCACGCGCCACCCTCCGCTCACGATCCGCTGCAATTGCAGCGGATTCTGCTCGATTCCTGGGACAAGGAGGCCGCCCGGTCACGCGCCACCCTCGCGCGCCTTCTCGCGGCGTTTGCCGGGGTTTCGGGGGCTTCCGGTGAGACACGACGCACGCCGGCAGGTCCGATGTCACGCGCCACCCTCCCGTCGGAAACGGCTTCAGTTCTCGATGGATCGTGACGAAATCTGGGACGGGATGTCACGCATGAGGTTGGTCACGGGCGGCCACGGCGTGCAGAGGCTCCCCCCCGATGGAGATCGAGCTGCACCAGATCGAGCTGCGCTACGAGGCCCTGCGCGTGCGCAACCCGCGCCGCGAGACCTCGCTGCTGGCCTCGCTCGCCCTGCACGGACAGACCTCGCCCGTCGTCGTCGTGCCCGAGGGCGAGCGCTTCGTGCTCATCGACGGCTACAAGCGCGTGCGCGCCCTGCGCACCCTGCGCCACGACACCACCCTCGCCATCGCGTGGTCGCTCTCCGAGTCCGAGGCCCTGCTCTTCGAGCGCCTCCTGCGCGCCGGGGACGCCGACAGCGCCATCGAGCAGGGGTGGTTCCTGCGCGAGATGCACCTGCACTTCGGCCTCTCGCAGATCGACCTCTCCCGCCGCTTCGGACGCACCCGGAGCTGGGTCTCCCGCCGCATCGCCCTCGTCTCGCAGCTGCCCGAGTCGGTGCAGGCCCACGTCCGCCACGGCGCCATCGGGGCGCACGCGGCGATGAAGTTCCTGGTTCCGTTGGCGCGCGCCAACGCCGAGGCGTGCCGGCGCCTCGGTGACGCGATCGCGCCCGAGGCGTTCAGCGACCGCGAGGTCGGCACGCTCTACGAGGCCTGGGTCACGGGCACCCCCAAGGCCCGCGAGCTCGTGCTCACCGCGCCGCGGGTCGTCCTGCGGGCGCGCGCCGAGGCGGC
The DNA here is from genome assembly GCA_903845045.1 of uncultured delta proteobacterium. Taxonomy (GTDB): domain Bacteria; phylum Myxococcota_A; class Polyangia; order Polyangiales; genus SCUS01. The sequence goes on along the minus strand of CAIMWA010000664.1, from coordinate 2,771 downwards.
CTGCCAACCGACATCGCCCAAGACCCCCGTGGAGGCCCTGCTCGAGGACCTCCACATCACCGCCGCCATCGCTCGCCGTGCCCACGGTCGCCTCCGCGACGGCGCCCTCGGCACCGCCGACGAGGCCGAGCGACGGCGCGTCCGGCACGCCTGCGGGGACGCCATCGAGGCCGTCCAGACCGTGCGCGGTCGCTGCGACAAGGAGCTCGGACATGCTGGATCAATCGACACGGACAGCCATCCTCCGACTCCGTGAGGAGGGCCATGGCGCGAGGGCCATCGCCCGCACGCTCGGAATCTCGCGCGGCGCCGTCAAGACCGTCTTCAAGGCCGGCTCCGAGGCGGTGCCGCACCTCGATCGGGCCGAGCTCGCGGAGCCGCTGCGCGACGACATCATCGCCCTCTACGCGAGCTGCAAGGCCAACCTCGTGCGCGTCCACCAGGAGCTCGCCATCAAGGGCGCCACGCTCTCCTACCAGGCGCTCACCGCGTTCTGTCGGCGGCACGCCATCGGTCGCGCACCGAAGCCGCCCGCCGGGCGCTACGAGTTCGAGCCCGGCGTCGAGATGCAGCACGACACCTCGCCGCACTTCGCCATCGTCGCCGGACGCCGCGTCCACATCGAGAGCACCTCCCTCGTCCTCGGCTACTCCCGAATGATCTTCCTGCAGTGCTACCCGCACTTCACCCGCTTCACCTGCAAGATCTTCCTCACCGACGCCGCGCAGTACTTCGGCGGCGTCTGCGCCCGCTGCATGATCGACAACACGCACGTCGTCGTGCGTTCCGGCAGCGGCAAAAACATGGTCGCCGTGCCCGAGATGATCGCCTTCGCCGATCGCTTCGGCTTCGAGTTCGTCGCCCACGAGATCGGCGACGCGAATCGATCCGCCAAGGTCGAGCGCAACTTCGACTTCATCGACCACAACTTCCTCGCCGGCCGCACCTTCACCGACTGGGACGACCTCAACGCCCAGGCCCGCGCGTGGTGCGACAAGGTCAACGCCACGCCCAGGCGAGCGCTGCACGCCAGCCCCCGCGAGCTCTTCGCGACGGAGCTTCTGCGCCTCAAAGCCCTCCCGCTGCACGTCCCCGAGGTCTACCGACTCCATCATCGCATCGTCGATGTCGAGGGCTACGTCCACGTCCTGCGCGTCCGCTACTCGGCGCCCTGGCGCCTCATCGGACGACCCATGGAGGTGCGCGAGTCCCGCGACCGCATCGAGATCTTCGACGGACCGCGCCTCGTCGCCGAGCACCGCCGCGCCACCGAGGCGTGCGACCAGCGCATCACCGACCCCGCGCACCGGCCGCCGCGCGGTGCGCTCGCTCAGCGCGTCGAGGCGCCCGAGAAGCGACGGCTCCTGGAGCGCGACCCCGCCTTCACCGACTACGTGACGCTGCTCCACACGCGCGGCCGAGGATCGGTGCGCGAGATCCGCACGCTCACCCGGATGCTCGACGAGTACCCCGCCGACGCCCTCCACCGCGCGATCGCCGAGGCCACACGCTTCGGCATGACCGACCTCGCGCGCTTGGAGCGAATGATCCTGCGCCGCATCGCCGGCGACTTCTTCCCACCACCGACGCTCCGGACACCCCCCACTGCCGACGAGGAGAGTGATGACTGACGAGATCGCACAGCTGCTCAAGTCCCTTCACCTGCGGGCGTTCGCCGAGAGCCTCGACGACGAGCTCGCCCACGCCGAGAAGAGCCAGCTCTCGTACCAAGAGCTGCTCGCGCGACTGCTCCGCGCGCAATGGCACCACCAACAGGAGTCGGCGCTCGCCTGGCGCATCGACCGCGCGAAGCTGCCCGAGAAGTGGACCCTGGAGTCCTTCCCCTTCAAGAAACAGCCCGGCGTCGCGCAGCGACAGATCCGCGCCTTCGCCGAGCTCGACTTCGTCGCCAAGGCCGAAAACATCGTCTTCATCGGACCCACCGGCGTCGGCAAGACCGGCCTCGCAACGGGCCTCCTGCTCAAGGCGCTCCAGAACGGACACCGCGGCCTCTTCGTGCGCGCACAGGACCTCTTCGATGAGATGTACGCCTCGCTGGCCGATCGCTCTTCGCGCAAGCTCATCGCATCGCTCGCGCGCGTGGACGTCCTCGTCATTGACGAGATGGGCTACCTCAACCTCCGCCCCGAGCAGACGAACATCTTCTTCAAGCTGATGGAGGAGCGATATCAACGCCGCGCCACCATCCTCACGACGAACCTCGAGTTCGATGAGTGGCATCAGTTCCTGGGCAACAAGCCCCTCGTCGATGCGCTGCTCTCGCGACTGCTCCACCGGTGCCACACCGTCCGCATCCAGGGGCCCTCGCTCCGGGCGCCGCTGAACGAAGCCGACGCGCGCCCGCCCGCCACCAAGGGCAAGACCGCCGCCGCCCCCGCCCCGATGCCCGCCGACGACGCTCCGCCGCTGCCGTAGCGGCTCCTCCTCCGATCCGATCCCCATCACCAACGACCCGCCGCGATCGCGCCGGCGAGCACCCTCGCGGTGGCCTTCAGCCACAAGCCGATCCCGATCAAGATCGCCGGGAGTGATCCGAGAGGGGGTCACTTCTCAAGAGCAGGGGTGGGTCAATTCTGGCGAGCGGTGAAGTAGTAGCCGAGCAGGAGCCGGACAGAGCAACCCTCGACCCCGGAAGCCTATGGCAGAGCGAAGGAGTGCCTGATCCCCACCACGATCGGTGGTTTATTGCCGGCCATTGGCATTGCAGGGATGGACCGAATGATCCAGGCCAATGTGATAGCCACTTCAGG
>CAIMWA010000663.1 GCA_903845045.1 uncultured delta proteobacterium | reverse complement strand
GGCGCCAGATCACATTGGGCGGGACAGCTCGCTCGCTTTCCCAGACAACGGCGACCTCGTCGGCGGCGCTGCTCACCGCTGTCGCGATCTGGGTTTCGCTGGCGTGGCCGAGGCCGCCCGCCGCTTCCAGTTTTTGGAGGGCGCGGTCAAGCGTCATGTGAACCAGGTCGCCCATGCCGAGCGCGTCGAGAACAAGCGGATCCGTCCCGCTCTCTGGCGTGCGCATGTGCATGGCATAGACCCAGACAAAGCCGAGCGGATTGCGTAGCAAGCGTTTGAGCGAGCTGGCTGACTGCGTCCGGTCCAGAATGGCCAAAAGCAGGGGGTGGTCCGCGCGAACCAGGCCGTCATTGGCCGTGATTTCTTTGCGGTTCCAATTGCGCCAGCAGGTCCAGGCGCTGATCGCCTGCGGTTCATGGGCGAACTCCGTAGGCCGCGCCATCAGTCGATCGGTCTCGCTGAAAGCATGGCCTGGGACGGCGTTGCGGCGGACGTAGATCTCAGCACCTTGGCCACCGAGCAGGGAGCTGCGTCCAAGAAGCCGGCCCTCGCTGTCACGGCGCGAGCGAGACAAGACAACCTGGCCCGCGGTGGTCGCCAGAATGGTTTCGAAATCACGGCGATCGGCTGCACCGACCGGGAGCGGATCAAGCTCGCTGGTGGGAATGATATGGTCCGAGATCAGGCGATCCTCGGAGATGGCGCGCGGCCAGCGCGAAGAGTTGAGACCGATCAGACGGACGAACCGGCGCGGCGATGCCGCCAGCGCACTGGCTGGCATCCAGGCGACGGACACACACGCCTCCAGGCCGTCATCCTGCTTCAGGGTCTCCAATGTCGCGTCGAGTGACCCGGAGGGACCGGCCAACAGAGCCTTGCGCCAGATCGCCAAGGCCCGTCCATTCAGAAGCGTTGTTCCGATTTCCGCCGCCGCGCTTGGACCCTTGGCGAGAATGGCGACGATGCCGCGTAGGGCCGTGGCGTGGTCCTGACCATCCGGCCAGTCGGCCGGGGTCAACCGATCAAGTAGGCGGGTCCATGCCTGCGCCGACGCCAGCGGTGCGTCGGTCGGCAGGACGCGCATCCAACCCGCGGGCAGAGTCCGGAACGGTCCCGTGTCCGAACTACATAGGGCCGCCAGACGGCGCATCCGGGTCTGAGACAGGCCCCGTATGATGATGTCGGCGAGCGCGGCGGCTGCTTGGCCATCGCGGGTCGTCGTGACTTTGACCCCGTGGACGAAGTGCAAATCGATGTTGGCGTCGGCGCGAAGCGACAGAAAATGATCGTCGTATTCTCCGGGCGATGCCGCGGCGATCGCGATGTCAGCGGGCTGGGCTTCACCGGATGCCAGAAGAGCGCGGGCCCATCGGATCGCCTCGATGGCTTCATGATAGGCCGTGGCGGTGCTGACGGCGTTGATTTCCGGCGTCTCTGGCTTTGATCGTAAGACAACGACGTCGGTCCTTTCGAGCCAGGCGGGAGCGGAGCGTGGTCCAGCGGTCCAATGCACGGGTGTATGAGCGGTCAACGCTTGCAGCAATGGTCGCCAACAGGGCGAAAGCTCCGTGATGCCGATGATTTCGACCGGTCCAAGAACCGCGGGCGCATGATCAAGCCGCTTGCAGGCTGCCGCGACGATATCGGCTGGTCGCATCGTGGCCAGAGGCAGTTGTGCCAGAACCGCAGCTTCGAGACGCGCGATAGAGTCGAGGCGGGGATGGTCCTCAGCCCTCGCGGCGAGATCGATGCCGGCCCGCCACACCTTGTGGAGTGTGTCGGCAGCGGCATCAACCATGCCCGGAAGCAGCTTGATGCTCTCCAATTCGCCGAGCGGTATCGTGGACAAAACTGCCTGAATCGCTGAGCGAAGGCTATCATCGTCGATCGCCGACGCGAACCCGCCCGCCATGCGGACGGCTAATTGCTCGAAAGACAGAATCTGTAGGCCGTGACACCGATTTCGCGCGGCATCGAGCCGTACCTCGCGCATCGCCAATCGGCCGTGGACGACGATCGTTCGCCGATTTGAGATGCTCATCGCTCATCGCCTTTTGCCAGTTTTTGCCGGGGAGCTGGATGAGCGACGCCGAAGCGGAGGCTTCGGCTGCTTCTACGCGAGCTAGGATTGCGAGGTGGTTGCGAACTGGTGCTTGCCAGTTTCCAGTTGGCTATGGCGCGTCTCGATCCAGGCTTCCTCATTACTGGCCCTCCTGTGCCCAAGACGGTTTTCGTTGACGCGGCTGCATCATGGGGATAGAAACTACATGCATCGCGCAGGTATGTCCATCTACTTTTTATCTGTATCGGTCTTGGAGGAAAGCTCGATGATAGAGGCCCGTGCGGCATTGAAGTGGGGGGTGGAGCGCCGCCTGGAATTTATCGAGTTCCGGCTGTTCTGGGAGGGCGGTGTCAACCGTTCGGACATCATCGACATGTTCGACGTCTCAGTCCCGCAGGCTTCTAAGGACCTCACCCTCTATCAGGAACGCGCTCCGCAAAACGCGATCTACGACAAAAGCGCGAAGCGATACGTGGCCAGCGAACATTTCGAGCCGCACTTTTTGAGGCCCGATCCGCACGGATATCTTGCTCGGTTGCGCTCGGTTGCGGAGGGTCTGATCGACCTATCGGAATCGTGGATCACCCAGATCCCGGAGACCGACATTGCCTTGACGCCGCGTCGGGATATTGACGCAACTGTCCTCAAGGCTCTGCTGGGGGGCGTTCGCGAAGCGCGCTCGATCGACATCCACTACCAGTCGATGAGCAGGACGCGGCCGGATCCGGTGTGGCGGCGGATATCGCCTCACGCCTTCGGATATGACGGTTTCCGCTGGCATGCGCGCGCGTACTGCCATCTCGATCACGTGTTCAAAGATTTTTTGCTACCACGCATCCTCGGCGTCGGTGCCATCGGCGAATCTGGGGCACCTCGCGAGCAAGACGAGCTTTGGCAGAGTCGCTTCGATGTCGTGATAGGTCCTCATCCCGATCTGACGGCCAGTCAGAAGGCGGTGGTCGCCAAGGATTATGGCTTGGAGAGAGGTCGCGGCGTCCTCACAGTTCGCTATGCCATGATGTTCTATGTCTTGAAGCGCCTGGGGCTACTTGGCGACGCCGCCAAGGATGACGCCCGACGCCAGCATATTGGCGTCGTGAATCGAGCGGAGACGGAAGCTGCTCTGAAGAAGTCTGGATTTCCAACGTGAATAAGAATTGGCAGTGCAAGTTCGCGGCAAATAGCGGGCAAAGAATCATAGATTCTAGAGCTTGCACAGCTGCGGTTCGCTTGCGCGCCTCCTACATCGCAGGCCGTGGAGCAAGAATATGAGTTCGATACGATGGTGTTTAATTGAAAGTGAACACTGCGAATTGCAAGCTCGCATGCGGCACGGTCGTTGGGCCCGACGGGTGGTCGCCGTTGGTAGAACGGAAAGAAACTGCGCGACCATAGGTGTCAGGGCGTGATCCGGATCCTTCACACGGCTGATTGGCACATCGGTCAAACGCTTCGGGGGTTCTCGCGCGAACATGAGCACCGCAAAGTTTTCGGGCGGCTTGAAGAGATCATCGTTGAGCGCGACGTCGATGCGCTGGTCATCGCTGGGGACGTTTTCGACAGCCAAAACCCCTCTGGAGAAGCGCAGCAACTTTTCTACGACACGCTTGTGCGACTGAGCCGCGCTCGGCCACGTATGACAACCGTGATTATCTCAGGCAACCACGATGCCGCCGGTCGGCTGGAGGCGCCGCGTCCCTTATTGGAAGCATTTAACATCCGAGTCGTTGGAAATGTGCGAAGGCAGGACGGACGGATCGAGGCGTCGCGCCACCTCGTGCCGATCGTCGATGCGAGCGGCGCCTTGGCAGCTCATGTCCTCGCCGTTTCCTACCCAACGGCAGCGTGCCTTCCCAACCTTACGCGGCTGGATGACGAGGCGGGTTCCCCCGTTGTCGCAGGCGTGCGAACCCTGTACGCGGAGCTACTCGAAGCGTTGCGGCCGCACATGGATGGCTTGCCCTTTGTCGCGACTGGGCATCTCCACGTGGCGGGAGGCATCGAGTCTGAGGGCGCTGAGCGTCGAATTTTGGTCGGCGGTCAGCATGCAGTGCCGCATGATGTATTCCCGCCGGAGGCGAGCTATGTCGCGCTCGGTCACCTGCATAAAGCTCAGGCCGTCGGACGAGATACCGTCCGATATTCGGGTTCACTTATTCCGTTGTCCGCCACGGAGCAGCCGTACTTGCATGGGGTGACCCTTGTGAGCCTCGACGGGGTCAAGATCGTGTCTGAACACATCCCGATCGGGCGGCCCGTCGCCTTTCTTCGCCTCCCGGAGGCAGGTGAGATGCGTCTGGCCGACTTTGGCGATCACCTGACGGCGCTGGATCTTCAACCAGATTTGCCGATTAGCGAGTGGCCATTCGTCCAGGTCCGGCTGGCCCGCGAGGGGCTTCAGCCAGGATTTCGGGAGGAGATCGACCGCATTGCCGAGAGCTTTCCCGTTCGCATCGTCGAGGCCCGTGTCACCGCGATGCCTGACACGCTGAATGAATTGGTCGTTGCCGATCCGATGATCAGGCTGGCGGAACGAGACCCGGAGGACTTGTTCAAACTCGCGTTCGAACGTGCATTCGGCGTGGCGCCGGATGCTGCGCATCTGGATGTCTTCCACCGTGCGCGCGCGGAGTCCTGAACCATGCGCATCCTGGCGATCCGTGGCGCAAATCTGGCGAGCCTTGCGGCGCCGTTCGAAATCGATCTGGCGGCCGAGCCGCTTGCAGGATCTGGGCTATTCGCCATCACAGGCGAGACGGGCGCTGGCAAGTCGACAATTCTTGATGCGCTGTGTCTTGCGCTCTACGGCGAATATCCCCGTGTCTCTATCGGCCGTCGGGAAAACGCTCCCGATCCCAGCGGAGAGGCGATCTCCATTCATGATGGCCGCGCTATCCTCCGCCGTGGGGCCGGCGGCGGTTATGCGGAGGTCGACTTCGTCGGAAAGGATGGGGAACGCTACCGTGTTCGCTGGGAAGCCAATCGCGCCCGCGGTCGCGCAAATGGGCGACTCCAGAATGAACAACGTGCGCTGTTTCGCCTTGACGACGGCAGCGCCGTGGCGGCCGGTAAGACCCAGGTTCGGGAAGCTGTAGAAGCGAGAACTGACCTCACATTCGATCAGTTTCGGCGAACAGTGCTTCTCGCCCAGGGCGAATTCGATACATTTCTTCTCGCCGCCGAGAGCGAGCGCGCCGAATTGCTTGAGAAGATAACCGGTACTGAGATCTATGCCGCAATTTCTATCCGTGTTCATGAAGGCACGGAGGCGCGGCGGAGAACTGTCGAGCAGCTTGAACAGCGACGTAGCGACATCGGTCTTCTCGATGACGATGCTAGACAGCGGCTGCTTGACGAACAAAGCCAGCTTGCGGAGGCCGTCGCCCAGAAGGCGGCAGAACGTGATCGCCACAATGGACACCTGGATCATTTCAAGCGAGTTGTTAGCGCTAGAAGCGATCTTGCTCAGGCGGAAGCTCAAGCGACGGCTGCTCGCTTGGCGCGTGAGGCCGCAGCCGATGACTATGGTGCCCTGGCCGAATTCGACCTTGTCGAACCGCTCCGTCCACTATCCGTCGACTTGGATAATGCACGGCGCACAGCTAGCGAAGCCGATTCACGCCTCGGTGATTTGCGAAGTGCACGTGAGGACATGCGGACCCTCGACGAGGCGGCGGCAACTCAGCTTGCTGAGGCGGCAACGGCCGACGAGGCTGCAGAAGATATCTTTAAGCGTTTTGGCCCCCTCTGGAGCGAGGCGGAAAAGCTCGACGCGGAACTTGCGACGGCCCAGGCCGAGTTCAACGATGGGACGGAGAAATCGCAGCAGGCAGAGACGGCTTTGCGCAATCGGGTAGATGCGCTCACCGCGCTTGATAAGACTCTTGGCCAGACAGCAGAAGCGCACCGCATAGCAACGGTACAATTAAAGGGGCAGCCTGGTCGCGCTATTCTTGCCGACCGTCTAAGCGATGCGACGGCCTTGTTGGAGAAGCGAGTCATACTCAAACGGGACGGTGCCACGGTGGCATCCAGCGCGGCGGAAGCCTGCAAGACGGAGGCGCGACTGGAAGGCGAAATAGCGGATCTGTCAAAGAAGCTCGCGGCGGATCGCGATCGAAAAGACGGCCTCACTGGCGATATCGGCGAACGCCGAAACCGCCTTGCTGCGATTGATGAGCCAGCGCTCCTGGAACGTGAAACAATTCTCCAGCGCGTCCTTGAGTCTCTGCGAGAGGCGACTACAGCCTGTGATCGGCATATACGCGCATCGGTGGATCTGGCACGCGGGGAAACCGAGCTCACCGCCGCAGCGCAGGAGGTAAGCACGGCCAGCGGCCAGATCGCCAGCGCCGAATCCGAACAACTCCGCGATCGAACGGCCCGTGCGGAAATAGCACCGCTCGCCGACCTTGCCGACGAAGCCGTCTCGCCAGAGGCCGCGCATTTGCGCAGCATGTTGGCGCCGGATGCAGCCTGCCCCGTGTGCGGCAGCACAGATCATCCCCATCTTGCACACCCCAGCGCGCTGAACGACATGGTCGCGACAGTCCGCCGGCGCCGCCAGGAACTGGATGCAGCGCTGGACGGGATAAGCCTGCGCTTAGGCGCAGCCACGCGTGCGCTCGCTGCCGCCGAGGTGCGACAGTCCGAGGCGACTCGCGGAATTGAGAACGCGCGCAGCCAAGCGTTGGCGGCCGAGGGCGATTATAGCGAGCAGAGCCCATTATTGAGCGATCTCTGCGAAAGGGCTGGATTGGTGGCGAGTGTGCCACTCGCGCCGAACGCGCAGGGCGCGTCCGAATTGGCGGCACTTACGGTGGCGGCGAGGGCGGAGCGGGTGGCTGCCGGCGCCCCGCTTGCAGATGCCAGACGCCTTCGGACGGAGATCGACGGTTTGCAGCGGGAGTACGACGCGCTTGGCAGGACGATCGAGGCAGCGATCCGAAACATCGAGGAAAGGCGGACCGGGCTGCACGCCGCGCAATTGAAGGCCAAGGAACACACGGTACGGGGAACGGATATCGCTGAGCGTCTCGGCTCCATCGACCGCGAAATCGTCCCCTTTCTCGCCGCAGTTGAGCGAACAGCCGATCAGCTCGATGCCGATCCCGAGGGCGTGGCCGCCAGATTCATTTCGGTCTCTAAAGAATACGACGTCTTGCGTAAGCAGATTGGCGAGCTCGATCTCACGTTGCAGCGGTTGGCGCCTGATCGCGCAGCGGCCGCTTCCTCGGCGGAGCATGCCCAGACGCAGGTGACGGAGACTACAGCCCGCCTCAATCAACGTCGTTCAGTCGTAGACGAGAAGACGGTGGCTCGGGCCAAGCTCTTTGATGGCGAGGCCACAGCCAGTCACCGCACGCGGATCAACGAAGGCCGCCGTATAGCCCGCGAAGCCGTCGCGACAGCGCGCGAGGCAAAATCCACCGCTGCCGCCGCGTTCCAGGCGGCGGGCGCCCGCTGCGAGGAAGCCGTCTCGGCGTTGGAGATCGCTACGCGGCGGCGCGCTTCAGCCGAGCAGGCATTCAACGCGGCCTGTCAGAGCGTTAAGCGGTCGTTTGATCAGGTTTCCGCCCTCATTGCCACTGAGCCAACCGTGCGCGCAGCGCTGCGGGCGCGAATTCAAGAAATCGACAGGGTCGTGAACGACGCCGGCGCCGCCGTCCTGACGCGGCAGAACGACTTGAACAGGTCCCTTGAAGAGTTCGATGAGACAACCGACGCGGAGGCGTTGACCGCCGCCGTCGCGGTGCTGGCGACGGAAATTGGAGACTTGCACCAGCGAACCGGCGTGCTCGCCGCTGCGCTGGTGCGAGACGACGAGGCGCGCCGCGCTGCGGCAACCCTGTCGGTGGAAATCGAGACGTCGAGAGCCGATCTCACGATTTGGCAGGCCGTCGATGATGCCGTCGGTTCGGCCGGCGGCGACCGGTTCCGCCGCTTCGTACAAGGCATCACGCTCGATCATTTGGTGCAACTGGCCAACGATCATCTCAACGCATTGAGCCCGCGGTATAGGCTTGCCCGGGGGGCAGCATCCGATCTCACGCTGCATATTATCGATCGAGACATGGGCGACGAGGTGCGCGCGACCCGAAGCCTTTCAGGCGGTGAACGCTTCCTGGTTTCTTTGGCGCTCGCGCTGGCGCTTTCAGGTCTCGAAGGGCGGGCGTCCTTTGTCGATACTCTGTTTATTGATGAAGGATTCGGATCGCTTGACGCGGAGACCCTCGACATGGTGGTGGACGCGCTGGAAACTTTGCAGGGGCGCGGCCAGAAGGTCGGTGTTATCACACACGTAGCCGCCATGATCGACCGGATCGGCGTGCAAGTACGCGTCGAGAAGCGCGGGGCGGGACGTTCGGAGATCCGAATTTCCAATGGGCTGGGATCGACGTGGTCTGCCACCGGAGCTAGCACCGTGCAATGACGCGGCGGCATTGGGAGGGACGAGTGAAGTGGTGCGATCGACTCGCTGGGTAATAGGGTGCGAGGATCAAACTCGGAGTGATGCACGCTCCGATCGAGCTAATCCTTTTTCGGCTTCATGCTGGGGCGGTTGCCTTCCGCCGAGACGCTCTCCGCCTTGAGGTCGATGATGAGCTGCTCAATGTAGGCCAGGTCCGACTCGAAGGCGGCTGGATCTGGGATTGAGACAGTGTCTGACGCCGGATTGTCATGGCTGTGCGTATTGGCTTTCGTCATACCATCGTGGAATCGGATCGCGAGCGCGTCAGACAGATGCACCATGCGCAGCTTTTGAGTCTCAATCCTGTCAACGCCGCGCCGGACCACGTCGCAAAAGATGTGTTCCTCCACGAGGCGCTCGTAGCTGTCTCGCAGGCGCCCATAGAGGTGTTTCACCTTGAATTCGTAGTCCGCCGGGCTCGACGTGTGGAGCTTTTTCAATGGCGCGAAGTCGTTCCGAATCCGAGCTAGGCGCTTGGTCACGCTCAACCCTTTCCACGATACCCCGGCGGGATCGACCTTGCCCGCATTGGCGCCATCGGCGAAGAGTGCAATTGTTTCAGTCGTAACGCCGAGATCGTCGGCTTCTCGGCATAGGTCGTTGAAGAAGATCAAGTCGTGCGTAAAGACGATTACCTGGCGCTTTTGCGCCTCGGCTGCGATGCGGGCCGCGACCTTCAATCCGCGATCACGGTCCAAAGATGAAACGGGATCGTCGATGACGATCGGGCCCGCTCCTTCCGTCACAGCGATTTCCGTTAGAAATGCCGCAAGCGCGAGCGCTCGCTGCTCGCCCTCGCTGAGAATTTCGGAAGTCAATTTTGTTAGCGTGGTACCCGGATTGGTTTGGAACGCGGCCTTGGTCTGTCCGCTCTTTCGCGCCAAACCGACCTTGAGGTGCGTAATTTCTAAAGTTTTGCGTTCCACCTCGAAATGGTCTGTCACGATTTTCGTCAGATGCGTGTCGACGAGTTCATTCGCCTTCTGGGTAATGCCCTTCGTCTGAACCTCAGCAAGCGCTGTGGTGTAAAGCGCATCCTCCTTGAGAAGGTCCCGGCGTTTGATCACGCGATCACGACCTGCGGTGAGGATCTTGCGATCGGCGAGCTCAGCCCGTTCAGTTTCCAGCTTCGCGCGCTCTCCACTCTGATCGGCCTTCGCTAACGCCTCGGCCTCGGTGGAGAGGACCGCTGATAAATCTTGCAGGGCGCCATGAGGGGAGACAGGAGCTGCGGCGGCTAACGGAGGCGGTGGCACCTCAGATGTCTGAAGCGAGGCCAGAGCGGTCGCGCGTCTGGCTTCCATGTCCTTCTTGAAGGACGTGACCGTATCGGCGAGTTCCGCATTGCGCTTACGGATCTGTTCGAGCCGTGTTGCCCAATCCTTCGACGCGAAGATTTCGACCTGAGGCAGGGACGTGATCGCCTGGGTGACCGCAGTTTCAGTCTGGTCAGCAGTTGCGGCGAGCGATCCGCTGACAAACGCCTGAAAGCGGCCCATGCGGTCCGATGCTTCAGCGCTGAGCGTT
>CAIMWA010000662.1 GCA_903845045.1 uncultured delta proteobacterium | reverse complement strand
GTGCCTGCACCTCGCGTTCGGCTCGCAGCGCGGCCTCGGCGGCCTCGGCGCGGCGCTTCTCCGTGACGTCGCGGAGGAACATCGCGAACTCTTCGTACTCGGGAAGGTGCAGCGTGTCCGCGTCGAGGGTCAGCGGTCGTCCGTCGCGGCGCCGGTGCGTGGTCGTGAACGCGAGGTGGCCGCCGGCGCTGACGACCGCGCGCAGCGTGTGGAGCACGTCGTCCGGGTGGAGGTCGTCCATCGAGAGGTCCGAGAGGAGGCGCCCCACGATCTCGTCGGCGGCGCAGCCCACCATCGCGCAGTACGCCGGGTTCGCCGCCGTGATGCGCCCGTCCGTCGCGACGATCAAGAAGCCGTCGCGGGTGGCGGTGACGATGTCCGTGAGCCGCTTCGCGGCGCGGTTGCGCTCGGTGACGTCGCGGCCGACGAAGAGGTGCTCGCCGCGCTCGGGGAGGTACGTCACCGCCATCTCGATCTGCACGACGCGCCCGGTCGCGTGGCGAATCGGCCGCTCGAAGCGATCGGCGCCGGCCCCGGTGGCGACGCGCTGCATGTGCTCCGCGACGCTCTCCGGCGTTGCCTCGCCGGCCGCGAAGCTCGCGACCTTCTCGCCGAGGAGCTCGTCCGGCGCGCGTCCCAGCATGCGGCAGAACGACTCGTTCACCGAGGTGAAGCGTCCCTCGCGGTCCACGGTCCACATGCCGTCGGACGACCCCTCGAAGAGCGCGGCGAACATCTTGGACGCCGCGGCGAGCTGCTCGCGCAGCGCACCCTCGGCCGCCTCGCGCAGCGTCCGCTCGCTGACGTCGCGAAAGAACGCGACCACCTCGTCGCGCCCCGGGAGGTACGCCGCCGACACCTCCACGGGCACCGCGTGACCGTCGCGGTGACGGTGCTCCGTCGCGAAGGTGCGGTGTCCGGCGTGGGCGATGTCGGCGATGACCCGGCGCGCGGCCTCGGGCGTCGGGGCGTAGAGCGAGACGTCCCAGACGTGCAGGTCGCGCAGCTCGTCGGGGCGGTACCCGAGCATGGCCGCGTAGCTCCGGTTCGCCGACAGGATGCGTCCCTGGGCGTCGGTGCGCCAGATGCCGTCGGAGGTCGCGTCGAGGATCTCGACGAGGGCGTTCGTGGTGGCGTCGCGTTCGGACCGCAGCGCCCGCATCGAGGCCTCGGCGCGGTGCACGTCCGACACGTCGCGCAGAAAGGCCACGTGCTCGTCGAACGCGGGCAGGTGCGTCGCCGAGACCTCGAGGTCCACGGCGTGACCGTCGCGGTGCCGGTGCTGCGTCACGAAGCGCAGCGTCCCGCCGTGCGCGGCGATCTCGCGGATGCGTCGCACCGTGAGCGCCTGCGTCGACGCGGGGATCGCGAAGTCGGCGACGTTCCGCCCGACGATGTCGTCGAGCTCGCGACCGACGAGGCGCGCGTACGCCGCGTTGGCGCTCTTGATCTCGCCGTCGGCGGCGACCTGCCAGAACCCGTCCTGCATCGCATCGACGACGGCGTCGAAGCGTCGCGTCAGCTCGCCGTGCTGGGCGCTCCGCAAGGCCGCGACGTGCTCGGCGCCCCGCCGCGCCTTGGCGATGTCGAGGAAGACCTTCACCTTGCCGGTGAGCACCGCGTGGTCCACCGGCTTCACGAGGTAGTCGACGGCGCCGGTCGCGTAGCCTCGCAGGCGGTGGGCGTGGTCGTCGTACGTCGCGCTGAGAAAGATGATGGGCAGCGTGCTCGTCGCGGGGTTGCCGAGCAGCAGCTCCGCGAGCTCGTAGCCATCCATCGAGGGCATCTGCACGTCGAGGATCGCCAGGGCAAAGCGGTGCCGCAGCGTGAGCCCGAGGGCCTCGTCGCCGCTCGTAGCGCGCACGAACTCCGCCGGCAGCTCTCGCAGCTCGTGCTCGAGGGCCAGGAGGTTCGACGGCCGGTCGTCGACCAGCAGGATCTTCAGCGGCGCTTGGTTCTGCATGGTCCTCGTGCGGACGGGAAGGTGTGGGACCCGCCCGCGCGGGCGACGTGCGCTCCGCGGGCCGCGATGCGCGGCGATGGGCTCGGCGAGCCCATTGGCTGCACCCCGGCGAACCTTGAGGACCGACGCGGAAAACCAGGGCCACGCGAACCATTCACACGCGCGGCAGGGCGCGGCGGGGGCTCCGCGGGGCCGTCAGCGCGTCGCGACGGCCGCGAGCGCAGCCTCGAAGTCCCGAGCGGGTATGGGGCGACCGAAGAGGTAG